>CASFHZ010000054.1 GCA_949294585.1 uncultured Christensenella sp. | reverse complement strand
CATCCTGGGGCTGTAGTAGGTCCCAAGGGTTCGGCTGTTCGCCGATTAAAGTGGCACGCGAGCTGGGTTCAAAACGTCGTGAGACAGTTTGGTCCCTATCTATCGTGGGCGTAGGATATTTGAGAGGGGCTGTCCCTAGTACGAGAGGACCGGGATGGACGTACCAATGGTGCACCAGTTGTCGTGCCAACGGCATAGCTGGGTAGCGATGTACGGAAAAGATAAACGCTGAAAGCATCTAAGCGTGAAACTTGCCTCAAGATTAGATATCCCATAACACAAGTTAGTAAGACCCCTGGAAGACTACCAGGTTGATAGGTCGGAGGTGTAAGTACAGTAATGTATGTAGCTGACCGATACTAATAGGTCGAGGGCTTAATCACAATATTTTGCAATTTTGCTTGCAAAATATAATACAATTGGTATATAATGTGATTGGCTTAGAAAATATGTTTTGTAAACTAGTTTCTAGACTATGCAGTTGTCAGGGTACTGTAAAATTAATTCAATATTTCGTGGGAAACCATTAAATATACCATTTCTGGTGACGATAGAGAGAAGGTCCACCTGTTCCCATCCCGAACACAGAAGTTAAGCTTCTCATCGCCGACAATACTTGACTGGAGACGGTCCGGTAAGATAGGACATTGCCAGAAAACTAAATTAAGACAATCGAAAGATTGTCTTTTTTTTATTTTTATTGTATATAATCAAGTTTTATCTAAAAAATGGAATTAGATGTTAAAAATATTTTTTTATAATAATTAAACACGATGTTATAACTAAAACTATATTTTGTGTGTAGTGTGTTTATAATGTATTATCAATAACAATTACATATCATATTAATTATTTGAAATTATGTAGTTATCATTTCATTATGTTTTCTTTATTAAATTAAATCGTTTTGTTTTTTACAACAAATATAAGTTAATTTATTGAAGTTGGGGTAAAAAAATGTTATACTAATATAGATAATGTAAAAATATTATTTTTTATAGGAGTTAAAAATGATTGAACCAAAAACTTTATCTGGTTTTATGGAATTATTGCCAAGTGACCAAATTTTATTTAACAATATTAAAGATGTTATAAGAAAAACCTATGAAAAATATGGTTTTTTGCCACTAGATACACCTGTTATTGAAAGTAGTGATGTTTTATTGGCAAAAGCAGGAGGAGAAACAGAAAAACAAATTTATCAATTTTCAAAAGGTGACAATAATTTGTGTTTAAGGTTTGATTTAACCGTTCCTTTGGCAAAATATGTTGCTTTGAATTTTAATGAACTTGCATTTCCTTTTGCTAGATATCAGATTGGCAAAGTTTATAGAGGCGAAAGACCTCAAAAGGGTAGATTTAGAGAATTTTATCAATGTGATATTGATGTTGTTGGAAAAGACAGTTTAAGTTTATATTACGATGCACTTATACCGAGTGTTATATATAACATTTTTAAGGAAATAAATATCGGAAAATTTAAAATTTCGGTAAGCAACAGAAAGTTGTTGATGGGATTATTTGAATATCTTGGGCTTGTGGATTCTTCCGTTGAAATATTGAGGTTAATTGACAAGTTCTCAAAAATTGGTGAACAAAATTTTGTTGAAACATTGAAGTGTGATTACAAAATCAGTGATGATTGTATGCAAAAAATTTTGGATTTTATTAAAATTGATGGCACTGTTACAGAACAACTGGACAAATTAAAAAATCTTGATATTAAAAATGACAAATTTGTGTTGGGCGTTAATGAGTTAGAGTTTGTTACAAAACAAATGCTTGTTTTTGGAATTGATAAAGATTATTTTAATATTGATTTGTCTATTGCAAGAGGGTTAGACTATTACACTGGCACAGTTTATGAAACAACAATAATTGGTTACGAAAGTTTGGGAAGCGTTTCCAGTGGTGGAAGATATGACAACTTGGCATCTTTTTACACAAAAGAGAAATTGCCTGGGGTTGGAATGTCTATTGGTTTAACAAGACTATTTTACAAACTTAAAGAACACAACATAATATCTGATGAAGAAAAATCTTTGTCAAAAGCAATAATTTTGCCTATGGGTGACACATTTAATGAGTGTATCGCATTAAGCAATGTTTTAAGACAAAAAAACATTAACAATGTTCTCTATTTGGAGAACACCAAATTTAAAAATAAAATTAGTTATGCTAACAAATTGGGAATTAAGTACGCAATTTTTATTGGTGAAGATGAAGTTAAAAACAATTGTGTAACAATTAAAAATTTAAGCACTTTTGAGCAACAGTCGTTAAGCAAAGAGGAACTTGTTAAATTTTTGCAGATAGATTATTTAAAGTGAGTTAATAACAATTTGTAAATAAAAAACAACAATATATTAGTTAATATATTGCATAAAAAATTAAAAATAGTGCTACAATATATTTGAAAATTGTTTGACAATGCTAAAAATAGATAGTATTATAAAGTTGATAGAAAAATTTAAGTTGGAGGGAGAAGTATGAAAAGCAAATTTAAAATATTTGGCATAGCTCTTGCAATGTGTTTGGTTGTTATAATGCTAACAGTTGGTGTTTATAGTTTGCGTAATGTTGATATGACAATTGGTGGTAATATCACATACACAGCAGATGGTATTGTTGCCACAGTTTCACAAGGTGTTCTTGGTGGAAGTTCAAGTGATGTAAGTGGTAAAATGCAAAGTTTTTCAATTGCAAAAAACACATCTCTTGATGATACAGCAACACAAAGGGCTACTTGGCAAGGTCTTGTTTTGGCATTTGATGAAAATGGAACAGAAGTTACAATCAAGTTTACAATTAAAAATGATCACAATACAAAAGATTTAAGTGTTTCTATAACTGTTAATGCAGGTAGCGATGTAGAAAATGCAACTATTCAAGTTCAAAAAGATGGAGGTGCATTGGCAAACAGTGTAAGTGATACTTTGTCACACGGTGCTACTGGAAATTACACAATTTCTTTCAAAGTTACAGACGTAGATTTTGATGCTCATATAAACAGCTTTGCAATTGCTGTTGCATTAACACAAGCTTAATTATTTGGTAAATAAAAAAACCTAATGGGGTAATTCTCATTAGGTTTTTTGTTTATATTGTTATATTATAATTGATAATCATCATCTTTAAATATTTCTTTAATTCCGTTTGATGTTGCTTTTAGGGTTACATTATTTAGTTTGCAATCTTCAATTTCATAATATTCATAATAGTTCCCATCACTGTCCATATAATATGATGTGCCATCTGCATTTTTGTATTCTTCAACTTGGTTGGCAAAAACTTTATCTATGGTTGTGTTTATTTTTTGTGGTGTTTTTTTATAAACATTTCCCAAAATGAAATCTTTTGCAAGTTGATAGCCATTTTGAATATCTAGGTCTTTAATTAAATACATAAGCAATTCACGGCGATAGTCTTTTCTTAACAATGAATCTGTTTTTGCAAGATAGTATGAATCATAATTTATATTTAACAAATTTACATCAATCAAAGCAATTGTGTTTTTATATGCTTGTTCTTTTGCCCATCTAATTTGTTTTAGGTTTGTTGCATTTTTTGCAAGTTCAATAAATTTGTCATAGTAGAGCATATATGCACAAAGAGTGTAGGTGTCAGATTTTTTGTAGATGCTTTGTCTGTTGTTCATAATCATTTGCATATTTTTATATTTTTGAGGAAAATCATATGGTGAATTTTCATCGTAGAGGTGGTGAACAATTTCTGCCTTTGTTTCTTCAAGTGCATAAGTTCCAAGAGCATTAATTATTATGCTCTTTATTTTATTATTTTGTTCAATTATGCAAGTTCTTGCATAGAGCCATATTTTTTCTTCAACACTCATTTTTGAAAGTTTGTTTATTGCTTGTTGTGATAATTTTTTGTATGATGTCATTATTAACTCCTATGGATATAATATCATAAGCTTATAAACTTTTCAATAGCAATTTATTTAAAAAGGTATTTATTATAATTTTATTATTGCAACAATTTTGGTGTGTACAATTATTTTAAATTTATTATAACTATCTAAAGGTTATATAATAAAAATTGTGTAATTATTGCATTTATTTTATAATTTTGTTAAATATTAATTAAAAAATTTAACATACTAGGCGTGATTTGCATATGCAATTATGTAATTATTTTAGGATAGATTTGTGTTTGCAAAAAATAATTAAAAATTTTAAAAAATATTTTGATAAAATACTAGACATATTAATAATTTATACATATAATAAGGGGGAATTTAAAGGAAGAGGTATTATGGCAAAGCAACAATATATAAGATGTCCAAGATGTGAATTAAACTACATCTTAAAAAAAGATAAATATTGCAGTGTATGCAAAGCAGAAATGCAAGTTGGGGGTGGCGATTTAGACGAATACGAACTTTGCCCAATTTGCAAAACAAACTATATTGGGTCAGATGAAGTTATGTGTGCTCAATGTATGGAAGAACGCAAGATTGATCCAGAAAAATTAGATAAAGATAATGATGAATGGCTTGCTTATATAAACAGAGAAGATTCTGATGATTATGACACTCAAGAAGATGAAGTTGGTGATGCAACAATAAAAGATGACCTTGATGATGATGACTTTATTGATGCAGGACTTGATGATGATATGGTTTTTGATGGCGATGATGAATTGTCGGGCGAAGATGAAGAAGAAGATGATGATGAAAAAGACGATTTTTATGATGATGATTTAGATGACCTTGATGATTATGACGATGACGATGAAGATGACTATGACGAAGATGAAGACATAAAACCAAAGAAGTCAAAAAAATCAAAAAAATAGAGAGGACTAATTTGTATTTATTTTGTCAATAATCAATGCGGAGGGTTGTTTATGATAAGGATAAACACTGATGCATTAAACAAAATAAAAACACAAATTTCTTCATTGAAGGGCAATTCTGTTAAACTTAGTGTTAATAGAGGAAGAAAGAGATACGATACAATTGAGGGTATTGTTAGTGATGCCTATCCTAGTGTTTTTACAATTAAAGCAGATGAGAAATTGCAGACATTTTCTTATTTTGATGTTCTTTGTGGAACTGTTGTTTTTAAAGATGAATAGAAAACCAAAGTTATGGTTTTCTATTTTTTTATTATTAATGTTTAAATAAATTGTTGTAATTTTTTTAAATTATTTTATGTTTTGGTTCTAAATTAAAAATTTGATAAGTACAATATAACAGTGATTAATGGAGGAACTATGGCAAATAATAATTCATACGACAAGTTTTTGGCAGTAAGCAAACAAAGATTAAAAAGTTTGGAGATTGGTCTTGAATGTTCTGTTAATATGGATTGCACAGAACCAGTAAGAAAAATATTGGCTGTTAATATTGATGGAAATTGCAGTCAAATTGAGGCTTTAACAGGTGAAGCAAGTGTTAATGGTACTGTTATTGTTAGTCTTGTTTATTTAACAGAACAAGGGCTTATTGGCAATGCTTCATACTCAGCACCTTTTGTGTCAAAGTTTATAGACACAAAAATTAAACCTGATACAAAGGTTTTTGCAAAGGTTGCATCAATGGATGCACAAGTTAAAGCATTAAATTCAAACATTGCAAAAGTCGATTGTGCAATTGTTTTGAATGGTTTTTGCTTGAATAATGAGGAAGTGGAATATTTAAGTTCAACAGGAACAGATGTTTGTACTTTGCAAGAGGAAACAACATATAACAAACTTGATGGCGTGACAAATTCAAACTGGTTGGAAAACTTGGAAATTTCATTAAAAGAACCAGTGAAGCAAGTTTTGTCATCAACTTGTGATGTTTATGTGAAAAATTTTGAAGTGGCAACAAATTTTGTTACACTTAATTGTGAATTGACAAACAGGCTTATGTATTTAACAGATGAAGAAGAACCTGTTTTGAAAACGGTTTACACAAAAAGTGATGTAAAACAGGAAATAGAATCGGAATATGCTCAAAAAGAAGCGATGGCAGAAGTTGATGTGTGTGTTGTTAAAAACGGCATAAAAAACAACATAACAGAAAAAGAAGGTGAAATTAAGATAGGAATAGAAATTCCTCTTGATGTGTGTGTTAGAATTTACTCAACGAGCACAGTTAATCTTATAACCGATTTATATTCTGTTGAAAGTTTAACAAATGCAACAAGTGTTAGTTATGAAAATTCTGTGGTTTGCGAACCAATAACTTTTGATAAAAAAGTGGAGGGAAGTTTAACTTTGTCCGAAGATGATCCACGAATTGATAAATTGCTTGCTGTTAATTATTCAAAGGCAACTGTCACAAATGAGGGTGTTGAAAATGGTGAATATAACATTAGTGGCGTTATTTTGAGTAATTTAATTTACTATAACGAAGATGACAATATGGTTAACTCAGTTGATGTTGAAGTGCCTTTTGTGTTAGGTTGTGAAACAGAATATGACAACAGTGTTTTAACAGATTTAAGTGTTGTTGTTGAAGATGTTGATGTTATGGTTAAAAAAGGCAAAGATGTTTATGTTGATGCACAAGTGAAAGTTAGAAGTCAGGTTTGCAAAAATGTTAATGGTGTGGTTATTAAAGAATTGGAATATACCGAACAGGCACCAGCAAAAGATTGTGCTATTGAAATTTATTTTGCAAAAGCAGGTGAAAAAATTTGGGACATTGCAAAAAAATTATTTGTTAAACCTGAAACAATATTAAATCAAAATCCAGATGTTACTGAGGTTTTGGAACAAGATGAAAAACTTGCAATTTATTATCAAAAAGTGTCAAATAACTAAACTGTTATTAAATAATAAATATTAATGTTCCTCATTATAAATTAAAACAAAAAGAGTATTAATTAGTATTTTTGCTAAAAATACTCTTTTATTTTATTTTTTTAATAATTTTTTATTATTTTTAAATTAATATTAATTTATTTAATTATAATTATTTTTTGTAAATAAATAGATAAAATATTTTTTATTAAATTATTAATTCTATAAAAAAATTAATAAAAATGTTTAAAATTAAAATATTTGTCAATAAACAATACGAGGTTAATATGAAAAAAATTGTTTCTGTTTTTATTGTTGTTATTACATTTATTTTAATTTTATTTGGAGTTTTTTCTGATGGTCCAAAGCAGGAATATATTAGGATACATATAAGGGCAAATTCTAATTTGGAAATTGACCAAAATATTAAATATGAAATTAAAGATGATATTGTTTCTTATTTAATTCCATCAATTTCAAGTTGTGAAACAAGAGAGGATTTTGTTGAAGTAATTAATGATAATTTGTTGGGAATTGAAAGTATAGCAAATGAAGTATTGAAAGAAAAGGGTTTTTCTTATTGTGCAAAAGTAAAGTTTTGTCAAGAGAAATTTCCAACAAGAAGTTATGATGGTTTTGTTTTGGAAAGTGGCATTTATGATTCTTTAATTGTGGAACTTGGAGATGCAACAGGTGATAATTGGTGGTGTGTTGTTTATCCTCCTTTGTGCTTTGTTTCAAATAATAGTCAAGATATTATGTATAAATCTAGAATTTTGGAGATACTAAAATCGATTTTTAAATAAGGAGATTTAGTATGACAAAGAAAAAAGTATTTGCAATTATATGCTTCATTTTTGTTGTTTTGTATGGTGCAACATTTACTTTAATAGAAATGATTTCACCACAAACAATGGAAACAGAAAGCACATATGTGGCAACAGTTAGCGAAAACAAACAAATTCAACAAAAGTTAAAAGATTTAGGTTATTATAAAGGAAATATTGATGGCATTTTGGGACCACAGAGCATTAGTGCAATTAAAGCATTTCAAAAAGACTATGGTTTGGTTGTTGATGGCATTGTTGGACAAAATACACTACAAGCACTGGGGCTTGATTATGGTGGTGTTTCATATTCTTCTTCCGATTTATACCTATTGGCAAAATGTATTCACGCAGAAGCAAGAGGCGAGCCTTATGTTGGGCAAGTTGCTGTTGGTGCAGTTATATTAAACAGAGTTGAAAGTCCAGAATTTCCAAATACAATTGCAGGTGTTATTTATCAACCTTGGGCATTTACTGCAGTTAATGATGGACAAATTAATCTTGAACCAAATCAATCTGCATACAATGCTGCAAAAGATGCATTAAACGGTTGGGACCCTTCATATGGTTGTTTGTATTATTACAATCCAGAAACTGCAACTAGTGAATGGATTTGGACTAGAAAGGTTGTGGTTACAATTGGCAAACACGTGTTTGCAATATAAAGGAGGGATAATATGGAAAACTATGATGAAGCAAAAAAGAAAAGAGTTAGTGGTGGTTTGATTGTTGCCATAACAATTTTAAGTATATTACTGGTTGCGTTCATTGTTTTGTATTCACTTTCTATGTCAAGACAAAATCAATTAAAGGTTGATTTGGAGAACATTTATCAAAGAAATTTCAATGAACTTGTTGATAATGTTAATAACAGTGATATAAAACTTTCAAAAGTACTTGCATCAGATTATAATTCTTATGCAAAAAAAATGTTAAATGAAATAAGCAAAAACACTGCTGAGGCATCAACTAATTTAAGTGCTCTTCCTGTTTCTATTAACGGAATTGATGACACGATTAAATTTATTAATCAAGTTAGTGGTTACACACAAAGTCTTGCAGAAAAATTAGAAGAAGGAGAAGAACTTTCACAAACAGATATAGACACACTCCAAAAGTTAAAAGGTGCATTTACTGAATTAAAAAATAATGTAAATGAATTATCTAAAAATATTTATAGTGGTAATATATATGATGAGAGCAACAAACTTGAAGGAGATTACAATAAATTTACAATAAGTTTGCAAAGTGTTAAATCTGGTGATGTTGACTATCCTACAATGATTTATGATGGACCATTTTCTGATTCTACAGTTAATAAAAAAATAAAAAATATGAATTTTGCAAAGGTATCTGTTAATGTTGCAGAAGATAAAATTAAAGATATATTTAAAAATATACCCAACAAAAATGTTGATTATTTGGGCGAAACAAATGGTAAATTTGAAACATATGACTATAAATTAACAACAAATGAAAATAATGTTATATATGTTCAAGTTACAAAAAACGGTGCAAAATTGCTCACAATGAGTTGCAATGATACAAATTCAAATCAAAATTACACATTAAAAGAAGCAGTTGCAACTGCAATTAACTTTACAAAATCACTTGGAATTGAAAATATGCAGTGCGTTTGGAGTGATATTGTTTCTTCTGATGCATACCTAAATCTTGCACCAGTTAAAGATAATATAATTTTGTATCCAGACCTTATTAAAGTTAAAGTTGATTTGGCAACAGGTATGGTTATTGGATATGAAGCCAGTTCATACTATATTAATCATATAGAAAGAGATTTACAAAGTGCAAAAATTACTGCACAAGACGCAAACAACAAAGTGCCAAGTGACTATCAAATTTCCGAAACAAGATTAGTTCTTGCACCTCTTCAATATCAAAAAGAAGTTCTTTGCTATGAAGTTATATGCAACAAAGACAATGAAACATATTATATTTACATTAACGCAATTTCAGGCGAAATGGAAAATATATTAAAGACAATTGAAACAGATAATGGAAATTTGCTATTGTAATTTAAAAAATATCCTATTTTTAGAATGGGATATTTTTTATTTTGTCACATATTTGTCGATTTTTGTAAATTGCATTTACTTTTGTAAAAAAAGATGTTAATATATACAAAAAGGGAAGATTATGTATAATAATTTAATTGATGAAGAAATGGAAAAATTGGGGATATATGAGCTTAGGGCACTTGCAAGAAAAGTAGGCGTTAGTTCTCCCACAACCAAAAAGAGAGATGAACTTATTTCTGCCATAAAAGACATACAGTCGGGGAAATCTCAACCAAACCTTAACAATAAGTTTGGTCGTCCAGTTAAACAACTTGCATCGCAAGATGATTTGCTTGCAAAACTCATTATTAACGGAGATAGGGAATTGGAGGAGAAAATGAATCCAAGTCCTGTTATTGATTCATTATATATAAAATTTGAACAAGAAATGCCAAAAAGTGAATTGCCACTAAACTATAATTTTATTGAAGTTAGTGGAATTTTAAGAGTGACCGAAAAAGGTGCGCACTACTTTTTAAACTATCTTAAACTTAGTAAAAAAACATATGTGCTTGTTGATGAACAAATTGTTCAAAAGTATAATTTAATTGAAGGTGATTTAATTTATGGCACTGCTTATTTAAGTTATGACAAAGCATATGCAAAAATAAACACTGTTGATTTAATTAATGGAATAAAATCAACTGATAACAACTACTTTGATGAAATAAAACTTGTTATTCCATATAAGGAAATAAAAAATGATGGAATAAAGTTTGGACAATGCAAAATTGAAGAAGTTAGTGATTTAGATGATGGAATTAATTACATTAATGAAAGAATTAAAGAATTTAATAAACAAAACATAAAATGCGTTATTGTTGCACTTGAAATATCGATTGAAACAAAACTAAAATTAGATAGATTGGAAAATGCAACACTTATTGTTTCCACTCTTGAAGATACGGCAACACTAAGTTATGAAAAATTATGTGATTCACTAAACCACACACAATCTCTGTTTAAACACAATCAAAATGTTGTTGTGTTTGTTATGAATGTTTTAAATATATATCATATTTTAGATGTTGCATTTAAAAACAATTTAATGGTGCACTCGGAGCAAACAGAGCATACAATAAGAAAACTATTTGCTCAAACAAGGGCAAGTGAAAATGCAAGTGTTTCGCTTTATGCAATGTATTACTATAATCAAAAAGAGCTTTATAAAAATGAAATTAATGATATATTAAGAATAATACAAAACTAAATTGTTTTTTAAAATATTTTAAATAATATATTTATTAAATTTAATTGTTTTATTATTGCATTAATATAATAATTAAAAGGAGATTTAATTATGAAAACATTAAAAAAAGATAAATCTGTTGTGTTCTTCTTTGCAATGTTACTTAGTGTACTTTTTGTTGTTGGGATTCCTGGTATTGTTTTTACAGCAGGGAGACTTCCTCTTTTAATGGCATTGTTTATTGCGTGTGTTGCGTGTGGCTTTTATGTTATGCCAATTTTGTGGGTGTATTATGGAACTCTTTGCACACTTGGCAGACTTGTTTATGCAGTTGAAAATGAATATATTTACACTGTTAAAGATTTGTCTGTTTATTTAAACAAGAGCGAGGAAACTGTAAGGGACGAAATAAATAAGTGTATTCAAAAAAGGTATTTGCAAGGATATCTTTTTGACGGCGTAACATTAAAATTGAATGAAAATAAAAAGGTTGGCAAAACTGTAAAAACAGTTGTTTGCTCTGGTTGTGGTGCAACTGTGAACATAACCGATGGTGCAAACAGGTGTGAATATTGTGGAAAGCCAATTTCTATGAATGACAAATAGAAAAAATATATTAAAAAATGTATTTAGTAATTTTATAATTAAATTAATTTAATAATTATATTAATAATATTTTTGTATCTTATAAATTAATAAAAAATATTTAAAAATATATAAAAAAATAACCTTATCAATTGATAAGGT
>CASFHZ010000053.1 GCA_949294585.1 uncultured Christensenella sp. | reverse complement strand
TTAGTACTCTCAATTTATTGACAGATTTCGTTCAGTTTAATTTGTACTTAACCTTTACTATTCTTGTTATTCATTTGTTATGGTTCTTCTGCTCACTCTTTCGTGAACAGCATTAGAATATTAACACATACATCTTATATTGTCAACGACTTTTTTAAAATTTTTTAACTTTTTTTACTTTTTTTTACTTTTTTTGTAAACACACCGAATAGTGTTTGCAATTATTGCAGTTTTTTTAACTTATAATTTCCCTAACTTCATCAAAATTTTCTTAAATTTCTATAAAAAAAGTATATAAATTACACAATTATTGCTAAGCACACACAAAAAAACAGACCTCACAAAATGGGTTTAAGCCCAAAATAATGAAGGTCTATTTTTTCTTTTTATAATGTTTAATAGAAGTTTCTTTTTCTATATATATTTACAAAGTATATAACAAAAGCAACAATAACAACAACACCAACACCCAAACCAATGAATAAGAATAAATTTTCAAATCCAGATTGTTTGTATATTTCTACTTTCACATTTGTTGAATGCACATTTTCAGTTCCATCAATTTGTGCAGAAATCTCATATTCACCAGGTTCATCAAATTCAATTGTTGTTGACATTCCATAATCCCTTTTGTATTCAACTCCATTTACATACCAAATAACTAATGGATTTGGATTTACTATATACATCGAATCAGTTAAGAGGTTAAATCTAACCGATTTTCCCTCACTGTATCTATCTAATAATATTGACATATCAATTCTAATATTATCAATAGGATAATAAACCGTATTTACAATTCTGTAAGCACTTGAAGAATTGCCAAACGAATCGGTTGCTGTGTATGTTATTGTATATTTCCCTGTTTTTGAAGTATCCAAATTGCTAACAACACTTTCACTTCCGTCAGAAGAAAGAAATTTATAGGTAACAGAAACATTTATTTCTTTAATATTTTCTCCATAGTGCAAAACTTTATCTGTTGAGTTGTCTGAAACATTATACCCACTTTCAGTATAAACCGAGCCTGCATAAATTTCCAAATTTTCATAACCAATTAATGTTATAACAGGAGCAATGTTATCATCAATATAAACCGTTAAATCATTATTAATCACAAGTTCTTTATTTATTTTATGAACGAGTTTTATTTGCAAATTATTTTCGCCGAATTTAGCAATCTTAATTCCTTCGTTTTGATTATAAAACAACTCATAATTATCACCAACAACATTATAATAAACATCAAAATCTGAGGCATTAAATACAACAAAATTAAAATCTAGTAAAAATGGTTCATTATAATCAACTTCAATATAATTAGAAGATAAATATGCATTGCCAATATAAACATTTCTAACAATTTGTGCTTCATTGCCACTGTTGTCAACTGCTATGTATTTTACTTGATATGTCCCATAACCCATCATATTTGGTTCTTGAACATCAACTTTAACATCTCCATCATAATCATCTGTTGCAAAATAACTATCATTTTTATAATTGCTTATATAATCTTCAACACTTAAAACATAAACATTTAGGTCGCCATTTAATGTTATTTCAGGCTTAGTTGTGTCTTTAACAACAATTGTGTAATTAAAAGACAAATTTTTATTTTGGTATTGAACAAATATATTAACCAATTTGTTTCCAACTTCACCTAAATTTAACTCATTAATGTTTGTGTCTATTGTCAAATTTGCATAAGAACAACCAACAACAAACAAAACATCTTCAATGATGAATTCATAGTTTTCACTATACTCTTTATTAATGCTAGCATTATTTAATTGCACAAAAATGTTATCAACACTTGAAGAAATATAATTGTTGTTATAATTAATCATAAATTGGCAATTAATGTTTTGACCATATGTTAAAATTAACAATTTACCATTTGAAATTTGATAATATTCATTATCAAAAGTTAAACAATCTAAATAATCATCATAATAATCAGCGACAATTTGTGGCTCATCACTTGTACGTAAAATTATTTGTTCCAAATTTTGAACTGCAAAAACGCATTTGTCCCTTACTTGCCCATTTAATAGCATAATATTTTCATTTTGGAATTTATTGAACACAAGAATAACTTTTGCAATTTCCGATTTTGCATTTACAAAATTGCTAATTTCTGTTGTGTCAAAAAGTACATTATTGCTTAAATTTATAATCACACCTTGTTTTAAATTCAATTGAGTTAAACCTTTAATTGAAGAAAGGTTGTAATTAGATAAATCTATATAATCATAATTTGCAAAATCATCAATAAAAATACTTTGACTTTGCTTTATATCTAACAATGCATTGTAAAGATTTTCATCAAAATTTTCTTTTAATAAAATTTTATCTGTTATTATTACTTGTTTATAATAATAGTATAAATCACCAAAAGAGTCTATAATTATGTATTTAACAATATAACTTTCAACTTTTGAAGTGTCAATGTTTTGCACTTCCGATATTAAATTAGCATTTCCATATTCATCAAATGAGCCAGTATAAAACATAACAAAGTATGTTTTTGGTTGTCCATTATTTACATAGTCAAAATCTACAATTTCGCCGTTTTCTTTAACTTGTATGTCATTTATAACATTATCAACATCTAAAGTTGAGTTTTTTTCAACATAAACAAGTTGTCCATTAAGGAACTCAACTGTTACGCCCTCAACAATTTTATAATATAAGTTATATACACCAAGTGTGATAGAGTTATAGATAACAGTAATTTCAACAAATCCATTTTTAGTACCGTTAGTTAATGGCAAAGTGTAATTAAACTTTAATGATGAAGTTGAAACACCACTAACATTTAATAAATTACTAATATCAGGAAATGAGCTGTTCACTTTTACTTTAAGTGGAGATTGCTCATTGCCATAATCAGAGTCAATTTTTATAACAGTAAAAATCTTTTGATGTGAAGATGTGTCAAATGGACTTTTTAAAGTGTATTCCTCTTTAATTACATTTTCCCCAGCATTAGAAATAACCAAACTGCCAACAATGCCATTACTGCACAAATTAGCAACAATATTATTCAATTTAATTGAAACAATATCGGTGTTTTTATAATAATAAGACAAAGAAACAGACTGATTAAAATAAACTGTTGTGTCATTAAAATATTGAACACCCCAAGTTATTTTGCTATTTGTTAATAAGCTTTGAGAAATAGAACTAAGGTCAATATAATTTCCCGTTAAACAAATAATGTTAAAATTATAACCACTTAACAATTCATAAACTTCTGCTTGTGACAAACTCAGTAAATTATTTGCCAAATTTATATTAACAACATCATCTAGGTTAAATAATTCTAAAAAGTCTAAACTGCTAATGTTGCAGTTGTCCAAATTTATTGTATCAATTCCAACAAACGAATCTCTGTACAAATAGCCTTCGCTAACTTGAGATAACAACTTATTATATAACACAATATTATTGTCAAAATCTTCTACTGAATATGTATCAACATCTGGCAATAAATCAGGTGATGAAATTGAAAATGTTAAAGAGTCATCATTTCTTGAATTAACAGTTACAACTATTCCTGTATTTTTCTCATTAACTGTTTCGTTGTAAATTAAAATTGCATCTTGTTTACTATCTTTATTCGCATTGCCCAAAGACTCACCAACATCAAGACTTGCATATATTATATTTGTATCACTTGTTGCACTTTGAACATAAATTTCGTATGGTGCACCATTCATATTACCATCACTTGCCGTAATATTTACAGAATACACAAGCAGTCCAGGAGAACCACATTGACTATCAAAATACTGATAACTTGAATTTCTGTATTCAAAATACACATAATTTGCACTATCAATTTGCACTCGGTATGCAACAACATTGCTACCATCATTGCCCTTCACAACATTTAGTGTGTAATCGCCATTCCTTGTTATATCAACAACATTGGTTCCCTCTTGCAACCATTCAAGTTTCAACCTTTCATATGAAGTAAAGAAAGAACTTCTTGTGGGATTAGCACACATTTGACTCCAAGAGTAAACCATATACGTATCATTTGCATCGTTATAAACATATAAATCTGGAAGTCCAAAAATATGCCCAAGTTCGTGACAAACAGTTGATACATTACTTACAAAATATTTCCACTGTGCCTTTTCTGTCAAGTCATACATTTCATAATTAGTTATGCTTATTGTATCAAAAGAAAGTCCCAAAGTTGTTGGTTTTTCATATAAATAGTTAACCAACACACTTGCATCGTTATAGGAATAGCCAAGTTTACTAAAATAATTAATGTATTGATTTAAGTTTGATGAATTTAATGCCCACTGAAAATTATACTCAATAAAGTCTATACTTATTTTATGTGGCCAAAGCAAAGTACTCCAGTAATATCCTCCATCCATTCCATATCTTGCTGTTTCTTCATCATCAATAAGTGCAACAGAGAAAACATCAATAATTCCATCATTATTTCTATCAGAATTTGTTAAATTCATATCTTCTTTTGCCAAATCATATATAGAACTAATTAGTTGATATTCTTTAAAGTACCGTTGATTAGATTCAACCAAATAATAATTTGAATGTGAGTTTGCAAGTGCCAAAGCCTCATTATATGTCATAATTTTATCACTGTAATCACTGTCTGCTTTTAAGCCCGAACCATTTGGAACTACATATACATTTGAAATTAATTCACAATTTGAATAAAAATAAGGAGAAAGCGAATTGAGCATTGTGCTATTGTTAACATCGCATTTAACAAGATAATAATCAAAATACCCATTTTCGTTTATGATATATCTGCCATCTTGAATTATAACATATGGCATATAATATGTTCTTGGTTTGTTAATTGTATAAATCTTTGCCTCAGTTCCATCATCTGTAATAACATCTGTAACTAAATCTAGTTTATTATTAGAATTTAGTTTGTAATAAGCATTCACTGATGTTTGAGAGGTGTTAAACATATAATTAAAAGTTTCGTAAGAATTTTTATACAAATTAAAATCTTCAAAACCATCTTCACCCAAAAAATTAACAAAAATTAAATTATTTGTATATGTACCACTAGCATTAGAATTTTGAAGTAAATTGTAATCATTTGGCTCCAAAATTTCATTTTCGCTGTACATTTCACTACTTGCATAAATATTTTGATTATTTTTACCATTTATATCAAAGAAATAATTTGTTAGTATTAAACCTAACATAACAAATATTAAACTTTGAAAAATATTTTTTACTATCCTGTTCATAATAATTTTAGTTTAACAAATTCCGACAACAAAATCAATAATTAAGCCCTACATTATTTTATATTTTATAATTTTTTAATATTTATGTAAAAATTTAATTATAAATTTATATTCTCCTCTTTTTAAAATAAATGTTGCAAGATAACTTGCAATGTGCTAATATTATAATGATTTATAATAAACAATTAATAATCGTTTTTTATTAAACAAAAAACAAGGAGTATTAAATGAAAAATACAGTAAATAAAGGTATTATGTTCTATTTATTCTTATTTTTGGCAATAGTTGTTGGAGTTGCCTGCATTTTTGTTGCAATATTAATATTTTCTCCTGGAACTGAATTGTTTGGAATTAGTTATGTTAATGGAAAAGTTGATTCAACTGTTTTGTATTCTGATTCAACTTTAATAGAAAATTCCGAATACATAGACACTTTAATTAAAAATAATAAAATAAACACAATAAACATAAACACAGATTATTGTGATGTGAATGTAAAAAATGAGGATTCAACAAGAATAAGATTTGACATAGACGGGACAGTAACTGGAATTGTAAAAAGTGGCGAACAAAATAAATATGTAGTTAGTTATTCATATAACGAAGAGGAAAAAACATACACAATAAATTTGTCAGGTCCAAAATGTATGCTATATTTTTCAAATAGTGCAGAATTAACACTAATATTCCCTAACAGTTATAACTCAACAAATCTTGATGTAAACATAAACACACAAAGTGGCGAAGTTTATTTTGGAGTTGACACAAAAACAGATTTATCATTCAACAATGTAACAGTAACAAGCGAAGAATCAACAAATATTAAATTTGGCAAATATGCAAAAATAACAAATTCTGTTGCAATAAATAGTCCAAGTGGAACAATAGATTTTGATTCTACCCTTTCTGATGGAACTTCAACAATGAACCTTAATACTCTTGACATCTCAACAACAAATGCGAAAATAACAGCAGGATATCTTAATGCAAAAGATGTTTCATTAAAAACAGAATCTTCACAAATAAAAATTAACAAAATAAACGGAAATTTGGTTTATAAAGCAAAAAAAGGTGTGTTAATTGCTGACACAATAAACGGCTCTTTAACTTGTGGTGAAGAAGTGTTAATTTCAAACATAGAAATCTCAAAAGTTTATGGTGATGTAATATTACCTATGGCAGAAACTTCAAATATAACAATACAAAAATTATATGCTGAATGTTTAATAAGAACATCATCGGGCAATGTTACAATAAATGAAATGTATGCAACATCTGAAATTGAAACAAAGAGTGGAAAAATAAACATAACAGTAAAAAGTGACAAACAATTTGTTAACCCAACAAAGCAAATAACAACAAAATTAACAACAGAAAATGGCGACATAAATGTTAATTTTGCAAATATTATAAACACCAACAACATAACAACACAAAAAGGAAAAATTGTTTGTTCATTTAATAAAAACCTAAACTTAGTACTAAACTATACTTGCAATAATAATGCACCAACTTTGTCTTCTGGAATAACAACAAACACCCCAGAAAAAAATGCAACATACTACTATGGTTGTTCAGAACAAACTCCATCAGTTAATAACATAACAATATCAAATAACGAAGGCAAAACAGAAATTAGTGACACACTTCCTGTTGCCTAAAAAATAGTTTAATTTATAGTAAAATAATTAAATCAAACTGTAAAAAAACATATTGATGAGCCTCATCAATATGTTTTTTTATGTATATTCTAACTATCTATTCAAGTTCAATATGTTTAATGTCTTTCTTGCTTGACCTTTTGTAAACAACAAAAACATTGCCAATCACTTGAACAACATCGCATTGCAAAAATTCGGAAACCTTGTTTGCAATTGTTCTTACATCATCATCGCAAGATTTTAATACTTTAATCTTTACCAATTCGTTTGCAAAAAGCATATCCTCTATTTGTTTAAAAGATTGCTCCTTTAAACTTTCTTTGCCAATTTGCATACTTGGATTTAATTTCATTGCTAAACTTCTTAAATGTGCTCTTTGTTTTGTAGTTATCATAATATTTCTCCTATTCTTCATAATCAAATGAGATATCTTTAATAATTACAGTATCTCCATTCTTCATACCATTTTCTTTTAGTTTATCAATTATTCCAAACTTTTTTAAAGCATTTTGAAAATATGCAAAAGACAATTCATCAGAAAGCACAATTCCCCTAATTAAATTGTCAATTAACCCTCCACAAACTTCAAAAGTATTGTTGTCAAGTTTTTTAATTTCAAATGTCTTTTTATCCCTAACATCAAAATCTGTTAGTTCAATGTCAATTGGTGCAGGTTTTGGTGTTTTTTCTAATATTTGCCAAATCTTATTTTTAAGTTCTTCCAAACCTTCGTGAATTATTGCACAAATTGGAAAAGTTTTTGTATTTGTTTTTTCTTCAAAAAGCTTTATTTTGTTTTGCAGTTCTTCTTTTGTTAACAAATCTGTTTTTGTCAATGCAACAATTTGAGGAACATTTGATAATTTTTCGCTATACTTTTTCAATTCATTATTTATATGAAAATAATCTTCAACAGCATTTCTTCCTTCACTTTCTGATATGTCAACCAAATGAACAATAACTCTAACTCTTTCAATATGTTTCAAAAAATAATGTCCAAGTCCAACACCTTCACTTGCTCCATCAATAAGCCCTGGAATATCTGCAACAACAAAACTATTGTCTTTATATGGGACAACTCCCAAATTTGGATAAATTGTTGTAAAGTGGTAATTGGCAATTTTTGGATTTGCATTACTGATAACAGAAAGCAGTGTGCTTTTCCCAACATTTGGATACCCAACAAGTCCAACATCTGCAATGCTTTTTAGTTCCAAAATAACTTGTTTTTCTTTAACAACCTCACCTGTTTGAGAAAATCTTGGAGCCTGCCTTGTTGGTGTTTTGTAATAATCATTACCGTGTCCACCACTTCCACCTTTAAGTGCAACAAACCTCTCACCATTCTCAGTTAAATCTGCAATGACTTTTTCTGTTTCAGCATCTAAAATAACTGTGCCACAAGGAACTTCAATTATAACATCTTTTCCATCTGCACCTTTTTTTCTTTGCTTGTCACCTTTAAGTCCATCGGTCGCAAAAAATTTCTTTTTAAATGAAAAACCATAAAGAGTGTTTATTCCCTCGTTCGCAACAAAAATAACACTTCCACCTTTTCCACCATCTCCACCATCTGGACCACCATTCATAGTTAATTTTGACCTATAAAAAGAAACGGCACCGTTTCCACCATTACCTGCTTTTATTGTAATTTTTACTCTGTCTAAAAACATAATTTCTTCCTTTGTTTGTTATTATATCACATTATTGCTTTTTTTAATATCTTTTTTATAGTATTTGCAAAATTCTTTCATTTTGCAAATATTGCAACTTGGATTTCTTGCTTTGCAATGATATCTTCCAAAAAGAACCATTTTGTGATGAAGATTTGTTAAATTGTTTGCAAAAATTTTTTCCAGTTTTAACGAACACTTGTCTGCATTTTTTTCATTTACAAAACCTAATATGTTTGCAACTCTCAAAATATGTGTGTCAACT
>CASFHZ010000052.1 GCA_949294585.1 uncultured Christensenella sp. | reverse complement strand
CATCATCGAACTGTGTGATCCATGCGGACAGTTCTTTCTTTTCGGCATCCAATTCAGAAATGCGATTATTTATGTACTGCATAACTGTTTCATTGGCTGCCGTGATTTTATCGAGCAGAGAGGATATTTCCTGGTCGATCGCATCGATGCGGGTTTTCAGTTTGACAATTTGCAGGTTACTGACTATATTAAACTTGGAAAAAGTTGTAAAGAACTCACAAAATCAATAAAATGTGATATGTTTGAGGCTTTAACAGCAAGTGTTTATTTAGATTCTAATTTGGATAGATGCGAACAATTTATTTTGGACAATATTTTTCTTGAAGACATTGAAAATGTAAAACTATTAGATAATAAATCAATGTTGCAAGAATTGGCACAAAGTAAAAAATTAACCGTTGAGTATAAACTTATTGAGCAAACAGGTTTATCTCACAAACCAACATTTGTTATTGAAGCAAAGGTTGGAAAATACAAAGCAGTTGCAAGCAGTGGAAACAAGCAAATTGCAGAACAACTTGCAGCAAAAAAAATTCTTGATATGATAGCCAAGGAGAATAACTAATGAATTTTAAACAAATTGAACTTGCAGGTTTTAAATCTTTTGCAGACAGAACGGAAATTAAATTTGATTCTGGAATTACTGCAATTGTTGGACCTAATGGTTGTGGAAAGAGTAATGTTTCTGATGCAATAAGATGGGTACTTGGAGAACAAAGCAGTAAATTGCTTCGTGGTTCAAGTATGCAAGATGTTATTTTTAATGGAACAGAGAAAAGAAAGAGTTTGTCATATTGCGAAGTTACATTAATATTCAACAACACCGATAGATATTTTAATTATGACAACGATGAAATTGCCATAACAAGAAAACTATACAGAAGTGGTGAAAGTGTTTATTTAATAAACAGAACACCAGTTAGATTAAAAGACATTGTTAATCTTCTATACGATTCTGGTATTGGCAGAGATGGTTATTCTATTATTGGACAAGGTAAAGTTGAAGAAATTATTTCATCAAAGCCAGAAAACAGAAGAAACATTTTTGAAGATGCCGCAGGAATTGCAAAGTTTAAATCAAGAAAAGTTGATGCAGAAAGAAAACTTGAAAGAACAAGAGATAATCTTCAAAGGGCAAATGACATATTAAGTGAACTTGAAAGGCAAATGGGACCACTTAAAAAACAAGCAGAAAATGCAAAACTTTGGCTTGAATTAAGAAACAGATTAAAAGATTTGGAAGTTAATGCCTATGTTTACAGATATGATAATGCAAACACTATAAAGCAACAAATAAACACAAGACTAAATGCAATTAGCGAAGATTTGCAAACAAGACAAAATGAACTCACTTCAACAAGCAATGAGTATGAAGATTGTATGAATAAAGTATCAAGCATAGACTCAGAAATTGCAAATTCTCACGAATCAATTTTGCATTTAACTGTTGAACTTGAAAAACAATCTGGTGAAGCAAATGTTATTAGAGAAAGAATTTCAAATATGAATGAAACAAAATCTAAGATAAATATTGATTTGCTTAACAGTAAAAACACAATAGAAAAAGACAATGCAGAACTAGGTTTTAAGAAAGAAAAATATGATGAGGTTGTGTCATCATTGCAAAAACTAAATTTGTCATATGATGAAGTTTCAAACGACTATTTAAAAATTATTGATGAACTAAGCTTGCACGAAGATGCAACACAAGATTCTCAACAAAAAATGTTCGATGCTTTGGATAAACTAACAGACATTAAAGCTAATTTTAGTAAATATCAAGCAGAAAGGGAAATGCTTAAAACCAATTTGGCTGATGTTAATTCAAAGTTGGAAGAAATAAACAAATCTATAAGCGAAAAACAAAAAGTTAAAGATGAAATCCAAGCAAATGTAAACAGATTAAAAGAACAAAAAAATACATCACAAAACAACTTAACAAACGCAAAAATAAGGCAAGATTCTCTTGTTGGTGAAATTAAGGACAACCAAGAGGAAAGATATAAAATAAATTCAAAAATTCAAGTTTACGAAAACAGAAAGAGTATGCTTGAAGAAATGCAAAAAGAGTATGATGGTTATGCTTATGCAGTAAAAAAATTGCTAAAAGAAAGCGAAAGAAATCAACATATAAAAACAAAAATGCTTGGTGTTTTGGCATCACTTATAAAAGTGCCTGAAAAATATGAAACAGCAATTGAAATTGCACTTGGCAATGCTGTTCAAAACATTGTTACTTTTGATGAGCAAAACGCAAAGGAATTAATTAATTTTCTTAAAACAAATGAATTTGGAAGAGCAACATTTTTGCCTATAAACAAAATTAAACCAAGAACAATTGCACAAGAAGATGAAAAAGCACTTTCAAATAGTGGTTGTTTTGGACTGGCTTGCGATTTAATTTCATATAATAGTGACATAAAAAACATAATTTCAAACTTGCTTGGAACAACAATTATTGTTGATAATCTTGACACAGCAATTTCAATATCTAATAAAACCAAGTTGTCTTATAAAATTGTTACACTTGATGGAGATGTAATAAATCCACAAGGTTCAATGACTGGTGGTTCAAAAAAGAAAGAAGTTGCAAATCTCATAAGTAGAGATAGGGAAATTGCAACTTTAACCAACGAAATAGCAAAACTAAAACAAGAATTTACAAACAAAAACCATTTAATTGCTGATTTGCAAAAAGAATATGACTCATTAAAGTTTAATATGAACAAATTGTTTGATGAAAAAAACACATCAGAAATTGCTTTTGCAAAGGAAAAT
>CASFHZ010000051.1 GCA_949294585.1 uncultured Christensenella sp. | reverse complement strand
TTTTTATTTTTTGCGTTTTTTACAATTTTTTTAATTTTTGTTGTAAATTTTTTAAAAATTAATATTTTTTTACATAATCGGCTTCAATTTTGGCAAATTTTTTCCTCTTGGATATTGTTTTGGAGTTGGTTTTTCTTTTTTTATTATAATATTAATTCTTATACTCTCTATTTCTTTAACTAAAACATTTTGCAAACTTGCAACCTTTCCACCAAGAATATTAATTGCGTTTTTTGCCTCTTCAATTTCTTCTTCTGCCTTTATGCTTTTGTAGGCAATAAATGTTCCCTTAACCTTAACGAGAGGCAGACAATATTCACATAATGTGTTTAACCTTGACACTGCCCTTGCAACAGCAACATCGTATTTTTCTCTGTTTTTTAAAGCAAAATCTTCTGCCCTTGTGTGAATGGCATTTATTTCTGATAATTCCAATTTTGCCACTAAATCGTTTAAAAATTTTACTCTTTTGTTTAAACTGTCAATCATTGTAATTTTTAGGTCAGGTCTTAGAATTTTTAATGGAATTGATGGAAAACCTGCACCTGCACCAATATCAACAACTGTTGAGTTTTTTGGAATTGTGTTAATTGGCAAAACACTATCAAGTATATTTTTTATGGTAAATTCTTTTTCTTCTGTTATATTTGTTAAATTCATAAATTCGTTTACCCTAACAACTTCACTATAAAACAAATATAATTTTTTTAACATTATGTCATTGTATTCAATTCTGTATTTTTCAAAAAGTTCTTTAAGCAATTGTATCATTATTTTCATTCCTTTAAAAAAAGTATAACATTATTAATTTCTTTTTCAAAATCAAATTTAATAAAAATCAATAATTTAACAGCCGTTTTTAAACTTATTTTTATATTATTAAAAAAAGTGAACCTCTTAAAGTTGTTTAACTTTTTGGGTTCTCTTCGTTTAATAAATCTTATTTAAAATGTTAAATACTACATTTTTTTATAATTTTTAACATACATAACAAGTATTGTTATATCTGCTGGTGACACACCAGAAATTCTTGATGCTTGTCCTATGCTTAATGGTTTAATTTTATCTAGTTTTTGTTGTGCTTCAATTCTTAATCCCTTTAATTTTAAATAATCAATATCTTTTGGAATTAACAAATTTTCCTGTTCTTTAAATTTTTTAATATCTTCGTTTTCTTGTTCAATATATCCCTCAAATTTAACCTCTGTGTTTACATATTCCAAAACTCTTTTAGAAAATTCATCAAATAAATGATATTTATTGTTGATTTTAAATATGTCAAGATTACTTCTTTTTAGCATTTTGTAAATTGTTTGAGATGTTTGTGGTGCTGATTCGTTATTTGACAAATAAAAATCTTTTAAATCTTCATCAATTTTTATTTTTGTCTGCAATAAATCGTAAACTTTTTTTATCTGTTCTTGTTTATCAAAAAATATTTGATATCTTTCATCATCAACAAGTCCAATTTCTCTTCCAATATTTGTCAACCTAACATCTGCGTTGTCTTGTCTTAAATGAAGTCTATACTCTGCCCTTGATGTCATCATTCTGTATGGTTCGTTTGTTCCTTTTGTTACAAGGTCATCAATTAAAACTCCAATATATGCTTGGTCACGGCCCAATATTAATGGTTCTTTGTTGTCGATAAATCTTGATGCATTTATACCTGCAATAATTCCCTGTGCTGCTGCCTCTTCATATCCACTTGTACCGTTAATTTGTCCTGCAAAAAACAGTCCACTAATTGTTTTAAGTTCCAAACTTGGTTTAAGCTCTAAACTGTCTATGCAATCATACTCAATGGCATATGCATCTCTCATTATTTCAGCATTTTCAAGACCTTCGATTGTTTTATACATTTGTTTTTGAACATCAACAGGAAGAGAGGTTGAAACACCTTGAACATAAATTTCGTTTGTGTAAAGTCCCTCTGGTTCAAGAAAAATTTGATGTCTGTCTTTGTCTGCAAATCTTACTATTTTATCTTCAATTGATGGACAATACCTTGGTCCAACACCCTTTATTTCTCCACTATACATTGGTGCTCGCCTTAAATTATCTCTTATAACTTTGTGTGTTTTTTCATTTGTGTATGTTAAATAACAAACACTAACATTTTTTGGAGGTTGTTTTGTTATAAAACTAAAAGATTGTATTCCCTCATCTCCATATTGTTTAACAAGTTTAGAAAAATCTATAGTTCTTCCATTCATTCTTGCAGGAGTTCCCGTTTTAAATCTTCTTATTGATATGTTGTTATCAAGCAAACTCTGTGTTAAATTTTCTGCTCTTAAAAAACCATTTGGACCACTTTCTTTTGAATACTCGCCAATTATTATTCTGCTCTTTAAATAAACGCCTGTGCAAATAACAATTGCCTTGCAAAAATATTTTTCGCCTTGAACAGTTTCAACTCCAACAACTTCTTTGTTTTCTATAATTAAATTTTTTGCCTCTGCCTGCTTAATGTAAATATTTTCATTTTCTTCCAAAACTCTTTTCATATTGTTGTGATAAAGTTGTTTGTCAACTTGTGCTCTAAGAGAATAAACTGCTGGACCTTTTCCCAAATTTAACATTCTTAGTTGTATGCTACTTTTGTCGGTGTTAACTCCCATTTCTCCACCAAGTGCATCAATTTCACAAACAAGATGACCTTTTGCAATTCCTCCAATGCTTGGGTTACAAGGCAAAAAGCCTATTGCGTCCAAATTTATTGTCAAAAGCAAAGTTTTTTTGTTTGTTCGTGCCAAAGCAAGTGCCGCTTCACAACCTGCGTGACCTGCACCAATAACAACTGCATCAAAAATATAATCATTATTTTCCATTTTATTTCCCTAAGCAAAACTTTGAAAAAATATTGTCAATAATACTTTCCGTTTCGCTTTCTCCCGTTATTTTTCCAAGAGTTGACCACACTCTTTTTGTTTCCATATCAACAATATCTGCTGTTTTTAAATTTGTTGATTCAATTGCATTGTCAATATCAACAATAGCCTGTTTTAATATTTCTTTATGCCTTTCGTTTGTGATGTATAATTGAGAAAAATCAACTTTGTTTACTCTTGCCATTTCAATTATTTTATCTTTAATCATTTCAATGTTTGTGCTGTTATCTGCACTTACATAAATAGCATTATTAATTTTTGTCTTTATGTTTTTGTCTATTTTATTTAAAACAAAAATTACATTTTTATTTTTTGTTAACTCCATTAATTTTTTGTCTTCGTCATCAATATCTTCACTTGCATCTAAAACACACAAAACAATGTCGCTTTGCTCTATGCATTGCTTTGACTTTTCAACGCCAATTTTTTCAACAACATCTTCACTTTCTCTTATTCCTGCTGTGTCAATAAAATTAATTTTAAAACCTTTATAGTTTATTGTTTCTTTAAGAATATCCCTTGTTGTTCCTTTTATATCTGTAACAATTGCTCTATCTTCTCCAATTAAACAATTTAATAAACTGGATTTTCCAACATTTGGTTTTCCTATTATTGCAACATTAATTCCAAACTTAATTTTTTCTCCTGTTGCACAAGTGTTAATAAGTTGTTGTATTTTTTGTCTGCTGTTTTTTAAAACTTCTTTAACTTTTTCAATGCTTGTAAGTTCATCGTTATGCTCTGGGTAGTCAATAGAAACTTCCAAATCCACCAAACAATCTTTTATTTCGTTTTGAATTTCAACAATTTTATTGTTTAGTTTTCCATTTGCAAGCATACTAGATGCTTTAATTTCGGCATCACTTGTTGCATTAATCATATCAATTGTTGCTTCTGCCTCATCAAGCGTCATTTTGCCATTAATAAATGCTCTTTTAGAAAACTCACCATTTTCTGCCAAAGAACAACCTTTGTTTACAAGAACTTCCAAAATTTTTGTTGCAAGATATTCTCCACCGTGAATTTGAAATTCAACAACATCTTCACCAGTAAAAGAAAAAGGTTCTTTAAAATAAACCATCATACATCTTTCAGTTGCATTTTCTAAACTAAATTTGCCAAGGTATAATTTGCGTGGTTCAATATTTTGGGAAGTTAAATTCTTTGCGTGAAAAACATCAAATGCAATTTTTTTTACATCATCTCCACTCATTCTTATAATTGCTATGCCACCACTTCCAAGAGGTGTTGAAATTTGTGCTATTGTTTTCATAATGTTATATTATATCATTACATTCTTAAAATAACAATAAGGATTGATATAATTTAATTAAAAAACAAATATTATTTAATCCAAAACCTTACTACTTTTTATTATTACATTAATTCTTTAAACTCGTAATTGTTTATTAAATTCAATATTGTTTTCCTTATAGTTATAAAAAAAGTTTAGTTTTTTGTATGTTTATTTTTAATAAAAATAAAAAATCAACCTTTACACCTAAGCAAATTTATAATAGTTTAATTTAGGAGAATATATTATGAAAAATTACATAATGCATTTAACAAAAAATGACATAAAAGCCATATTAAAAGAAAATAATTTGGAGTTAATGAAAATAATTATGATATAAATAAAAATAAAATTCCTTCAATAAAAAAATCAAAAGATGGAATTTTGGTTAGATGTAAATACCTACAAAAAGACAATATATTACTTGATTAACAAATAAAAAATATGCTTTCTAAAAAATTGACAAACAATTTAATGGTCCTTTATGCAAGTGGTTTTATGAGTGACTATATTAGCAAAGAAGTACTAATTATAGAAAATTTTTTTTATACGAAAATTTAATATTGATGATGAAATAAAAGAATATGATAAAAATCTTTTTAATTCATTTCATAACTATATGGTCAACAAATTTGGTGATGAATATGTTAAAGACTTTAATGAATTTGTAACAGAGCAGAAAAAAAACAACAATAGCGATGATTTATCTTTGTAAAATATAACATTATTTTTTAAATATTAAAATTGCAATATTCTACAAAAAAATATTTTTTAATTAACATAAATAAAAATAACTACAAATGTCAAAATCTCTTGAACTAGAAAAATAAAAAAATAATTTTACAAATTGCAAAGTTCTTTTTTATATTAGTTTTAAAAACTTATAGACAAAGGCTAAGCACTTTTGAAACTTATAAAATTATTTAATTCTTTATTATTAAAATTTATATTAGCTTACATGATTTTCTATTTTAAAATATATTTTATAAAAATTTTATTTAAGTCATCAATATATTTTTTATTTTCATCTAATTTTAAAAGATTATAGATTTTATTAATCTTATATTTATCATCTATTGATAACTTTGTTATATCAAACACCATTGCATTATTTAAATCATTTGGCTCGAATTTATTTAAACCTTCACCATATTCTCTTTTATTTAAATTTAAAATTTTTTGTGCTATAGGTGTAATTAAATAGCAAAAAAATACTGTAACAAAATCATCTGTAACATTATTAATAAAGTAAACCCCATGAAAAGTTGCTAAATTCTTTATATTTGCTTCATTTCTTACAACTTTTAGTCTTTCTCGATTAAATACAGAAATTAAGATTGGTGCAACTTGCTTTTTTTCTATAGCAAACCAAGGGCGACGATGTGCTACAAGATATGATTTATTTACACCAATATTTTCCCCATATTGAATATAATCAAAATCATAATGATTATTTGCTTTTGTTCCATCAAAAATAAACATATTTTTATTTTCACCTATTAAATATTGAACATAGTCATCGGTAAGAATATATCTGTCAATATATGAAGATTTAGCAATGCAAGGAATGCATACATCTTTACTTAAATTTAGTTTATTAATTTTATTTTGCGTTATTGTGAAAAAAGAATTATTCCCAGTTGCAATACCTCTTTTTGCAATAGCCACAGAAGAAAACTTCACTAAATTACTATATTTATCACTTTGCTCATCTTTAAAGTAATTTGACCATTTTTTTTTAGCATCGATATCATTAATATTAAGTGTTTTTATTAAGTTATCGCTAAAAGGAAAACATAAATTTTCAATACAATCTACATTAATAAAATCGACATATTCATTCTCTGTTTTTTCTAGACACAAAATACATGAAGTTGTTATAACATCACTAAATAATTTTAAATTTGAATCAAATTTTATAATATGCTTGATTATTTTTTGATTTAAAAGATATTGCTTAACTATTTGTCCATAACCAGTATTTAAAAACTCATATGGGATAATATAACAACATCTACCACCTTCTTTAAGTTCATTGATACTTTTTATTAGAAAATATACATATAAATTACTATAGCCACTTAGTTTAATTCCGTATTTATCACTAAATAATTTATTGTATTTATCTCTATTAGGTATTTGTTGAAATTTATTATATGGTGGATTACAAATTATTGCCGAATATTTTCTATCAGAAAAATAGCTTAAATAATCAATTTTATGTAAATCAATGCTAAAGTCACATAATTTATTTAATTGATTAACAGTTTCACTATCAATTTCAAAAGCTGTCACTTTTATATCTGGACGTATCTTTTTAGCTTCCAACACGAAAATACCTAACCCAACTGCGGGGTCAAGCAATTCATTATTATTTTTTTTTAAAACCCATTCAGTCATAAATTTAGCAATGGGTTGCGGAGTATAAAATTGCCCCAAATCATTTTTTTTCATTAAATCTCAAATCCAAACAATTTTCTAAATTCTTCTTGATTAATCGTAACTACACTATTTTCAAAAGTTACATAAAATAGTAATCTCCCTCTACCTAATTCTTTCATTTTACTTTTATGATTAGGAAGTTCGACTTTAGAAAGTATATTATTTCCTTTATCTGCCTTAATTTTTATTGTTGTTTTATTCTGATTCTTCACATCACTTTCGATAAAATAATCTTTTCCTTCTAAATTTTCATTACATATTAATTGTAAAATGTTTTCATATGAAATACCATAGGCCTTATCAAAAAACACTTGCAGATAATAATGTGGAACATTATATCTATTAACCCAATTATATACAACTTTTAAGTCTTCAACTTTAGGTGTTATACTTAAGAAAGATCTTTTTTGTATGTCACTTAAATTTAGTTTCATTTCTTTTAATAGCAAAGATAATTCTGTTAACTCTTCAGTGCTTCTCCAAGATGGTGTTCTATATGATACAACATGTATATTATCTTTATTTACTTGAGAAATTATTTTATACAATTCGTAGTCTTTTTTCTTTAGTAATTCTGAAAAGCGAGAAAGAATTAATGATTTAATTCTTAAAATATTTTCCATTGCATTTGAGAATTTCATTTTCATAAATAAATTATATTTATTAATTAGAAAAGAACTAGATCTAACCTCAATTCCACATTTTGCTTTTGGAACTAAAGTATCAAGTAAATTTATATCAAAATGACTAATGTTATATGTTCTATAAGGGAAATCTTTCTTTTCAAAAATAAGGACATCTGGCCTTTTCCCAATGGTATCAAGTTCTTCTTGATAATTTTCATAAAATTCTGAAAAGCCAACTTCTCCAGCTATTATATCATCATCTCTTCCATATTTTACAGCTACATATTTTTCTGAAAAACTGTTAATGCCATGAATAAAAGTTTGTTCTGCCCAATCACCTTGTTCTTTATTTGTTAGGAATTCAGAAGATACTTGAGTTGGTGCAGTTCCTCTTTCTCTTTTTACACTTAAATCAAGTAAGTTTTTATTGACATTCTTTATTATTTCATTAATTCTTTCTATGTAACTCATAAAAAATACTCCTTAATTATCCATGTATATTATATCATAAAAATTTAATTCTGTATCAAATATTTGAAAAATTTTTAAGATACACTTTGATTATATTAAAAATAGATTTAAAACCCGCAGATGTATCTATATAAGGAGGCTTGCTTTCTCTTTTTCAAAAGACAACCACTGCATACAAACTAAATAAATTCAATTTGTTGAAAAAGATCTCTTGCTGGCGTAGCATAATGATATTTAGTTTTTTTCTTTTTTATTTTTACTCTCTATTTTTTATATATAAATTCTTTGTTTTTAAACCTAAAATACATCTAATAGTTTGTAAGCAAATTATTTTTTATAACAATCTATGACGACTGCAGATTTTACATTTTAGTTTTTAGTTAAGAGTAAGAGAGAGAGTCAAAATAAAAAAATAATAAGTCACTTTGGTTTAGATTTAATTCCATTTATTCTCTTATCAAAACAAGTTGACGAAAGTAGCTATCTTTATTGATTACAATTTTTTTATTTTTTAGTATAAAACAAACTTTTTAGGTTCTTGGTATATTTTAATATTCTTTATTTGCATTTTCATTGTTGTTTTTACTTTCTTCATTTTTTAAATTTACAATTGCTTCTTTTAGTGATTGTTTTGCATATTCAAACAAATTTTTTATATATTCTTCATAGCCACTGCTTATTACATTTCCTTCTTTTTTTAATTCATTAATTGCTTTATCTAAATCTAATTTTTTTGAAATATCAATCAAAATTTCCATTAATTTTTCATTTTTTAAAGAATATTTTACAATTTGTTCTATTTGTTTTTTATATTTGTCTTTTTTTTGTATATTGTTTTTAATATACAACAGTTTTGCGTACATATCATAATCATCTAAAAACTTTTGCATAATAATGTTTCTAAATGTGTATTTGTCATTCATCGCATTATTTATATACTCAACTCCAAATGCAAATTCATTGTCGATTAGTGGTGCAACTCTGTAATTTTCCATTTTTTTATCATATATAAAATGCACATTTTCGTTGTGCCTGTCTGTTTGAAATGTTAGTGCATCAAATACTACAATTTTATATAAATCTTCAAAAATTTGTTTTTCATTTATATGCTGTCCATTGTTTTTTAGCATTGTAAATATTTTTATGTATTTTTCAATACTGTTTTCTTGATATTCATCAAAACTTATATCTTTAATATTTTTTATTATTTTTATATATTTTTTAATAAGAACATTACCTGCAATTAATAATTCATCTTGTTTTAAAATATTATAGGATATTAATCCCGTAAAAGTTGAAGAACCTTTTTTAAATGCAGGTTCATACTCTGCACATTCAATTCCAACTTGTTTGGCAAGTTTAGAACACAAAAGTTCGTTATATATTCTGTTCTTTCTTACATTATCATAAAAACCCTTGTCAAAAGTTTTAAAAATTGCTTTGCCCTTTGGCAAAATAAACCATCTGTCACCAAAACTTACACTTGATATACCACTTTCATCTTTTTTTGATACAGATGTGTATAAAGAAAGATTAATTCCTTTTGCAAGTTTTAAATTGTTATACCTTGTAAAATTTTTTATTATTGGCACTATAATTTTCATATTATTACCTTTTATAGAGTATTTTCAATATCTTCAATTTTAGATTTATTTTGTTGATTATTTTTATCAAATTGCTTTTTTATTTCTTCTTTTATTAAATATTTTGTTAAATTTACAATTTTTATCATATAGTTTTTGTAGCAATCATCAATTTCAAAGCCTTTTTTGTTTACATTTTCAATTGCATTTTCAACATTAATATTTTTCAATGCACTAATCAAAATATCTTTTAGTTTTTTGTTGATTTTTGCAAAAAAAACCATATCTTTTATTTCATTATTAAAGTTTATTCCTTCTTCCAAATTTATATCCACTTTTATTCTAGGAAAATATTTCAAACTACCTTCAATGTCGTCCCAACTTACATCGGTTGCAACTTTTCCACACTCAACAAGTGTGTCAATAAACGAAATTGCAAAAACCATTTCATTATCCATAACTGGCGAAACTTTTAATGTTTTATCTTTTTTGTTGTAAACAAAATGCACATTGTCCGAGTGCCTGTCACATTGCAAAGTTATTAAATCGAAAACCATTATTTTATACAAATCTAAAATTATTTGTTCCTTGTCAAAATTTTTGTATTTTGGATTGTTTTCAAAATAATAATTTACATCTTTTAGTGTAACATAGTCTTTTTTTAACAACTGAAAAGCAGAAATAATTTCCTCTTTGTCACCATTTATTTTATATGACACCAATCCAACATCATCATTGTTGTGTGCTGGTTCATATTCTGCACAATTTAATCCCATTTGTTTAGCCAATTCATAGCATATGCACTCGTTGATAATTCTGTTATTTTTTAGTTCATAGTACATATCTGAAGTGTAAGTTTTAAAAAATGCAGTTCCTTTTTTTAATAAAAAAGTAACATTTTTATACCTATTTAAAGAAATTCCACCTATACTGTTTTTATTTATTTTAAAAGTAAAACTTTTTAAATCAATACCCGTTGCAAGTTTTATATTTGTAAATTTTTCTCTATTTTTTAGCATTATTTTATTTTTTATATTCATATCTTGATTATACCACAATAAAAATAACTGTCAATATTCATTTGTTTTTTTGTACACAAAATTTGTTGTTAGTAGTAAAAAAACAGGGACTAAAGAGCGAAGCGAACAAAATATGAAATATTTAATAAAATTTCGCAGAAATTTTATCAGTCCCTGTATAAAAAATCACAACTGTTTAAAAATTAATTAAACTGTTGTGTTTTTATTTTAATGTTTTGGCATAATAATTAAAAATCTGTGAGGTTCTTCACCTTTTGACATTGTTTCAACTTTGTCATTATCTGCAAGTGCAGTGTGAATAATCCTTCTCTCATTTGCAGTCATTGGTTCAAGTTTTATGCTTGCATTGTTTCTCTCAACTTTTTTAGCCAATCTTTGTGCAAGTGCAATCAACGAACTTTCTCTTTTTGCTCTGTAATTATCGCAGTCAATTCTAATTTTTTTTGCGTGTCTATTGTTTTTGCTAACAACAACACTTGTTAGATATTGAAGTGCATTAAGACCTTCACCTCTGTAACCAATTATGTCATTATATCCAATTATATTCGCAAAAATTTCATCACCTTTTTCTTCAAGTTCAACACTTCCTGTTAGTGATGTTTTATCCAAAATACCTTGAATGAAATTGTTTGCTTTATCCAAATCAGATAATTCAGTTTTTTTCTTTTCTTTTGTTGCAGAAGTCAAAATTTCAACTTCTTCTTTTTCTTCCTCAACAGGAACTGTTTTTTGTTCCAAATCTTCTTTTGTTGGGACAATTGAAGAAACAACTTCTTGTTTTTCCAAAAAACCTTCTTCTTGTTTTCTTAAATTATCTCTTTTTTCGTATTTTTCAACTTCATCAGGTGAAATTGAAACAAGAACTTTTGCCTTTTTAAAAAAACCACCTTCTTCCAATATTTTAATGTCAACATCTTCTCTTGGTGCTTTTAATTCAAACAAGGCATTTTGAATTGCTTGTTCAATATTCTTTCCTGTTGCTTCTACACTTAACATATTCCCCTCCATTAAATGCGTTTTAATCTATCGGTAGGTATTTTTTTATTTTCATTGTGTTTATCAACAGCATTGCTTATTGCGTTAACAATTGGTGTTGTTATTATGCTTACAATTTGTCCAGTTATAATATACAATGAGAACATTGTTGTGTATAGCAATGTAAACAATGCCATAATTATAGGCATAATAATAAGCATTGCTTTTCCAGTTTGTTGTCCATCACCTTTATTTTTTCTAAACATTAACCATTGATTTAAAAATGCAGTAATTAAACATATAACAACAAGAATATAATATCCATTTGCTCTGCTTTTTGAGCTAGACAAAGGATTCATTATTTGTTCATAAACTTGCTTATATTCTTCGTTTTCTTTGTCTTCATTACTAAGTCTTGCAACAGAAGCATATTCTTCATAATTTGGTATAGAATTCTTGAAAGGACTATCAGCAAGCCAAATGTTGTCAATCCATAAAAAACTGTCCTTAATTTCTTCATATTTTTCTGCAACATTTTGGTTTGCAGTGTTAAAAACTTCAGTCTTTTCAGTTTCATCAGTTATTTGATTCATTTTTTCTATAATAGGAATACAAATTTCATAAACTGATTTTCCTTCTTGGTCAAAATCTAAATTTTCACCAATAGATGTTGCATATTCTTGAACATATGCAATTTGCAGTTTTTCATACTGGTCTGAAATTTTATATGAAGCCATTGCATTCATTCCATTAAACAAAGTAATAAATATTGTAAAAGTTAGTGCAATATTAACTAACATAACCAAACACGAACCAACAGGGTTAACTTTTTCTCTTTTATAAAGTTCTCCAAGTTTTTGGTTTTTAACCTGGTCGTTGTTTGCGTATTTTTTATTGATAGCTTCAACTTGTGGTTTAATTCTCTTTTGAATTTCTGCCATTTTTTTGTTTGTACGCCTATTAAAGTAATCAATAGGTGACATAACAAGTTTTATGATTAGTGTAAGAATAATAATTGAAAGTGCAAACGAACCAAACGCTGTTTCAAATGCTGTTATTATTTTTTCCCACATTCCGTTAGGCATAGTGGCCAACATACTTGATATTAAATAATCCACTTACTATCTCCTTTAATATTTTGAGGCAATGGGTCAAATCCACCTTTGTTTAAAGGTGTACATCTCGCCAATCTTTTGCAAGCAAAATAAGTTCCTTTAATCACCCCATATTCTTTTAATGCTTTAATTGCATAAGTGGAGCAGGTTGGATAAAATCTGCAAGTGTGTGGAATAAGTGGAGATATGCACCACTTATACAGTTTAACACACCCTATAAAAACAAAATTGATAGGAAAAAGAATTACTTTAATTGTTTTCGACATAAAGACCCGATTTGTTTAAAATTTCAACCATATTATTTCTAATATCCCAATAATTCATATTTTCAATACCTTCTCTTGCAATAAAAACATAATTATACTTTTTGTTGATGTTTTTATATAAAGAAACAAATGCCTCTCTAAGTCTTCTTTTAACTTTATTTCTAATAACGCTTTTACCTATCTTTTTAGATACAGAAAAACCAACTTTAAAAGGTTTGTATTTTGTTTTTAAATACACAAGTGTTAAACAATTACATACTTTTGTTTCACCGTTTCTATAAATAAACTTAAAATGCTTGTTTTTTCTAAGGCGATTTTCACTTTTTATCATAAATCCTCCTTAGACAATTAAACATTAAGCAGAAAGAACTTTTCTGCCTCTGTTTCTACGGCGTTTAAGCACATTTCTTCCACTTGTAGTTCTCATTCTTTCTCTGAATCCGTGAACTTTTTGTCTTCTTCTTTTCTTAGGTTGATATGTTCTTTTCATTTTTTCCTCCTATTCTATTTGTAGTTTTATTGCAGACAGGCACGACAAAAACAGAATAGTCTGCTAACTAAACTATGCCTAGTATATAAGACAAGTTGTTTTTTGTCAAGAAAAAGTGTTTGTGATTTTTTATTTTTTAAAAACTAATTTCAATTTAGACATTAACACAAACAAAATTATAAAATAAACCAAATTTTTTAAACAAAAAACGCACAACTAGGTATTGTGCGTTTAACGTGTAGAAAAATAAAATAGACTGTCTAAAAACAAGTGAGGCGAGGCTCGTAAAATGCTCAAAAGCAGGAGTTTAGTTACCTAAATGACTGTTTTTGAGCGTTTTACAGTAAACAAAGCAAGAAAAAATTTTCTAATTTTTTCGGTCACGCCGTTTTTCGACAGTCTAAACTAACAAATTTATGGTGTTTGTTAAATATTAATTAATCATTCTAACCGGCAATATCAAATACAAAAATTCTTCTTTGTCGCCGTCAATTGGTGTGATTGTGCAAGGATTTGTTGGTGATGAGAAATTAATTTTAACAAACTCATTTTCAACTGCTCTAAATGCCTCCAAGAAATATCTTGCGTTAAATGCAATAACCAAATCTTTACCTTCAAGAACGATATTTATTTTTTCTTTTATGTTTCCAATTTCAGAGTTTGAAGTTAAACACAAGTTATCTTCTTTAATATCAAATTTAACAAGGTTATTTTGTCCAATCTTTGAAAGAAGTGAAGCCCTTTCAAGAGAATCTTCAAGTTGAGATTTGTTTACTGTTATAACAGTATCACAAGAAGATGAATTTATTATTTGACTGTAATTTAAAAAATCACCTTCAAGCAATCTAGTTATTACTTTTGTATCTTTAAGGTCAACCATTAAAAAGTTCTTTTGAACATAAACATTAACAATTTCATCAGAATCGTCAAGTAGTTTTGAAATTTCTCTCAAACTCTTGTCTGGAACAATACAAGATGTTTCAATATTAGAAAATGAAACAACTTCTCTAACAAGTGAAAGTCTGTAACCATCTGATGTAACAGATTTTACAATATCCTTTCCAATTTCCAATAAACAACCTTTTAAAATTGGTCTTGAATCATCTATTGCAACAGAGAATATTGCTTTGTTTATTAAATTCTTAAAGTCTTTTTTTGTTATTCCAAAATAATCATTTGTGTTTAGTGTTTTAAAACTTGGATATTCTTCTGTTGTATAGCATTGAATAAAGCCTTCACTGTCAACATACTTTATTTTTAGTCCGTTTTTTTCATTAAGCGACAATTCAATTTTTTCATTTGTAAGTTTTTTTACAAATTCGCTGAAAAATCTTCCAGGAACAACGGTTTCTCCTTCTTCTTTAACTTCTGCCCTTATTTTTTTCTCTATGGAAAGTTCAAGGTCTGTTGCAAGCAAAGTTAATTCATTGTCTTCTGCAACAAGTTTAATTCCTTCTAATATTGGGTTTGTTGTTTTTGATGCAATTGCTTTGCTAACTTTTAAAACTGCATCTGATAAATCTAATCCATCACATAAAACTTGCATTTTTTTTATTCCTTTTAATTTTATTTTTTTATATTGTTAAATAGTATTATTAGTAATAGGCAATGTGGAAATGTTTACAATATTTTTGTCACACTACATATTGAAAAAATTTATTTTTTCACAAAAATATTATACACTATAATGTGTTAATTAATTGTGGACAAGATGTTGATAAAAAATTTTTATTATCCACAAATCAACATTTTTCACCAATTTGTTTGCGAATGTCGTTAACAATTGTCTTGGTTTTGTGGTCGTGTTTCATCAGTTCTGTAATTTTATCTCTTGAATGAATAATTGTTGTGTGGTCCCTTCCACCAAAAAGTTTTCCAATTGTAATTAGTGGAATGTCTAGCATATCACTGATTAAGTAAATGGCAATCATTCTTGGTTCAACAATTTCTTTAGACTTCTTTTTGCCTGTTATTTCACTGTATTCAACATTGTAATAACTGCAAACTGTGTCAATTATGTTTTCTGGTGTAAGTTTTTCTTTTTGAACATCAAGTTGTTCCTTAAATGCCTCTTTTGCCTCTTCAATTCCTGCAGATTTTTTTCCAAGCAGTGTGGCAAAAAAGTAAACTTTGCTAAGTAGGCCTTCCATTTCTCTAATGTTTGTATCCACTTTTTCTGCAATAAATTCAATAACTTCATCATCAATAAAATATCTTTCAAGTTGTGCTTTTTTTCTTAAAATAGCAACTCTTGTTTCATAATCAGGACATTGAATGTCTTGAATTAAACCACTTGCAAATCTAGAACGCAACCTCTCTTCAAGTGTTTCAATTTCTTTTGGTGGTCGGTCAGATGAAATAATTATTTGTTTGTTTTGCTGATACAAATCGTTGAATGTATGGAAAAATTCTTCTTGTGTGCTTGTTCGCTTTGAAATAAATTGAATATCATCAACCATCAAAACATCAAGATTTCTGTATTTTTCCCTAAATTCTGCCGTGCCTTTAACAGTGCCTTTTTCTTTGTTTGTTCCAAGTGATTCAATATAGTCATTAGTAAATTTTTCGCAGGTTACATATTGAATTTTCAATTTTGGATTATTTTGTTTTATATAGTTGCCAATAGCGTGCAAAAGGTGAGTTTTTCCAAGTCCAACACCTCCGTATATAAAAAGAGGATTAAGTTTGTAACCGGGATTTTCTGCAACTGCTCTTGCTGCTGCATAGCAAAATTGATTGCTCTTTCCAACAATGAAGTTATCAAAAGTGTATTTAGAGTTAAACATAAATTTGTCTTCATCGTTTGTTTCATTTGTAACAGCCTGATTTTCATCAGGTTTGTTCTTTTTTAAATATTCATTTGTTTCATCAGGGTCCAAAATTTCATATTCCGTTCCATTTCCAAAAACACTGTCAATGCATTCTTTCAATTCTTTTGCGTGGTTTTTAATCAGTTGTTTTTTTGCAGTAACAGAATTTGCACCCAAAATTAGTTTATCTCTATAATCTAGTGGTGTAATTGGTTGAATCCACAGTTCATACGCAACTATGCTAACCATACTTTCAATTTTAGAGAGAACTTTTTCCCACATTTGTTTTAATTCTTGCATAAAATTTTCTCCGTATTCAATTATAATTAAACAAATTAAAAAAGTCAACAACAACGCATTACATCAAAACAAAAACAATTTGCATTATAAAAATCATATATATAATATAATGATATATATAAGTATATTTAATCATAAAAACCAAAGAATAAAAACAATAAAAAGTTAAAACTTGAAATTTAAGAAAGATACAATATAACAAAGTTAAAAAATTTGTAAAAATTTAGTAATTTTTTTAAAATTGATTAATCATCTTTATTTTCGACACACAAAGTATAATTTTTTACTTGTGTGTTTTTTATTTGTTTGTTGTTGTATTGATTTTTTTCTGGTGGTGTGTTATTATAAATTAGAAAAGTTAAGGAGAAAATTATGGCAAAAAACACTTTTATAAACAAAAAATTTCTCATAATTGTGCTGTTTTTAATTATAGCAGTTGCAGGTGGTGTTGGTTTGTATTTTTTACTTAAACCAAAACCAGATTTAAAAGCCCCATACAACAACACCTATCAACTAACAACAAATGATGATTATAACTATGTTTTAAGTTACAATCAAAAAATACTTGACTACTTTGTTGACTACTTGGACTTGGACAATGAAGAAATAGCAAACAGTCAGGACAAGTATTTAATCCTAAACGATATGTTGTCTGTTTATGATTCAATAAACAATCAACTATTAAACAATTTGTTGTTCACAAAAGACTATGATGGAAAAATGGTTGACCCTCAAAGAAGTATGAGTGATAGTTATCAAAAAGTTTTATCAAATGTAGAAATTTGCAAAGATTATTTAAACACATATCTAACTTTGGACAAAGTGGAAAACTACCCAACAAACGAACACATTTGGCAAATGATAAACAACTACAATTCGTTGTATTTTGATTTTTTAAATGAGTTGTCAAATTTCTATTACTATGCAGGAGAAATTTTTGAAAACTATTTAATAAACACAATAGAAGTAAACGATTTAACAAAACAAAACATAACAACAACAGTTTTGTGGGCAAAAGAGATAATTTTTAAAACAACAAGCAGTGAAGCAAATGTTTTAAATTTATCAATTTCATCAGAAAATTTAAGATTGTTTGTAAGCAGAAATAATGGTTTGAAAAGAGATGAATACTTTGTTAACAAAACATATTATGACAATTTATTAAAGTGTTTCAAAAATATAAGTTTAGAAGATTGCATAAAAAATTTAACAGATGACACATACCAACAATTTGTTGAAGGACAAACATCACAAGAAAAAATGGAGTTTGCAACAACACTTGGGAAAATGTATTTTCTTGTGTTAGAGTAAGGAGGAAATATGAAATTTTTAAAAACAGTTTCGTTAGTTTGTATGATTGTTTTGTTTGGAACAGTTATGTTTGGTTGTGGCGAAATTGAAGATGATAAATTTTATGAACAAACAAACATACAATTCAATCAATTTGTTGAAACAGTTTGTGAAAGTGACAAATACAAAAACGGCATACAATACGGTGAAAATATAACAACAATTTTAACAAAAATAGAAACGAACCCAAGTTACAGTCAACTTGAAGAATACAGTCAATTAACAGACATATATGATAAAATATTTGTTATGTCAATTAGTTCACTAAAACAATTTAAAGGTGTGTTTTTAAATGTTCCAAATGCGCTTACAAATGAAACAAAAGAAGATTATCAAAATTTTGAAAAATCATTGCAAGATGCAATGCAAAAACTGGAAGATTTTGATGAGCAAGTGACAATACTTGATAATGGAATAAAAGGAACATCAGTTGATGACGCTATGTCTAACATTTCAATTCAAAGATTAAAAGAATTTAAAAGACAATACATTGACATAAGCAAAACTTTTATATCTTTAAGTGAAGAATTTTTGGATTTGTGTACAACATACATCTATCCTCAATATCAAGCCTATAAATATGGCGAAATATATGAAGATTTGAACGAAACACAACTTATAAATCAAAAGACAATTGCAAACCTAAAAAGTGCAATAAACACACTAACTCCTGCAATTGCCTACTTAAACGAATTTAATGGCGAATATGTAAAACTTGACACCGATAATTTCTTTGTTGTTATTGAATTTTACAACAATCTTGATTTTTCAAATCAAACTTCAACAACAATAGAGGAATTGGATATTTGGTTAAACACCTATAATGCATATATGAACGAATTGGATTGCTTTAACAATTCACTAGAACAAATAGATATATTGGAATATGTAAAAGACTATAATTATAACTTAGAAGAATACAAAAAAGACAATCCAGAAAATTATGCATATCTAAACAAAATTTTCACATTTACAAGTGAAAGTGTTGAAACATTATACAATTCTGTAAAAATGTTATGTGAGTAAAAGGGGACAAAATGGATTACAAAAAACTAGCAGATTTACTATATCCAAATGTAAAAGAAACAATAGATCACTATCTAAAAAAATATCCAAAAAGACAACTAAAAGAGGGTGCAGAGGTAATGAGAATTGCACCAAGTCCAACGGGATATCTTCACACAGGCCACGCATATAGCGCATTTATTTCAAGGGCAACAACAAGAAAAACAAATGGCGTGTTTTATTTCAGATTAGAGGACACCGACCAAAAAAGATTAATAGAAAATGCAGGAACAATTGCCTATGATATGCTTTGCTATTATGATATGAAACCAGATGAAGGTTACACAGGTGATGGAAAACCTCAAATTGGTGACTATGGTGATTATGTTCAATCAAAAAGAATAGATATCTATAAGTGTTTTGCAAAACACCTTGTTTCAGTTGGCAGAGCATTCCCTTGTTTTTGTGAAAAAAGTGAAGGCAAAGAGGATGTTCTTAATAAAAGACAAGAACAATTGGAAAACAGTGGAACAATTGAAGATAAAGATGTTTGCAGACATTTAACATACGAAGAAATAGAAAACAACATAAAACAAGGGAAACCTTTTGCATTAAAATTATTGTCTATGGGAAATCCTGAAAAAACTTTTAAATTTCACGACTTAATTAAAGGTGACAGGGAAATAAGAGAAAATGCAAAAGATATTGTGCTTGTAAAAAGCAATGGAATACCTCCTTATTCGTTTGCACACGTTGTTGATGATACACTAATGGGAACAACAATTGTTGTTAGAGGCGAGGAGTGGTTCCCATCACTTGCTTCACATCTTGAAGTGTTTAATGCTTTTGGCTTTAAACCACCAAAATATGCACACACACCTGTTATTTGCAAACTAGATGAAAATGGAAACAAGAGAAAACTAAGCAAGCGAAAAGATCCAGAAGCAGATGTAAGATATTTTATTGAACAAGGCTACCCTGTTGTGTCAGTTATGGAATATTTGTTAAACTTGTTAAACAGTGATTTTGAACAATGGAGAGAAAGAAATCCAATGTTAAGTTACAAAGATTTTGATTTTAAAATAAGCAAAATAGGTTCAAATAATCCAATGTTTGACTTCAATAAACTAAACGATGTTTCAAAAAATCATATATCAAAATTAATAAAAGAACAAGTTTATGATAATCTTTGCGAGTATGCAAAAAATTATGATGAAATGTTCTATAACATACTAACAAAAAATTCAGAGTATTCAAAAAATGTTTTAAACATTGATAGAGAAAATGCAAAACCAAGAAAAGATATTGCAAAATGGAGCGATGTAAAAACATATTATAACTATATGTTTAACTTGTTTAATCCAACAAAATTAGAGGACTATGAAATTCAAGATGTTGACATTTGCAAACTTAAAGAGGTATGCCAAGAATATGCAAAAGTGTATAACCAAAGCGATGATAAACAAATTTGGTTTAACAGAATAAAAGAAATGGCAAACAAATTGGATTATGCAACCGACAATAAACTCTACAAACAAAACCCACAAAACTATAAAGGAAATGTAAGCGATGTTTGTATGTATATAAGAATTGCAATAACTGGAAGAAAAAATTCACCAGATTTGTATTCAATTTGCAGTTTGCTAGAAAAAGATGAAGTTGTTAATAGATTAAATAAAATATGTAATATGTAAAAAAATACCACATTTTGTGGTATTTTATTTATAAAATTGATTATTATTTAAAATACTATTAACATAAAAAAGTTGTTTGTCTAAAAAAACTTTATCGTTTTTACTTAAAGGAATAATTTTTTTTATATTTGTTCTATTGTTGTCAACATTAATATAAAAAGAAGGAATAAAAAACTTACCTTCAAGTTCAATGTTTTTAAATAAAATTTTACAAATATTACTTAGTGTAGTTGTAAAATTTTCATCATCTAGTTTTTCATCAAAAACCTTATTTGTTTTTTTGATTAAATTCATCAAAACAAATAAGGTTTCATCATTTTCATCATTTTCTTTACTATTTTTATAATCTGATAAAAGCAAAAAATAACAATTAATAACGCGTCTGTAAATTATTTGTTTTGCAAAATTTGAGGAAATTAAAGTCTTTTCTTTTTTTAAAATTTTACTTTTTTCAACGGAATACCCAAAATTTTTCAAATTTGAATTATATTTTTCTATTCCATCATTTCTTAAAATGTAATTTGCATACTTTTTTATATCCATTTTAACCTTCTTTATTTATTTTATTATATTTTTTTATTATTCTATAATTCAATTAATGTAAAAATAAAATAACATTTTGGGTAAATATCTTTATTTGTGTATTTTATTTATCTAATTCTTGATTTCTATCCAAAATTTTATTCAGTTTTATGTTACAAGCATATATTATTGTTTTGTAATTGTTATCTAATGGGGAAATTTTTATAATGTTATAATTTTTAATATTACTCTTATTATTCGTAAAAACTGTTTTTTCATATACAATATTGTCTGAAATAACTTTATAAATATCAGCCAATAATGCATTTGTTTTTTCATCATCTAGTTTTTCATCAAAAACTTTATTTACTTTTAGTATCAAAGATAAAAACCTCAATGCAGTTTTATTTGAAAAATTATTTTGAAAATACCTTTTTAAAAGATTAAATAATTTTGATAATTGATGTCTATAAATAACTTGAATTGCATAATCATTAGAAACAATTTTAAATTGTGATTTTGTCGAAAATAATGATTTTTTTTCAGAAATAACAATACTATTTTTTTTCAAATTTGAATTATATGAATTTATTCCATTATTTCTTAATATTGAAGTTGCTAGTTCTAATGTTCTCATAATTACCTCCAAACACAAAATTATAACATATCAAAATATGAAATTCAATCCCCAATTTTTAATGTTCCACATATATTATAAAATTGTTATGAAGGTAAAATAAATTTTATTAATGGATGTTAAGTTATGTGATACTATTAGATTTTTTCGTTTTATACTTTACACACATTTTAAATAATAACATATAAACAAATCCAATAATAATAAGTGTAAGGATTAAAAGAACTAAGCACATAACATAATTGGTTATACCAAATATTTGACCTAGTGATTTTGCATCAAAAATAACATAAGGGTACCATTCTATAACATAAGCAAACTTGCCTAATATTTTAACTACTATAAAATAAATAATTAAATAGATTAATGGGAAAAATTTGGCGAATTTATTTGTTTTTTTAGTTGTTTTGATTTTTAAAAATAAAATTAGTGAAAAAATAAAATATAAATAATGAACTATAATGTTTGTTCCTAGGTTGTGATACGCCAAAGGTACATTTGCATATAAACCAAAAGTAATATTTTCAGCTGTGAGTTCAAAAAAAGTGTATAAAATAACTGTAAGAACATAATTTGTAAAAACAAAACTTATAATATATGTATTTTTTAAAATATTTTGTAGTTTTTTAAAATTAAAAAAGTTGGAAACAGCATACAAAATACACCATAGTGAAAAAAATATTAAAGTGTGATAAGAAAAAAAAGATAAGTCAGCCCACATAGAAACCACATTTGTTCCATAATAAAATTTTATATCAGGATTTTGGTTATAAAAATAGATAGGGAATGAAAAATGTAGCATATGACTTAAAAATAACCATAAACCAATAATTCCACAAAGTAATATCAAAATATTGTAAAAATTTTTATAAAACCTAGTTTTTTGTTCCATATTTAACATTTTAACACAAATTGTTTAAAAAATATACTATAAAAACCAACACTAATAAAATAAAAATTTTTATCTAAGAAAGTGGAAAATAAAAAAGCAAACACTTGAAGATAAAGTTGAGTATGAACAAAATCATCAAATAAAACCACTAGAAAAAGAACAAATAACAAATTTCTTAAAAGTATATGCAAGAAAGCAATTTGATAACAAAACAGATAAAAACGAGTTCTTTAACAATTTTATTTTAAAAGTATTACTTTACAATGACAAAATTACAATAGTTTACAACACAAGTCTTAACCCAGCAGAAGAAATATATACTCGTCCAAATAACAATGATGATAACAATAATAATAGCAATAATGAAACGACAATATATAAGAAAGAAATTGAGATTTCAGACGATGAAAATAAGGACGAAGCGTCCTTGCGTAAACTAAAAAAATTGCCGTCCCTGTTCAAACGACAATTGTTTGGAGGGCGTAAAGCATCTCAATTCGAACCTTTTGATAAAAATAAAGCAATCAACCCCGAAAAAGGGGAGTTTGAAACTGAAATTGACGAAACTGGAACTGCAAATGAGAAGGTTGAAACCAAAAATAAGAAAAGGGGAAGACCTAAAGCAAAAAACAAAACAACCCCACCAGCTATTCAAAAATTTTCAAACCACATCAAATTCATCGACTACATCCCAACCCACGAAATCATCACATATAGACATTTGTTCGCTTATGGGTTTTACGTGGAGTAAATGTAACACAAAATTTTGATGTAGAAAATCTTATCAAAAAGATGAATTTTTAAAATAATAATGTTATAATGAAACTGATGAAGGAGCTTTTATGAATTTAGATGAATTTCATAATATTATTGGGAAAACAATTATGCATTGTCAAATAATTGAACATGATATAAAAAGAATTTATGCTTCAATGCTTAAAGGTGATTATTATGACAATCTAATTAAAGTTGAGAAGTGGTCTCTTGGACAAACAATAAAAAAATTAAAAGAACTCGATTTTAGTGATAAAAAACCATATTTATCTGCAAGCGATTATAATTTTTTAATGCAAATGACAGAAAAAAGAAATCATTGGTGTCATGAGGCATATCAAAATTTTATATACAATAAAGAGTTTTTAAATAGCAAAGAATATTTAGATGAGTGTTATTAAGTTGCAGAGAGATTATGATAGATTATCTCAAGTTAGCAAAAATGTAGAAGATGTAAGGATAGAAATTCAAAAGAAGTTTGGTAGAGTATAACTATCATCATGTGCTTTTCAATATTTTGAAATAGTTTTATGTATTTAAATGTTGAGTAATATTAATATAAATTGCCGATGTCGGCAATTTTATTTTGTGGATTAATTGACTTAATTGCCTATATCAGCTATAATTTATTCAGAGGTGAAATATGTATTATTCAGATAATCATCAGAGTGATAATGAAAAGATTTTTAAAGCATTAGAAAAAGTTCTAGAAGTAAAAAAAATTATCAATGAATATGAACATAAAGTTAAATCAATAAATGAAGCAATGAGAAGTAACAATCATCAAAAAATGATTAAAGAGATTAATAATAAATGGAAAATATATAAGGATTTCACAAATAGTTTATCTTCGTTTACAAATTATTATGTTTATTGTGTCGATGACCAATTTTATGATGATAAACCAATTGAATATTTGGTAAATCAATTAAATGATATAAAAATTGTTATTGCACTTAAAATTATTTTTGACAAAGCAGAAAAAGAATTAATAATTAAAGTTTTGAAACAGTTTGGGATATTACCAGAAGAGGAAATTAAAAAAAAGATTAAGGAGTTTTGTTAATGGGTGTTTCAACAGTTAGTGAAATTGCAAAAAAGTGGAAAATAAGCGAGAGGTCAGT
>CASFHZ010000050.1 GCA_949294585.1 uncultured Christensenella sp. | reverse complement strand
TATATTGTCTAAAAGTTTGTTATGAAAAATTCATTGGATATTCTAACAAAAATCATTCTTTTATTGTTATTAATTTAACAATTATTGCAATGCAATTTTTGGTCTTTTATAATTTGGAAAAAATAATTGATTTTAACACTATGTATTTTAAATATTACAATGCATTTATTGTTATTGCAATAACACTATTTTATATTGTGTTGTTAATGTTTAGTAAGGAGGGCAAAAATGTTAAAAAAATTAAAAAATATAATAGGCAAAATTAGTAAATCATTTGCGTTTTCTTACTTTATTTTAATAATGATTATTTTTCTTCCAACTGCAATAACAATGCCATCTTTAAGTTTTAGAAGTGCAATAATAACAGCCATTGGTGTGGATAGAAGCGAGGAAGGGGTTGAAGTTTCTGTTTTAACTCTATCCGAAATTTCAAAAGACAATATGGGAGAAAATACAAAACTTGTTTCTGGTTCCAACTCAACCGTTGCAAGTGCAATAAGTTCTATTGAATCTCAAATTGGAAGAAAACTCAGAATGGGACACGTTGGATATATTGCTATTTCACAAGATTTGGCAACAGAAAATATAGCCAATGTACTAAATAATTTAATAATAACAACAAAACTTCCAAACACTGTTTCTTTGGTTGTAAGTGAGGGCAATGCAAAAGACATATTAAAACAAACAGACCAACTTGAACAATCTTCTTCTTTTAAACTGAGGGAAATTATACAAAACGAATTTAATGTGAATTACACAAAAGACACAAGCGTTGACGCTTTTTTAAAAGGGTATTTAAGCGACATTTCAACTTCAACATTGGGCTATATAAAATTAACAAGCAATGAAGATGAAGGATTAAATTCAAGTGAAGAAAGTGGTAGTTCACCTTCTACGCAAGGTGGAGGTGCTTCGTCTGGCGACAGTGGTCAAAGTTCAAATTCTAACTCAAACGACAAAACAACCATATCATTTCAAAGAGAACACGCAGTGTTTGTTAATGGAGTTTTGAAATATGTTTTGTCATTGGAGGAAATGAAGGGAATAAATTGGCTAGTTGAAAGTGATTTACAACAAATTTTAACAATTGAAAACTACACAGGTCAAGGTTTAAACAATGCAAAAATTACATTTGATGTTATTGGCGATAAAATAACTCCAAAAGTTTATTTTAAAAACAATAAACCAATTATTACTTATGACTTGTTTTTAACAGTTAATCCCGTTGAGATAATTCAAGAAAATAAAAATTATATATCACCAAACGAATTAAAAATAGATGAAGTGGTAAATGATAAAATAAATCAAAAAATAAAATCGGAAATAAGCAATACAATATTTAAATTAAGAGAAGAAAAAACTGATGTTTTTGGTGTTTATAAATTGCTTTACAGTACACATTATTATGAATTTATGGACTTTTTGGATAGCCTTGAAAATAGAGATGACTTTTTGTCGTATGTTCAATTTAAAATTAATGTTTTTCCAAAAATTATTGCAAATTAAGAAAAATTATTATTGTAATATTAATTTCATATGATATAATACTCTGTCGAAGGAGGTTATATGGGTTTATTCAATCTAAAAAAACAAAAAATTATTGAACCTGTTATTCACGAAAATGAAGAGTATTTAAGTTTAACAGAAGGTGCTCATATTTTGTTTGGTTGCAAAAATGTAACATTGTCTGGAAATGCCGTTGTTTTAGAATCAACAGACACAACATACAATACAATAACTGGAAAAGCAAAAATTAGAGTTTTTCACAGTGGCGAAATTTATTCAATGTCTGATAATTCAAGAATTGAGTTGTTGGAAGATGGTAGAATTGTTACAGTTTCTGGAAAAAGTAGAATTATAACAATTAATAATTGTGACATAGACTATGTTTCGGGCAGTGTAAAAATTGGCACAATAAACAACGGTTCTATTAAATTTGTTGAAGGAAAGTGTTTAATTCAAACAATGAATAACGGCAGTATCTTTTATTTAAGGGATAATTCAAGAATTGGAACAATGTCAAATGGTTCAATTGTTGGAATGCTGGACAGTTCTAACATAGTTACAATTAATCACGGAAAAATTACATATTTATTGGATAAGGCAAAAATTAATACAATAAATTCTGCTGAAATAATTGAAGTTTGCGACAACACAGAAATTGGAACAATGGCAGGTGGAAGCATTGATAGAATTATGGGTTCATCAATTGTTGGACAATTTATTGGTGGCAGAATAAAGGCAAAAACAGGAAGTTCTATTGTTATTTATTCTCAAAAACCTAAAAAAAATATAACCAAGCAAAAAAACACACAAAAAACAGAAAATTGTGTTGTTAATGAAAATATAAAAGAAGGCAATTAAAATGTGGGAAGTTTTTTTAGATGCAGTGATTGACACTATAAAAGTTGTGCCTATACTATATCTTGTTTATCTTCTTGTTAGTTATTTAGGACATAATAACAACAACAGATATGCAAAATTAATGAATAAAACAGAAAAACTTGGACCTTTAATTGGTGGTGTAACGGGTTGCATACCTCAATGTGGGTTTTCTGTTGTAATGGCAGATTTATATTCAAAAAAGGCAATAACCATTGGTACAATAGTTGCTGTTATGTTGGCAACAAGTGATGAGGCTATACCAATTATGATTTCCAGTCCAAATTTTATTGTACCTATGCTTATTCTAATTGCAATTAAACTTGTTGTAGCAGTGCTATTTGGATATATTTTTGATTTGTCACTTAAATTGTTTGGCAAAAAACAAAACATAGACTCAACACTTTTTAACAAAATACACAATCACGATTGTGATTTAACATCTTGTTCATACAATCACAAAGTGCACAATCACAGCAATGAAGAAGATGAAAAAATTAAAGACAACGAGCACGAACACAACGAACACGAACATAAAGAGCACGAACATAAAGAGCATAATTGCGTTGACAATATTTTTCTTGAATCACTTTTGCACACTTTGCAAATAACTGCATTTTTGTTTGTTGCAACTTTTATTATAGGAATCATAGTTGAATATGCAGGAATTGAAAATGTGTCAAAAATGTTCACAGCAAACAAATATGTTCAACCATTTATTGCTGCACTAATTGGTTTAATTCCAAATTGTGCCTCATCTGTGTTCTTGGTTGAATTTTATATGGCAGGAGGAATAACATTTGGTGCAATGCTTGCAGGTTTAACTGCTGGAAGTGGAATTGGCATTCTTGTTTTGTTTACAAAAAATAGAAAGCATATGTTAACTAATTTTATTATTCTTGTTTCCTTATACCTAATTGGTTCATTGGTTGGACTTGTTTGCACATTTTTTATTTAATTAAAGACAAAAACGGCTGTTTAATTTATTGTTAAATGGTCGTTTTTTTATTCCAAAAGTTCAACATTTTCTTTTTTATTAAATTTTGGATTAATATAAGAGATAAATGACAGAGTTAGCAATATGCTTGACATTATCACATAGTAAATTTTGTATGGAACAATAAAACTTGAAAACAACAAAAACAATGAGGCAATAAAATAACCTTTGGTTCGTTTTTTATTTAAAGCATAACCTAATAAATATTTCATATTTGGTTTTTGCTGTTCGTTTAATTTGGTCATTGGTGGAAAACAATCATATTTAACCAACAATTGGTTATAGGTGTCAATATAGTCAAGCAGTATTGTCTTTATTGGAAGTTTAGCACTGAGTTTTGTTGCAAGTGAGTCTATTTTGTTTGTGCATATAACTATTTTTTTTGGGTGAAGAGATTTAACTTTGTTAAACACTGTTATTAAATCATCTGCATTAAATTCACGGTACATAAAATATGGATACAAAATAACATGGTTGCAAGTGTGTTCAATTTGTATAAATTTTGTCTTTTTTATAACATTATACTTTTTTTTAGCAAGGTCACAGAAAAAATTAACACTAAATGAATCGTCTGAAAATATAAATGAATTAATGTAATTTTGTATTTTTTCTTGTTCATCTAAAATTGCTTTGTTTTTTCTAGTTTTTCTATTAAATAAAAATTTGATAAAAAAATCTATGCTAAGAGTTAAAATCACTGTTAAAATTAAACTGAGCCATAAACTATCAATAAAATATCTGCACCAAACAAAACAAATTAAAAAAATAACAACTATTCTAAAAAACATATCAAAAGTTTTAAATATACTAAAATTTTTCATATATATGTTATTGACATATTATTATTTAATAAACATAATTGACTATTTGAATTTATTAATATATAATGTTTTTAAAATATATATCTTGGCAAAATGGAGTAGTTTATGGATATAGATAAATTGGTACTTGATATTTCAAAAAAAATACTAGATTTAGGCATTGATAGTGTTGATGTTTATGATGTTCAAAATAAAAGCAAAATAGCAAAAAGATTTATTGTTTGTGTTGCAACCGACAATGTTTTATCAAAGAAAATTGCAAATGAGATAAAAGATTTTTGTAAACCAATAATTCCTTGTTTGCACACCGATGGAATAATTAAAGGCGATTGGGTGGTTATTGACTATAAAGATATTATTGTTCATATATTCACAAAAAGCACATATCAAAAATACAATTTTGAAAAATTGTGGAAAGACAGCAAAAATTTCTTGACAGTTGATTCACAATTTTTAAGTTCTATTAATAATCAATAATATATTAAATATAAGGTCAATTTAAAGATTACAAACAAAATGTTAATTCTATAATTGCACATAATAAGTGTAAGCAAAAATTAAATTGTAATTATTATTGTTTTGGTTTAATTTAAACTTTTAAAATATTTGGGTATTGACTTTAAGTGAGTTATATTATATAATTTATTTGAAAAGTTAGGAGGATATTATGCATAAAAGAACAAAATTTGCATTTGGGCTTATTGCATTTATGGGTATAGCACTTGGAGTAGCATCATTTCTTGTTGGAATGGGATATGTTGCTCTGTTGCCAAAATTAATTTGGTTTGATGTTGGTTTGGTTAGTGCATTTGTTGGTATTGGCTCAGCAGTTTTTGCAAGTTCTTCATCACTTACTGGTTATGTAAGAAGAAGAAAGGCAGAAAAAGTTCAAGCAAAGTCAATAGCTAAAATGTCTAATATGTTGTCAAGAGAAAAAGGCGCTATTAAACAAAGAATTAACACATTAAAATTGTCTAACAAATTAACAAAGGCAATGGTTTATAGTGCAAAAAATAATCAATCGGGAATGATTGGACAAAGAGATGTAATTAGTCAAACACAAAATCAAACAAAATTGGCTAATCAAGTTTCGGCATATAAGGCTCGTAGAGAGTTTTTTAATGCTTCAACAAAAAAGAGCTCTGTTAAAAAATCTAAAGTATTTGATAAAAAATCAATTAAAGCAACAACAAAATTAAACAAAGAGATTGCAAAACAACCTCCAATAAGCAGAAGATATTCTTATACAGCAGTTGTAACAGACCCATATAATGGACAAAAATACGAAGACCACAGAAATGAAATTATGTGTTCAAGCAGTGAAACATTAAACGAATTTAAAAAATTTGTTACAAACGATAAAGAAAGATATAACAGAAAAAATTACAGAGATTTTGGATATGTTGCAACATTGAGGTTCAACACAAATGAAACATTAAAAGACACTTGCGTTAAATCAAATGTTGGAAGCAATATGGAAGCATATGAATTGATGCTTTTAAAAGAAGTAAAAAGAGAAATACAAGACAAAGGTTCAGATGGAATATTCCCAATTCAGTTGAAAAAATCTCATTATGTAAACCATAAAGACAGTGTGTCAACACAATCATATATTGTTGATGAAAACGACTTAAATAACAGAATTGATACATTAACAAAATATGTTAATGATAATGATAGTGTAAAAGTTTATGGCAAAAACTATATAAACAGAAATTATGTTGTTAAAAAAGACAAAAACCACAAAGTTGTCAATAACACAGAATCTTTTGAATTTTAAAATATAAAAAACTGCACAAAGTTTGTGCAGTTTTTTTGTTATTGTTAATACAAAGACATTTTTATTCAATAATTGACTTTACATATTTGTTCTTTGTGAATATAATAGTATTACTATGTTATTATCAAGTGGATTTAGTTTATTTGGGTTAAATATATCTTTTTACGGACTTATTATTGCAATTGGAATGCTAATTGCAGTTTTAACTGTGTGCAAAATAAGCAAATTTAGAAATTTAAAAGCTGATGATATATATATTATAGCACTATATGTTTTGCCTTTATCTATCATTGGAGCAAGAATCTATTATGTTATTTTTTCCGACATAAATTACACATTTTGGGAAGTGTTTAAAATTTGGGAAGGTGGAATGGCAATATATGGTGGTGTTATAGGTGGCACAATTGGTGTTGTTCTATATTGTTTAATTCACAAAAAAAACTTTCTTGATGTTGCCGATGTTGCTGTTGTTGGGTTAATCTTAGGTCAAGCAATTGGAAGAATAGGTTGCTATTTTGCTGGATGTTGCTATGGAATTGAAGTTACCAACGAGGCTTTAATGTGGTTTCCTCTTTGCACACAAATTGATGGTGTTTGGCATTTGTCAACATTTTTCTATGAAAGTTTTTGTGACTTTGTAATATTTGCAGTGTTTTTATTCCTTATAACAAAAAAAGTTAAAACTCGTGGTGTTATGGCAAGTTTATATTTAATTTGTTATGGAACAGTAAGGTGCATTATTGAAACATTTAGAGGTGACAGTTTGTATATTGGAGCAATTAAAGTATCTCAACTTTTAAGTGGTTTATTAATAATTGCTGGTATAATTTTGCTTGTTGTTATTTACACTATTAATATAAACAAAAACAAGAGGCAAAATAAAATTGAAGATAAACATATTCCTAAAAATTCTTAATTTTGTACTTTTTTTAACATACTGTTTAAGTTTAACAATGTTTAATTTTAAAACAGTATGGTTTTCTCTTTTTATAACTCTTGTATCTATTCCAATTTTAATAAAAAGTGCTTATTTCGTACAAGACTCAAAGCTTTGGCTTGGCACTTTTTTGTTATTTACTGGAATTTTTGGGTTCTATAAAACTTTTTATGGCTTGTCATTAAAATTGGTTTATCCAATGTATATTTTAATATTTGGATTGGCTTCTTTTATTGTTTTTGCAATTTTTCGCCAAAATATTCACTTAAAAGTGTTTGTAATATGCCTTTTGGAAGTGGTATTATTAGGTATATATAAGTTTGCTTATATAACTTTATTGGAGTTTTGGTTTATACAAATCGCACTTGTGATTTTTGTATTAACAAGCTTGTTGGTTAGAGCAAAAATTAACACTAGGAGTAATTAATATGTTTAATTTTACATCATCAAAAAATGGCTATAACAAAAAAGAAGTTGAGTTGTACATAAATGATTTAATTGCAAAAGTTAACAATTTGGAATTGGAAAACAAAAAAATATCAAGTGAACTGCAAACATATAAAAATAAAGATAAAGAAATAACAGAAAAAGGCAACAATATTTCAATTGCTTTAACAGCTGCAGTTGAAAAGGCAAAGCAAATAGAAAGAAGTTCCCAAAATGTGTATAAATTAAAAATTCAACAAATTAATTTACTTTACTCAAAGTGGGAAAAATTGTTGAATGTAATTTTGGAAAAATATCCACAAATTGAAGAAGTGGAAAATGTTAAAGGTCTTTTGGCAGATTTCAAAGACAATGTAAAATCCACACTAAAAGATGATTACAGACTTTGTTCAATAACATCTCCTGTGCAAACTGATAATGACACAATTAGGTTACTTTTAAGCAAGTTGCAAAACTATTCAAAAAATCAACCTCAAAAAATTGTTAAGGTTGAAAGAAAACAACTTCCAAAAGATATGATTAATTCTCAAAGCGAGTTGTCCAGAATAGAAGATAAAGCACCTTTAATTAAACCTATCTACAACAGCACTATTCATTCTGATGAAAATTTTGAAAACTTGGCTGATAAGTTTTTAAAAGAGGAGAGTGATGAAAATAATGCATATGCAAACATTATAACATCAAAAATAAGGGCAATTCCAGAAGTTAATGAAACGGGTTTTGACTTAAAAAAAGCAATTAATCCAAAAGAAGACCTTGATGAAATTATGAAAGCATTTGATTTCTTTAATCAAAACGATGATGAGGAATAATATATATATTTGTTTTTAATATATACATATGTATAAAGTAATATGTATATAGCATTTTGTGTTAAGTGAATGATAATAAAAAATAGAGATGAGTTCTCTATTTTTTTATTTTTCAAAAAATTTTTAAAATTACTCTTGAAAAAGTTTATTAGTTGTGCTAGAATTCCACCTATGCAAATTTTTAGAATACAAAGGAGAAAAAATTATGTGGCAAATTATTATTATTTTCTTTTTGGCGCAACTGACGAATGTTGTTCTTTCAACACTTAAAAGTGTTATAACAATAAAGGGAGGAAAAGGTCTTGCTGCAATTGTTAATGCCATTGCATATGGATTTAATACAATTGTTATTAAAGTAATCGCAGATGTAGATATGTGGGTTGCAATAGCAGTTGCAGTTGTTTGTAACTTAACAGGAGTTTATTTTGCTTTGTGGTTAACAGAAAAGTTAAGAAAAGACCAACTTTGGAAAATTACAGTTACAGTTCCAACTGATAACTACAATTTGTTGATTGAAAATTTAAAACAAAATGATATAAGTTTTATAAGCTATGAAACAACTTGGGATAAATACAAAGTGCTTGATGTTTTCTCTAAACATAAAAGCGAGTCAAAAATAATAAAAAATTTATTTAATCAGTTTGATGCCAAATATACAATAAGTGCAAATTGTGCAAAACTTTAATTTTTGCAATTAAAATTTAATAAAGTTAAGAAATATATTTCACAATACATAAACAAATTACATATAATTGATATGTCTTTTATTTAAGAGTAAAAGAAAAATTTTCGCTTTTTTACTAAAATTTTTAGAAAATTTATGCAATAAATGCAAACACTATTCGGGGTGTTTGCAAAAAAAGTAAAAAAAGTGGAAAAATTTTAAAAAAATTTAAAAAAGTCGTTGACAATATAAGATGTATGTGTTAATATTCTAATGCTGTTCACGAGAGAGTGAGCAGAAGAACCATAACAAATGAATAACAAGAATAGTAAAGGTTAAGTACAAATTAAACTGAACGAAATCTGTCAATAAATTGAGAGTACTAAACAATTTACGAGTCAGTAAAAAGTTATGAGTACAGAAAATCAAAAAACTAACAAGGTAATAACTACTTAAAGTAGATATTATACAAATAACGTTAGAGTTTGATCCTGGCTCAGGACGAACGCTGGCGGCGTGCTTAAAACATGCAAGTCGAACGGACTTGTTTTTAGCACAGAGTGTTCTAGGTAGAATATTCTGTGCTGAAAATAAGTTAGTGGCGGACGGGTGAGTAACACGTGAGTAACCTGCCTTAGACAGGGGGATAACACTTAGAAATAGGTGCTAATACCGCATATGACCACAACTTGGCATCAAGAAGGGGTGAAAGGAGAAATCCGGTCTAAGAGGGGCTTGCGGCTCATTAGTTAGTTGGTGGGGTAACGGCCTACCAAGACGACGATGAGTAGCCGATCTGAGAGGATGAACGGCCACATTGGAACTGAGATACGGTCCAGACTCCTACGGGAGGCAGCAGTTAGGAATATTGGGCAATGGAGGGAACTCTGACCCAGCAACGCCGCGTGAAGGAAGAAGGTTTTCGGATTGTAAACTTCTGATCTGTGGGAAGAAGAAAGTGACGGTACC
>CASFHZ010000049.1 GCA_949294585.1 uncultured Christensenella sp. | reverse complement strand
TCTATAATACCATCAATATCACTAAAATTGTTGTTTCTATTTTCTATATCAATACAAACAAAACTTTTGTTCATTTTTGTTAAATACTGTTGCATTTGTGTTCCCATTCTTCCATTTGCACCAATTATTGCTATCAATTTACTCCTCCAAATATTTTATTTGTAAATCTATAAGTTTTTTATTTTTTGTTTTCAATTTTGTCAGTGGCAATCTCAACTCGTTTTTTATTAACTTTTTTTTAAAGAGTGAATATTTTATGGGTATTGGATTTGTTTCAACAAACATCAATTCGTTAAATTCAAATAGTTTATTTTGAATATACGCATTTTGTTTTTTCTTCCAAAGTGAAACAATATATTGTGGATAAGCATTACTTGTTACACTTATTAAACCACTTGCACCAAGATTTTTAAAAATTAAATTTAAGTTATCATTTCCACAATAAATTGGAATATTGGGATTTTGATGAAAGACTTTTAATATGTGATTTATATCTCCGTTCGCCTCTTTAATTCCAGCAAAATTTAATAACTTGCTAATTTTGTTTAATGTTATAGGTTCGATATTAACACCTGTTCTTGATGGAACATTGTAAACAATAAAAGGAAAATTAACATTTTCCGAAATGATTTTATAGTGTTCTATTAGTCCACTTTGAGTACATTTATTATAATAAGGTGTTACAATCAAACAGCCATCTGCACCCAAATATTTTGCTTCGTTTGATAGTTCAATTGCTTTCTTTGTATCATTAGAGCCTGTTCCAACAATTAACTTGCATTTTTTATTAATGATTTTTTTTGCAAATTTAATTATTTCAACTCTTTCTTCTCTTGAAATGGTTGCACTTTCGCCTGTTGTTCCCAAAACAAGAACAGCATCAACATTATTTGAAACTTGATAATCTATTAGTTTTTTAAATGCAACAAAATCTATTGATTTATCTTTATTAAATGGTGTAACAATTGCCGTACATATGCCCTTAAATATCATTTTTTACTCCTTAACAAACATTGCAGAATTTGAACAGCATTTTGTGCTGAGCCTTTTCTTAAATTATCAGACACAACAAAAATATTAAATGAATTTTTGTTTGTGAAATCCTTTCTTATTCTTCCAACTGCAACAAAATTTTTTCCTCTAACATTAATTGGCATTGGATAATTTTTATAAGTATTAAAAACACAAACACCATTACTGTTGTTTAACAGTGTTTCTATTTCCTTTAAAGACACTCGTTTTTTTGTTTCAAAGTTTATACTTTCACTGTGACAAACCGAAATTGGAATTCTAACACAAGTTGCAGTAACATTTATTGTTTTATCTCCAAGAATTTTTTTTGTTTCATAAATCATTTTGTTTTCTTCTTTTGAGTAACCATTGCTAAAAATTTCACCTATGTATGGGATTAAATTATCTTTAATAACAAAATCCAATTTTTTTAACTTTTTGTTGTTTGTTGTTTTCATATCATCAAGTGCTTTTTGCCCTGCACCCGACACTGCTTGATATGTTGAGTACACAATTCGTTTTAAACCATACATTTGATGAATTTTATACAAACTCATAAGTCCTGCAATCGTTGAACAGTTTGGATTACAAATAATTTTTCCCTTAATTTTATTACTGTTTATTTCAGGAATAATTAAAGGATATTTATGTCTATAATATGATGAAAAATCAATTACTTTTGTTCCATTTTTTGTAAATAATGGAATATATTTTTTTGAAATGTTTTCATCAGTGCAAAAAAGAGCATAATCTATTTTTTTTGATAAAAAATTACAAGATGAAAGAGTTTTCACCATTATTTTTTTATCTCCAATTTTTAACTTTTTACCTTTTGATTTTTCTGATGCAAAAAGTAAATAGTTGTAACTAAACATTTGATTTTCATTTAAAATTTTAATTACCGTTCTACCAACCAAACCCGTGGCACCAACAATAGCAATGCAACAATCCATTTAAACTCCTTTTTCACATTGTATATTAAATGAAATATCTAAATAAATTGTGATTGCACAAAAAAACACATTGCAAAAGCAATGTGTTTTTTTACATTTCATTAATAATCTCTCCAACTTTCTTCTTAAATTTTAACTTTTTGTATTTCTTTTGTTCAATTGTTTTTTCTGCACTAATTTCTGCAGTTTTAGAAGATTCTAATACATTTATAGGTTGTTCAATATTTTTCATTATTGTTAAGTGAGATATGTTTTCTACAATATTATCCAAATTGTTAAAGTCTATTTTATTATCATTTGAACTGTGTATTTGATTATATAATGATTTATTATTATCTTTATCCACTGCGAGCAAACATACGTGATTTGCTTTTCTAAAAGGATAGTGGTCACTCATAGACATCATTGAACTTTTTTTAACGCAAGGAACAAAATTACCACTTTCTTTTAAAACTTCTTTAAATTCGTTTGCAATTTGAGTTGTTTTTCCAAAATGGTATAAATTCATTTGATTGCCAAGTCCAACGCAATCTAAATTAACAAAAGTTTTGTTTTTATAACTATTTTTATGTTTATGCTTGAAAGAAAATGAACCCAACAAAAACT
>CASFHZ010000048.1 GCA_949294585.1 uncultured Christensenella sp. | reverse complement strand
TGTAATGCTATGCACTAAATTTATTTTCTTTATTATACTATACAATTATTTAATAAATGTCAAATGTTTAATAAATTAAAAAAGTTTTCACTTTACAATTGTATAGTTTTATACTGGTGTCGAAAGGTAAAAACATTTTGTTTTACTCGATTTCGGTGCCAGTTTTTATTTTTCAAAGAAATTTTGAAATAAAAGGGGGTGTGATTCTTGGCTGTTAGAAGAAAGAGATATACCAGAGCGGAAAAGAATGCTTTTGCTCAGGGTTGTAGAGTCGGTGCAAGAAATGCAAAAAAATCTGCAAGACGAACTTCTAAAATTCGTTATGGGTATTAAACAAAATTTACATTTAGAAAAAGGAGTTGATTTTGAAAAAACAATTAGGTAATGTTTATTGGGCTAATAGTCAAAAAATTGACAAGTCTGATAGAAAAAAACGCAGACAATATGCTATTGTCCGTGATAATGGTAAAAATGTTGGTGTCTCAAAAATTCGTGGTTTTAATGGAAATAAAAAAAATGACGAACGATTATATGAATTAAACAAAGATAAATACCCTTTAAGTAAACGGAGCGGTGTTGATAAGAAAGTTTATTCTCAAAGAGTTGATAATCATAAGTCTTTAAGATTGGAAGATAACGAAGTTTTTGACAAAAAACCTTCATATAAACTAAGTAGCCACGATACGCATAGAGTCTTAAAGCATACTGGTTATTTTAACAATAAAAAAGGGAGAAAGTAAATTCTTTCTCCAAACCGAACGGTGCAAGGTCGGAACTAAGCCGACAGACACATTATGTGTTTTGCTATGTTCGTTAATATTATATTTAATTTAATTAAAAAAGTCAACACTTTTTCAAAAAAAGTTTGCGATGTCGCAAAAAAAATGCACTTCGCTTTCTTCTCTATGATTTTAATTCACAATTTAATAAAAGTATAAGCCTTATGAAAACAGTAGTAAGCACATAGTCAATACTTTAAGTTGATTTTTGGAGATAAAGATATGAATAATTTTAAAGAATATTTAGATTGGTGTAACGAAAACAATTTGAAACCGCAGTACGCAAGCAGTTTGTTTTTGTTTATAAAATTAAAAAAAGTTTAATCAAAAAAGGAGATTAAGAAAATGGCATTTGTAAAACCAATTAAAGAACAAGGAATTATTATTAGTAAAACACATATTGACGCAAAACCTGCAAGAACAGATTATAGTGGCAAGGAATGGCCAGCGAGTGAAGAAAAATTTTTAGTTGAAGTAATTAGTTGTGATGAAGACGATTTTACCAAAGATAACGGTATTTTAAATGGAACTCGTGTTAATTACCCCGTTGACAAAGCAACTTTTGATAAAGTTAGATTTGGAATGTGGGCAAAAGTAAAATTTGAAGCAAGTCAATATGGCAAAGAAAAAGATTTGAATATTAAGCCACTTGCATTTGCTTTAATAGAATCTAAGTAAAAGGAGAAAATATGGAAATTTTTAAAAATATTATGTTTGTGCTTTTAGGAATGATTATTGCTGTTGCAGTATTTTGTGCTGTTGTTGGCATTGCTAGTGCTGTAAATGATATTTCTTTTGGTCAGCAAATTGTTGAATGGTTTGGAACTGCAAAAGAAGTTGTCGAAGAATTGCCAACTGACGAAGTTGTAGAAACTGCAAAAGCATTGATTGGTTAGTATTATGGTCAAGAATATTTTACTCGCAATTTTAATTATTGCCTTAGTAGTATTATTTGGAACTTGGCCATTATCCATACTAGGCAAAATTTTTGAATGGATAGGCATTGCTTT
>CASFHZ010000047.1 GCA_949294585.1 uncultured Christensenella sp. | reverse complement strand
CTGTCTGGGATTGTTACACTTGTTAAACTAGTGCAACCAGAGAATGCAGAACTTTCTATATCTGTTACACCATTACCTATTATTACACTCGTTAAGCCACTGCAACCATCGAATGCATTATATCTTATACTTGTTACACTGTCTGGGATTGTTACACTTGCTAAATTTGTGCAATCCTCGAATGCACGACTTCCTATACCTGTTACTGTATAAACATTTCCATTATCATCTTTATCATCTTTTATTTTTGATGGTATATTTACTTCACTTACTGAATTATCAAAACCTGTAACACTTGCTGTTAGAGATTGTTCATCTTTAGTAAATGTTAAGTATGAATAATCTGACTCTAATGGTATTACACCCTTTGTTAAGTTAACACTTATGGCAAAATTGCTTATGCTTGCATTAAGGTTCGTATTCTCTATATGAAATGTTATTACATGTGTATATGCATTACTTCCATCACTAACTGTGCTTGGTGATAGGGTATTATTGTTGCTATTAACACCAACTGTTGCGTTTGTTGGTGTGCCTGCATCAACTTCTATGTTAACTTGCAAATAGTCGGTTGTGTGATTGTTTGTTACACTGAATGTTATTGTTACATCATCACCGTTTTCGTTAAATTGCAACTCTAAACCTGACCAACTGTTTAATGCACTTTGAATTGCACTTTCATCTTGGTTTAACTCAACCGTAAACCCTTGCATTTTGCCTGTTACATTACTTGCATTGTTTTCAAGTACACCATTTGAAATTGTTGCCATAACTCCGTTTGCTGAATAGTTTATGCTTCCACCAACATTTACATCAACATTTTTTAAACTGAGCACGCCAACTGTTAGCATAAAAACAACAAAACACATTGCACTAAGCATTGCAACTATCTTTAATTTGCTTTTCATCTCTCCTCCCATTTTTATTACTTATTTTAATATCTGCATTCTTTTTTATATAATGCATTTCATTTATAAAAATACCCCCCCCCCCCCCAGTTTTGTCAAGCAAATTTAACAATTTTTTTTATTTTATAATATTTTTTAATAAAAAACGCAAACAAGAAAGTTTGCGTTTTTATCTTTATTTTTACATTGTTTCATCAAGATATGTAGCCATATTATCTGATAGGTGGAACAGAAAAGCAACTGGGTATTTATAGTAAATGTCCGACAAACTAACTCCACCCTTTGCTCTTGCATCGTATTCACCCATATGCCAATTTATACTCATTGCTTCATCTCTAGTTAGTTTTATAAAACTACTTGTTATATAAACAGATTTTTCTCCGTGTCCATATGGAAGTTTATCATTAACAGCATAATATGGTTTTTGAACCCAAATACCATTTTCTTTAACATTTCTCATTTCAACAGTATAAAAATCTACTTTGCACAAATCGTGAAATAATGCAATTATTGTTGCACTTTCCAGTGAACAATGTTTTTCCCATTCATCACCAAACTCGTTTTTTAGGTTTTTTACAAATCTATTATAAACATTTAAACTGTGTCTGCACAAACCTCCTTCATAGCAAGAATGGTATTTTGTTGAAGCAGGAGCAGTAAAGAAATCAGTTTTTTGCAACCAATCTATTAAATTATCAATTCCTTCCCTTTTTATGTTATTTTTAACCAAATCCAAATATTCTTTTTTATTGTTTGTTATATATTCTTCCATTTTTTCCTCCGATTAAACATATAAAATTTAATTTACAATAGCATAAAATCAATCACTTATCAAGCAACTTTTTTCATAAAATTTATTATGGAACAGTTAAAGCCAGAAGAAATTGTTGCTCTTGCAACTATGTTTAGCATTGAATTATCTAAAAACACAACTATTAATCAATTACAAACATATAGAAATTTTTTTCAAACAGTTGCAAATAACTTACAATCTATTATTAATGAAAAAAGAAATATTTAACACAACAACTCTCCTATAGAGAGTTGTTTGCTTCATTTAATTTTTCCAAAAGAAAATCAACATCAACACCGTGCGCTTCTGATGCTTCTTCAAGTGTTTCCATTTGACTTAGTGGGCAACTGAAACAGTGCATTCCAAAACCCATCAATATATCTGCCAAATCTTCATTTTCTGTTAGGACATCACCAAGTGTCCAATCCTTTGTTATTTTATTCATTTTCGCCTCCTAATTTATTTCCACATAATTCGCAAACTTCTGCATCGTTTGAATTTACTAATCCACAATATTTGCATTGCTTGCCATTATTTGCTTTTGTATTATACAAATTATCCAAATTTAAGTCTATAAATTCTTGTGATTTTTCTTCATTTTGTTGTTGTTGATTTTGATTTTCTTCAATTTCTACATCATTTTTGTCATTTTCACATTGTTCTGTGTCAATTTTTTGTGTTTCTTCTTTAGTTTGTGCATTTTTTAAATCTTGAATTTCTATGTTTCCATATGGTTTATAGTCTTCTATAACATCATTTGTTGCATTGTTTTGATTAGCTTCATTTTCGTTGTTATCAACTTCTTTACTCCTAGCATTTTCTTCAATTTTTTGCAAGTTTTCTTCGTATTCACTCATATATTTTTTGGGTAGCAAATATCTAACATTATAGAAATCTAATAGCATTATTCCAAGTTTGTTATATTTTTGTGCAAGTTCACAAGAAATATTATCAACAATAACATCATTTGAATTTATAAACTCCGAAAGTGCAAAGTTATATTTACTTAAAATATTAACAACATAGTCCGATGTTAAATAACCGAGTATTTTTTCTGCCTCATTTTGTTTTAAGTATGCAAACTCAAATAGCATAGATGCTAAGAATTTTTTGCTGTCAACAATTTTTATTTTAACATTGGCAGTTAATCCAACTTTAAAAATTCCACTTGCTTTTCTTCCAAGTTCGGCCTTTTCTTGTGTTTTAAAGTTAAAAACATACTCATTTTGTTGAACAAAATAGGCATTTGCTTTGAACTGCTTTTTTACTGTTCCCTTTTTTGTTGACTTGTGTATTTTTAATCTTTTGCAACATTCTGGCAAAGTTGCAGGACTTAGAAAGTACTCACCTTCACCAAAAGTGTCAAGTGCTCTGCCATTGTAGCCAATAACAAAGGAATAACCTTTTGGGACAAATACTTTTGAGTTTATTTTTATGGAGTTATGTTTTAATGGATAAGGATAAACAAGACCTGTCATTTTTGTTGTGTCAGGTTTTATATCACTTGAAAACATTTGTTTTAAATTACTAAAAATTCCCATATTACTATTAAAGTATAACACAAATGAAAAAATAGTGCAAACACGAATAATATTTATAGTCAAATAATATGATATTTTAGGAGGAAAAATGAAACTATCTGAAATAATTGGCAAACAAGTGTTTTCCATTTACAATACTAAATTTTTGGGAACTGTTAACGAAATTGCCTTTAATGAAAAACAAGACAAAGTGTTGGGAATTTATTTTTTTGACCAAGATGAGAACGAATATTTTTTAAAAATTCAAAATGTATATAGTATAAAAGATTTTGTTGTAATAAAAAACACAACAAAAATTTCAAATGAATTTATGTTGGACAAACCATTGTCACCAATTGGCAAAATTGTTGTTGGTGTTGATGGCAAAAATTATGGCATTTTATCTGATTTGGAATTTGATGAAAATTATTGCATAACTTCCTTTATCACCAATAAAAATGAAAAAATTGCTCCAAAAAACATCATATCAATATTGGACAACATTGTTGTTGGCGAAAATGTAAAATTTTGCAATTTTAAGCCAAGATACACAAAAAATAATGAAGATTTGTTAAAGAATTTAACAGTTAGTGTTATGAAAATGGAAGAACCCGAGCAAAAGTTAATGCCATCAAAATTAACTGTTAATAGTGACATTTTAATAGGCAAAAAACTATCAAAAGACATCATTGGAAAAAATAACGAACTTATTTTAAAACAAAATCAAATAATTTCTCCAAAGCAAGTAATGATTGCAAAACAACACGACAAATTGAATGAACTTTTTTATAGTGTGTATTAAAAAAATCATCACAACTATGTGATGATTTCTTTATAAAATTTTAGTTTTACTTCTTACCAGCTATACCATTTACAGATCTAAACACATTACCCATACCACTTTGTACTGCTTTTGAACCCATTCTTGCCATTCTCCATCTTCTGTTTTTGTCCTTTTCTTCAAGTTCGTGCAGTTTTTTTGCGTGCTCTGAAGAATCTGTTCTTGCTTTTGATCTTTGTTGAACTAGGTTGTTGTAGTCATCAATTGCATCTCTTTCTAGTTGATTGTTTGCAACACCAGTTTGCATTGCATTGTATATGTCTGACTGAATTTGAGATTCTCGATTTTCTTTATAATCTGAAAGACCTTTCACAACATTTTGATAAGAATCTTTATCGTGCATTACATCAAGATAACCAATTGCCTTCCATTTCTTATATGACATTGTATTTGCAAATTGACTGTTTTCATAAACTTGTTTTGTGTAGTCACCTATGCTGATTTTTTGCCTCTCCTCTGGTGTCATTTCGTTATAGTAATAATCTTCTGCCTGTCTATATGAACCTTCAACATTTGCATTTTTATAATCTTCAAAAGAAATTTTTGGATTGTTACCATATGCTCTCTTATATGCTTCCATACTTCTCTTGTTAAGTTCAGCATCATAATCTTGTTGTACTTGATTTTTAATATTGTCCTGAGCAAACAACACTACATTATCTTTTAGTTGACTATCTGATGCATTTCCGTGTGCAGTTGTTGAGTTAAGTGCTTGTTGTTCTTTTCTTCGTTGATAGTAGTTAACTCCTTTGCCTATTCCACCTGTTGCTCCACCAATTGCCATTCCTGCCAATCCAACTCCTGCAAGACCTAAGCCTCCAATTGCCCTTGCACCAGAAATAGCCATACCAGTTGTTTTCTTTGCCATTCCCAAAGTGCCCGACATTGCTGCACCACCATCGTCAAGAATTGAACTCTTTGCTTTGTCAACCTTTATTATTCCATTAAACAATTTGATTATTGTTTTAACCGACATTAAACCTGCAATTACAAACAATGTTTTTATAATGTAATCCACCCAAGCTAGTCCTGAACTTGTCCCAAAGAAAGTTATTGTGTCCAAAACAGGAAGTATTAGATAAAATATATTCATTGCAAGTATTAAAATGTATGATGACATTACTCTAACAATAAATTCTTTTTTCCAATCGCTTAATGCACTTCCACCATCTAGTGGCATAAATGACATTGTGATTGGTCCAATTAACAAAAGTGCAAGCACTGTTATCAAACGAGTCATAAGTCCAAACACAAACTCGGCCATAAGTTTTCCAATTACAATGATAAACACAATTGCAATTGGGAAGTTATAGTACCAAAGATTATAGTAGTACGACACCAAACCAACATCTGTTTTGTCAAAGTATTCCACCGTGCCATTTTGGATAAAAATATATCCCGGGTCTTGATTAATGTGATTTAGTTTTTGTGGAGTTTTTAACCTTGCATTTATCATAAATACATTATCAATTGCACTGGCAACATCTTCTTTTGTTTGAAGTGCATCACTATTGAACATTCCAAAGTTTGTTGTTGTGTTATTCACATCATCGGCTAGTATTACAGTTTCATAGAAAGTATCATCAACTCTAACTCTGCTTCCATTGTATAAACAAACTTTTGATATGTAGCCACTTAGTGGTGTGAATTTTGCAGGAACGGCCTCACCCATAAAGCAATAATATGCAGGTGAACCCGTGGATTCATCAAAGACAATTTTATCATTTATTTCTTCTGTTTCGGAAATTGCTGTAACAGTTGGTGAAATTGCAGAATCAACTGCAAACAGAACAATATTGCCAAACCAAACTCCAAAATAGCAAGCAATTGGAATTATTGCAAATGAAAATATTGCCTTAAAGAAGTTTATAACAATTCCAGTTTTTGAATTTTTCTTTTCCTTATCAGGTGAATATTCGTTTTTGATTATTGCTGCCACTGTTGTTATAACAAGCAAAATTGCAGCCAGCAAAATTATACTCCAAAATGCAACTGCAATAACAGAATTTTCTGTATCCAAAAAGGTTTTGTTTATAATTTGAAGAATCATATCACCAGAACCTTGTTGAGTTGCACCATCTATTATTTCACCAGAAACTTCGCTTCCATTTATGTAATATGTATCAAGTCCAGCAAATTTTCTGAAAAGCAATTGCAACAAATCAATAACCATTGTGCACATAGAACACAAAAAATATAATAACTTGGGTATAATGTAAATCAAATCCATAACCCATACACCAAAATCCATCTGAGTTATTCTCCTCCCTGCAATTATTTTGTTATTTTTTTAATTATTATAGCAAATATTTTTTCACTTGTACATATTTTTTTCAAATTTTTAAATAAATATTAATATAATTAGTAAATAAATTACAGAATATACAAATTTTTAAACAATAAAAAACTCTGCACAAAGGCAGAGCTTTATTTTTTTGCAAATAAAATTTAAGCAACTGGTGTTGTTTCTGTTGATTCTGGAACGAATGCTGGAACAATAACAGATATGAATAATTTGAAGAACAATATTAAAGCTATAATTATTGCAAGACCAACAATTACATTAATTAATCTCTTCTTTGCTTCTTCTCTTTTTTCTGTTGAATCAGCTCTTGCCATATTTACACCAATAACAACGGCATAAATTGTTCCTGCGGCACCAACTACAATTAGTAATGGATACAATAGTGTATCAATTGCGCTGACAATGTCAACAACCCAAGCCCATTGAGTTCCTTCCAATCTGTCTTTCCAGTCGCCGTCTGCAAGAATGCCACTAAATCCCATTAAATATGTAGCAACTTTTGTCAAAAATACGTTCATAATTTCCTCCAAAATTTATTTTATTTATTTGCAAAAAAACAAACATTATTCATATTGCAAACTGATTTACGCTTTTATGATAGCACATATTTTATTAATCGCAAAACATTTTTTAATATTTTTTTTAATTTTTTTTATTTTTATTTAAAAAATATTAAATTGTAAAAAAACATTTTAAATAAAAAATAAATTTATTGCACTGTGATTATAATATTAACATAGAAAAAAATACAATTACTTAGTTTCTTATTAATAATTTACTAGCAACGAAAAAGTATTTTTTAATTGACTTATATTTTTATATTAAGTACAATAAAAAAGTAAAAGAAAAAATAGCACTGTGTGTTAAATTTAATTTTGGAGGAATTAATGAAAAAATTTAGAAACACCATAATTTTTGCTTTAATTGCATACATCGTTGGTGTTGTTGCATCAATGTTAATTGAAGAGATTGATTTTGTGCAAGCACTAAGTAGCACAACAGCTCTCGTTATTTTTGGACTTGGTATTCTTGCTGTTATTTTGTATATGGTTTCATCATCAAAAAGCACAACAACGGACACTGAAGGTTTTACGGGAAAAACTCAAACTGGTGAAAAAATGGCTCAGCACTATGAAGCTCGTTTTGTTTCTGAACAAGAGTTATTAACTGACCAGGCATATATGCCAACAACATTTAACCAACTTCCAAAACTTAAAAAAACTGGAGTTATGATTAGAAGTTTATACAAAAATGGCAAAATGTACATCAATATGTATAACCCTATTCACACTCTTATTATTGGAACAACAGGTTCTGGTAAAACAACTTTTGTTTTGGACCCAGCAATAAGAGTATATGCTCACTCGGCAGAAAAACCTTGTATGGTTATAACCGACCCAAAAGGCGAACTGTATAATAACCACTCTATTCAACTTCGTGAAGAGGGTTACAGAATAATCACAATTGACCTTCGTAATCCATATTCTTCAACAAGATGGAATCCAATGGACCACGCATTTGTTATGTACACAAGAGCACACCATCTTGAAGAAGAAGTTAAAGTTTACAAAAATTCAAACCCAAAAGATGTTGGTGGTTACAGAATTATATCTGACACATATGGAAATGTGTGGTATGGCTTCAACAAAATTGCATACCCAACAAAAGATAGATTAATGCAAGACCTTGAAGCAAAAAAACAATCTTTAATCAATGAGGCTGAAAACGAACTTCGTGAAATTGCAAGCACAATTGTAACAGTTGAAAGTAAAACCGACCAAGGCTGGGAAAGAGGTGCTCAGGACTTTTTGTTTGGACTTATGCTTGCTATGCTTGAAGATAGTTTGGACCCAGAACTTGGAATGACAAGAGAAAAGTTTAATTTTTATAACCTTGTAAAAATTGCAACACATCGTGACACCGATGGTGACAATATGATGAAAACCTTGCAACAATACACAAGTGGAAGAGATGTGTTGTCAAAAGTACCTGCCCTAACAAGCACTGTTGTTAACAACGCACCAAACACAACCCGTTCTTACCTTGGTGTTTTGCAACCAAAAATTGCAGTTTTTCAAGATATGGGTATTTGTTATTGCACAAGTGCAACAGATGTTTCGTTTGAAGACTTCACAGAAAAGCCAACAGTGTTGTTTATAAAAGTTCCAGATGAAAAAGAAAGCAGACACAGCATTGCAACAATGTGTATTTCTCAAATGTATAAAACATTAATTGACACAGCATCACAAAAACCAAATTTGCAATTGGACCGACCTGTTTACTTCTTGCTTGATGAGTTTGCAAACTTGCCAAAAATTGAAAAGATGGACACAATAATAACAGTTGCTCGTTCAAGAAGAATTTTCTTTGAATTGGCAATTCAATCATATAGTCAATTGGACAATAAATACACAAAAGAAGTTGCAGACACAATTAAAGGAAACTGTAATATTCAAATATTTATTGGAACAGAGGACCAAAAAACAAGAGAAGAATTTTCTAAAATGTGTGGCGAAGTTACATTAAAAACTCAGAATGTTTCAGAAAATCGTTCTGAGAAAAATGACAAAGATAAATCCAAAACTGTTGGAACACAAATTGTTACAAGGCCATTAATTGAACCATATGAGTTGGGACAATTGCCATTTGATGTTAATATTGTAAAAATATATGGCAGACCTCCAATTAAGACAAAAATGACACAATACTTCAAAAATCCTGTTTTGGACCAAAGAAAAGCATCTGAAGAATATGCTCCATCAAAGCATTTAGATGAAAGAAAAATATTTTATGATATTAAGAAAAGAAATGCCAAAATATTCAAGAAAAATATTTTTGATGATTTTGATTTTTAATAATAAAAAAAATGAAAAGAATATATCACTTTTGAGGTTAATCTCACCTTTGATATATTCTTTTTTTTGTTGCAATAATAATAGTTTTTTTATTTATTATAACTAATATTATTAATTTTTTATTATTTATGTTATATATAAAAATAATTATTAAATAAATATACACAATATATTTGTAAAAACACAAAAAATATGCTAATATTTTTAATGATTATTATGGGGTGTTTTATGAAAAAATTTAGTTTATTTAAAAAATTATTTATTTTTGCTATTTTATCACTTGCCATTTGTGGCGTGTGTTCTTTTTCTGAAAAGCAAAATGAAGTTTTTGCAGAAACAGAATGTGAGTATTTTACTGTTACTCAATATTCGGGACAGTCTGCCATTGCCTCAATCAGCAATGGTGAAGTTGCATATGTAACAAATTCACAAACTGTTAAGGCAGATTTTCACGCACAATCAAACATAAGTGGTGAAAATCCAATTGTGCATATTTCATATTATTTTTCATTTAATGGCTCTTCTTACACAAATGAAGTGCTTGAGCAAAATGGAATAAAAATTACATATAACGGAATTTCACTTCTTATTGAATCAACTTTTGACAATGGTGCAAATCCTTGTGGAAAATATGAACTACATTTTGATTACACTGTTACAGAAAACGGAAGTCAAACAACAAAATCTTTTGACTACACCTATTATGTTTTGATGGAAACAAATTACTACAACGGCACTTATGTTCAATATCAGTTCGACAATGCCTTTTCACCTTCAAACTCATCAATACTATACGACCGTGTTTTTCAATATAACTATCAAAATAGCAACTCAAATAATTTATTACCTACCCTAACAATAAACAAAAAGAACATAACTGTTGAAATTACAAAAACATTCCAAAAAGTTACAAAAACTCAAAATATATGGTTTGATGGAACAAACCTTAACACCGACAACAACTTGGTGTCGATTGTTGAAAATCCAGACAACAACCTTGTTTCAATAATTTTTAATGACCTTGGCACTTACACAATAAAATACAATTTCATTTACACCTATGGAAATAATGTTGATAACCTTAACCCATCAAGCACAAACATCAGCAAAAGAACTGATATGTTGGAAATTTTTGGATATCAACTGTATTATTCAGATTCAGAAACATCTGATTTAAAAGAATTTAAAACTTACACAAACGGAGTTATTGATGATGAATACACAGACATAAGTTTTCTTACTAATGGTTATCACACATCACTAAACAACACAGAAGAAACAAATTTAACCAATATTTTGGCAAAAATAAGTGATAAATCTTTAAGCATACAACAAACAAATCAAGCACCTGTTCAATTTAGATATAATGTTGAAATATTTAATTCTGAAAATAGTACTGTTGTTGACACCCAAAGTGGATATTGGCAACTTGACCCAGTTAAACTTGAAAACAATGAATACACTGTTGACAATCTCCCAGCAAAACAATCTTATGACAACAGACCAATAACTGATTCTGGAATTTACATAGTTAAAGTTGTTTATAAATTCTACTCATCACTAACAGGAAGCACAGATATTGTTCCAACTTCATTAATTGGCGATGATGAAGAAGAGCATTTGTTTAGTCAATGGTTTGTTTTTGAATTGACAAAAGAAACTGCTCAAATGTCTATAAAAACACAAGATAACACTGTTCTTCTTGATGGTGCTTACACAAATCAAAGTGTTATTATAAAAAAAGATGAGCCATCTACATCTACCTTTAATGCAAAAACAAAATTGGTTGTTTATTTGCAAAACAATTATTCAGGAAATTATGTTGAAGTTCAAACAATAAATTCAAACGAAGAATTTACTGCAACACAAAATGGAAGATATATTGTTACAATGTACTTTGGCAAAAACCTTTCAAGAAGTTACTCTTCAACATTCACAATTGATAATATAAATATAGAGAACATACAAATATTTGCTGTATCAAAACTTGAAAACTCTAACTACTACACAAGAAACAACGAAATAGATTTTTGGACAAACCAAGCAGTTGCTGTTTCTTGGAACAACAAAGCAAGTGGCAGTGAAATTGTTGCAGAATACAAATTCATTCCACTTGTTATGGACACATCAACAAACTTTACTTCAACAGTGTTAAAACAATATTACAGTTATGATGCTGTTCCTGTTGAATACTATTTTGATTATAACAACACTACACTAACAAGTGTAACCTATCAAAACTCAAAAGATTTTAACTATATTCCATCAACAAATGTTTTAACAGAGGCAGGAATGTATGTGTTTAGAATAAAAGATAGTGCTGGCAATGAACAATACTTTTCGTTTATAATAGACACAACAAGTGCAAAAATATTACAAGAAGTTAATGGAGAATATGTTGAACCAAGTGAACTTAATATATTATCATCTGATGTAACTGTTTCTTGGGGTAGATATAAAGTTATAAAATTCAATAATCTATCATATGCAGGTGGAAATTTCAATATTGCAGATGAATGGTTAAAAAATGTTTTTGACACAACGGACATTTTTAGTAAATACTTCACAACAATGTCAATAAACACAGTTAACACCTGCTTTACTATATCAGAGATAAACACAAATGTCTTGCTTTCAATAAACGGTGTTAGTAAATTTATTCAAGGAACAGAAGAAAACAATTATTCTTATGTTATTAACGACAAGCAAGAAAATGAATACAATTTCTACATAAGAGATTCAGTAAACACAAAAACAATATTAGGTCAAGATGAAATATCAGTTAATAACTATCTAAAAAATTATTCAGGAACACATAGTTTAAAAATATCTTTTGATGCATCACTAACCGAATTAATTTACACAAAAAACAATCAACAAACCTATTTAAGTCAAGATGCATATAATCCAGAAGCATCAATTGACCTTGAAACAAATTACACTAAAAAAGATAAATTCTATATTCCAACAACAATTAACACATTAAAAGACAGCAATGAAATTCTTAAATTAATGTTTAATCCTGTTCCAGAAGAAGGAATAATTGAAGTTGAATCAATAACTTATAAGTTTAGCGAATTTGCAAGCAAAAACATAACAAATGATACAAGTTCTGCATACACATATCAATTTGTTGAATCTAGCGAAGAATATACAATTTATTCAAGAAGCAATCCAAATGAAAACAAATCACTAACACAAGAAAATAGTATGTATATTTGGGAAATAAACAAAGAGTACAATCCAAAAACAAACTCCTATCAAACAAAAGCAGGAAAATATACAATAACAAGAACATACTGCAATATGACAGGAACGCAAAACAAAGTTAGTGGAAGTTTGGACTATATGATAAGAACATTAACATTTATAGTTGACAGAAACGGAATAATAACCTCACCTGTTGTTGTTGATGAAAGTTCAAGCACATATAGTTATGTTGGAGAATCAATTAAGATTCAAGTTCTTGAAGAAGACAACAAAATGTTTTTTGAGGACATATACATTGCAAGCAACAACTCAGCAGAAAACACAGTAATTCTTGAAACAAACAAACTTCCTGTTTTCGTTTACATTCCAGTTGTTAAATATGGATATTCATTAACAGATGGTGGAACATTTAACACAGAAAACAGTATTAACTCATATAACCCATCAGATGTTAGCAACAGTGTTATTCAATCATATGCATTAAATGCAGAAATTAGATATAGTTTTGAACTTTCAAACATAGACCAACCTTCAAAAATCTATTATAGCTCTGTTGGTTCTAACGGTTACCTAAAATTCTATGATGAACCAGAAAAATCGGGAATAACATTCACCGAAATTGGTTATTACAAAGTTACAATTGAACAAGGCTATTTGCCATATGGTGCAAACTCATTTAGTTTTATGTTTAGAATAACAGAGGAAGAACCATCTTTTGAAGTTTTAAACCCAACAAACAATGAAGAGTTAAAATACGCAAATAACAACTATTACACAAATCAAGAAACAATAAGACTTGCTTGGACAGATTCTTCAAACGAGTTTATGTCAATAATCAATAAATCAGCCATAACCTATTCTGTTAATGGTGGCGAATCAAAAACAATAAATCCCGATTCTATTCAAACAAATGATAGATATAATTATGTTGATTTAAGTTTAACAGATATTGGTGCATACAATAATGATTCAGTTATTTCAATAACAATGCAATTTGAGGGAAAAGAATCAGATTATAATGCAGGAAAATTTAAAACAACAAGAACAATTGTTGTTGACACAGTTGCTCCAACAAAAAATATAAACACATTGGTTTCTTTAACGGGAATAAATGAAAATCTTTTAAGAAATGTACAACAAAAATACAACACTTCTGTTGCTTCTGGACTTTATAAATACTATGCTTATTCCGTTGATGCAAGCAACATTAGAGATTTGATTGATTTAACATCAAGTTTAAACGGAGATGCTTACACAATTCTTTACAGATTTTTTGAAACAACAGTTAATGGAAATATTGTAAACACCAAATACAATGATATCTACACACAAGAAACATCACCAAGTGCAGTGGAAAATTCAACTAATAATTTTGACACATTAGATGAAATGAAATTAACAGAACTGTTAAGCAACCAAAATAGTTACAACAAATATATTGAAATTGTTGAAAAAGATTTGGCTGGCAACATAACCATTTACACAATATACCTAACAAATGTAAATGCCCTTGCCGACACAAACCTGTCACCTATTCAATACCTAAACAACAATGAACAAAATTACATTTTCTATAATCAATTAAATTCTAATATTGACATATTTGCAAAGAGTTCGATGCAACTAACAAAAGTTGATATGATGGGATTTGATTGGAATAGAATAACAGTAAATGGCACTTCATATTTAAAAACGCCATATTCAAATAGCAAATATTATAACCTTACAACTTATGACCCAACAAACCCAACAAAAAGTGCAGTTGATTTAACAGAATTTGCAACACTTTTAGCAAATAGTCAAAAGCAAAATATAGTAATTGGACTTGTTCCATTCTATAACACAATAACACTTTCTGCATCTGTTCTAAATACTTCACTTTCTGTTATTCACACAAGTTCAACATCAACATATTCAAATCAAGAAGGTATTTTAATTAAAATCCCAAGTTCAAGTTCAGAATCCGATGCACTCATTTATGCAGTTGATGTAAAAATCACTCAATTTATAAAAAATGGAGATAACTCATACACAGAAGAAATAATATATTCAAACAATTCGGACACATATTTTAAAACACCAAATCAAAATTTGGTTAACACAAGTTTAATTTCTTCAAGTTATGTAAACTATATGGGAGGCACCTACCTAAAAATAATTGTCAACTCCCCTACACCAAACAGATTTTATAAATACATCGTAACGGATAACTTCTCGGACACATATCCAATAACAAACATTTATGGCTCAGAAAAAATAGATAATGAAATGTACAGCAGTGTTGACATTATTGAAACATATGAAAACGGAAATCAATATTATTACTCAACAAAAGAAATAAGGTTTAAATACAACAGTGCAAAAGATAATGTTATTTTAACAGTAACAACATCATACACTTCTCAACTATTTGATTTGTCAAAACAATCAGGAATTAATGCATTTAATGCTTCTGGTTATGGAAAACTTTTAATTCCAACAGGCGATTCTGTTGTTTATACAATTGTTATGTACGAAGCAGAGCAAGATATGGCAGAAGGAATTATTGGTGGAGAAATATTCTTTAAACTTGATATTTATGAAGCAATTGAAAACATAAGTTCGGGCTTACCATACAGAACAATCAATTTTGTAACCTACAACATTATTCCAAACATTACACTTTATGGAATAGAAAACGACAACCAAAATGGTTTGTTCGACAAAGGCACAATGTATGGCAATGAAATAAAAATAACATTCAGACAAGATGTTGGAAGATTTAATTGCTCTGTATTCCTTCAATATGAAGATTGCACTATTGAACAAATATCTTCTGGAAAAGTTGTTTCTAACCCAGCAACATATACATTAATAATAAAATACACAAATTTGTTCACAGATAGTCAATATGACACATACCTAGACTTTACAATATCTGACAACGATGAAGATTTCTATAAAGTTGTTTACAAAGTTAATGGTGAAACATATTATGCAGAAGCAACAGGTAGTTCTTTCACCTACACCGAAGGCAATTTAACAAATTCAATACAAACACACTATATTTTAAACACAACAGAGTTCGAAATTTTATACAACACCGAACAAGGCATAAAAGAACCAGTTCCTTCACCTGTTGTTGTTAATGGTTACACAACATATATCTATTACCTAACAAATGTTGGAAACGATGTGGGTTCAAACACTTACTTTACAAGGACAATTGCAATTACTGTTGTTCCATACACAAACAATATATTGTCCAATTATTCACACTACACAAACGAAGGTACACGAACAGCACTAAGTGGCACAATGTCATCATTTGTTGTTAGCATTGAGGAAAACACTTCTTCATATAAACGCATTGCTTGGAAGTCTTATTATGGTATTCCAGAAAACAAAGTTAATGTAACAATTTACTTTGGTGATAATCAAACCATATACACTCCAAAAACAGAAATAAGCAATGACTTAACAATAATAACTCTAACAACATCTGGAACATACTATTTAACATTTAGTGATTTGGCTGGCAATGTTCATATGTTTGATTCATCAAATAGTACCTACACAATTAGATATCTAAGAAGTGTTATATTCACAGTTAATGGGGAATCTCCAATAAACAATGCAGTGTATGACAGTGAGGTTAGAATTAATATTCCAAGTTCAACATCAAAATACTATGATTCTAATGCTCAGCCAAAACTTTCTGCTCTTAGAAATGGTGTTGCTTACACCCCTTCAATTGACAGTGACAACAGAAGTTACTTGTTTACAGAAACAGGACTATACAAAGTTTGGTTTAGTGCTTCTGTAACAGTTGATGGAAATGTAACAAAAATAAATGAAGAACCAACCTATTTCTTAATTATAAGACCTAATGAATCAAGATGGGCTTTTGAGTTTTCTGAATATGCTGATTATTATGTAACAAAAATAATCAAAAACGATGAAGACATAACAAGTCAATTGACAAATGAAAATATGGGTAATTTAACATATAAAACAGTTCAAAACAGTGATGGTTCACCTTCACTAAAACCATATTTAAAGAATTTCTTAATATCAATATACGATGCATTAACAGGTGCTGGAAGATACACAGTTACAATTAATACAGGGAATGAATTTAATCAAGAATTTACATTCAGTTTCTGGATAAACAACACAACTGCTCCAATATCTGTTTCAATAGCAGAAAATAAAGCAACAACCTCACCTATCATTGTTTCATTTAACACAAGTGATTTAATTGAAGATGTTGGTGATTGCGTATTAAAAATAACGGGTTACAGTGATTTGCACATAAGCAGTGACCTACTTGAACAAGGGACAATTAACCCAAGTTATCAAATCTCATTAGAAAATGCAAACACATATTATATTCAACTATATTCAGAAAGTGGAAAATTGTTATACTCATACAGAGTTATAAAAAATGAACCACTAAACACAGTTTCAATTATTGTAATTGTTGTTGTATCAGTTGTAGTTGTTGGACTAACAATTCTATTTATTCTTCTAAGAAAGAGAATGAAAATTAAATAGATAAAATCTATTCAATAAAAAATAACCTTATCAATTGATAAGGT
>CASFHZ010000046.1 GCA_949294585.1 uncultured Christensenella sp. | reverse complement strand
TTGGTTCATCAAGAATATAAAGCACTCCAACAAGTCCACTTCCAATTTGAGTTGCAAGCCTAATTCTTTGACTTTCTCCACCACTTAATGTTTCTGCACTTCGTGACAATGTTAAATAGTTTAGTCCAACATCGTTTAAAAAGTTAAGTCTTGCCTTAATTTCTTTAAAAATGCTCTCACTTATTTTTTGCTCTGTTTCTTCAAGCTTTATTGTATCAAGATATGGAATGAGTTCCGCAACACTCATTGTGCTCATTTCATAAATATCTTTTCCATTAATTTTAACACAGAGTGCTGATTCGTTTAATCTTTTACCTTTGCAGACTTTGCAAGGCATTTCCTTCATAAATTTGCCAATTTCAAACTTAACAAACTCACTGTTTGTCTCTTTATATCTTCTTCTTAAATTGTTTACAATTCCCTCAAAAGATGCGTTAAAACTTCCACTAAATCGTGGCCCCGACATCTCCATTTTTATTTTTTCGCCACCATTTCCATACAAAACAATGTCAAGTTTGTCTTTTGGAAGTTCAGATACTGGTATGTCTAAATTAACACCATAATGTTTTTCCAACATTCTAAAATAAGTGCCTGCCATTGTGTTTTTGTCACCACTCCAACCACAAGCATTAAATGCACCTTCTTTTATTGATAAATTGGAATTTTTTAGAACAAGATTTTCATCAATATCAACTGTGTAGCCAATACCCGTACAATTTGAACAAGCGCCAAAAGGACTGTTAAACGAAAACATTCTTGGAGTTATTTCTTCAAGAGTCCAACCACAATCAGGACAGGCAAACAAAGTGCTGTATAAAGTTTTTTCGCCGTCATTTGAAATTACGCACAAACCTTCACTAAGTTTAACTGCAGTTTCTATGCTTTCAAACAATCTGGAATCAATACCATCGCCCATCACCAATCTGTCAACAACAACGCTTATGTTGTGTTTTTTGTTTTTGTCCAGTTCAATGTTTTCATCAAGTGTGTAAATTGCATCATCAACTTCAACTCTAACAAAACCACTCTTTCGCAACTTTTCAAATAGTGTTTCTTGTGCACCTTTTTTTGCTCTAACAACTGGTGACATAATCATAATTTTTGTTGATTTTGGCAACAACTTAACCTTGTCAACAATTTGGTCAATTGTCTGTTTTCTTATAGGCTTATTGCAATGAGGACAATATGGAACACCTATTCTTGAATATAACAACCTTAAATAATCGTAAATTTCAGTTATTGTTCCAACAGTTGACCTTGGATTGTGATTTGTTGTTTTTTGGTCAATTGAAATTGCGGGCGACAAACCCTCAATTAAATCAACATCAGGCTTTTGCGATTGTCCCAAAAATTGTCTTGCATAAGATGACAAAGACTCAATATACCTTCGTTGTCCTTCTGCAAAAATGATGTCAAATGCCAAAGTGCTTTTTCCACTACCACTAACACCAGTAAAAACAACCAACTCATTTCTTGGTATATCAACACTAACATTTTTTAAATTATTTTCTCTTGCTCCACGAACTTTAATAAACTCTTTCATAACTTATATTATACCACACTTTAACAACAAAATAAATGTTTTTTAAATGTTTAATTTATTTTGCACTTTGTTTTAATTTGTCAATACAATTAATAAAATTAACTAAATTTTCGTTTGAAGTATATTGGCTTTTTAAAGTGTAATTGTTGCACTCAACATTAAAATCTTTGCAAATCTTAATCAATGTGTCATCATCAATATTTAAAATTTCATTTGTCTTGCCATAATCTGTTAAATAAACTTTATTATCTTTTTCTTTTATAGCAACAAAATACATATTAAAATCATCTAACATTTTTGCAACAGAAATTTGTGCAACATCTTTTGCTATTTTGTTAACTTCATAAACATTTTTTATGTTGTTTATTGCATTTAATAAGTCCATCTAAAACTCCTTTATTTCATCTGGATATTTAACATATTTAATTTTATTGTAATCAAAGAGAACATTTTTAAAACTATATTTATAGTCCTTTTCTATTTTCTTATTTACAATAAAATCTATATTTGCATAATGCAAAAACATTTTAAAACAATTTTTAAAAATGTTTTCATCTTGGCAGGATTTATTTAATGAATTAATTTTTCTCAAATGCACTGCTGGTGAATAATCTAGATTTTTATTTGAAATAACTTGAACTTCCTGAGAATTTATGTGCATATGTGGAGTTTTTGCAAAAGTTATATCTTCCTCATTTTCAACAACTTTTCCATCAACAATATAATTTGGGTGGGCAGGACCAAATGAATCTAATCTTATAACATTAAGCCATTGCTTTCCTTTTATGCAAACATCAAGTTTGATTGTGAAATCTAAAAAGTCATCTTCTTCTATGTTTTTTACAATTGTTAAACAAAACAAAACACTTTCACCATTTTCTTTTCCTATTAAATACACACCGTGAATGTTTTTGCTTTTTTGATTAAACATATAAACATCATTAATTGCAAACTTTTTCATTTTTAAAAATTTTTTAAAAACATCATTTTTAAATGGCATTGAAATTTCTTGCGATGTTCTTGACCTAAAATGTTCATCATTTAAAGAATGCAGGTCAAAATTCTTTGGCAAGTAGTAATTATGCAAAAAATCATCACCCAAAATTTTTTTTGCTTGACTAATTAACTCCCATTTTAAATTATTATAATTATTTTGATTTTCTTGAAACATTTTTAATGTTTTTTTATTGTTTATTGTTTCCATACACTACAATTATATAGTAATAACAACCAATAGTCAATATTGCTATTACACAACTTTACATAAAAATTTATATTTTTTCCTTTTTTAATTTTGCAATTTCATCTCTTAGTTTAATTGCCGTTTCAAAATCCAATTGTTTTGAAGCAATATTCATAAGCGATTTAAGTCTTTCAATTTCCTTTGTTATGTCCTTTTTGCTTGTCTTTTTATCAACAGGTTTTGAACTTATTTCAAGAGTATTTTTAATTTCTTTAATAATTGTCTTAGGAGTTATGTTATGCTCCAAATTATATTGCTGTTGAATTTTTCTTCTTCTAGCAGTTTCATCAATTGCCCTCTTCATAGAATCGGTTATTGTGTCAGCATACATAATAACTCTTCCCTCACTGTTTCTGCTCGCCCTTCCAATTGTTTGTATCAATGCTCCTTCACTTCGCAAAAATCCTTCTTTGTCGGCATCAAGTATGCAAACAAGTTTAACTTCTGGCAAGTCTAAGCCCTCTCTTAAAAGATTTATTCCAACAAGCACATCAAATTCACCTCTTCTTAACCCGTTTAAAATGTCAATTCTCTCCATTGTGTCAATCTCTGAGTGCAAATACCTAACCCTAATTTTTCTTTCCGACAAAAATTCAGTTAAATTTTCTGCCATTTTCTTTGTTAATGTGGTTATTAAAACCCTGCTGTTTGTTTGAATAACTTGTTTTATTTCACTAATCAAATCTTCAATTTGACCTTGTGTTTTTCGCACTTCAACAATAGGGTCCAAAAGTCCTGTTGGTCTTATTAATTGTTCAACAATATCATCAGAATGTTTCTTTTCATACTCTGCTGGTGTTGCAGAAACAAAAGTAACTTGTCCCAATCTCTTTTCAAATTCCTCAAATTTTAAAGGTCTATTGTCATATGCCGATGGCAACCTAAAACCATATTCCACCAAATTCTTTTTTCTTGCCCTGTCTCCGTTATACATTGCCCTAATTTGTGGAATTGTCATATGGCTTTCATCAATAAAAGTTATAAACCCATTTGGAAAATAATGCATTAATGTAAATGGTGGCTCACCTTCTTTTCTTCCATCAAAATATCTTGAATAGTTTTCAATGCCACTGCAATATCCAATTTCTCGCATCATCTCAACATCATAACTAACTCTTTCCTTAATTCTTTGTGCCTCAATAAATTTATCTTGACTGTTAAAAAATTCAACCATTTCATCTCTGTCTTTTTCAATGTTTTGTAGTGCCATTTTTAATTTATCACTGCCAACAGCATAGTGCGTTGCAGGATATATTGAAACGTGACTTAAAACACTAACAGTTGTTCCTGTAACTGCATTAAATTCTGTTATTCTGTCTATTTCATCACCAAAAAACTCAATTTTAATTGCATACTCAGAATTGTTTGCAGGAAAAATATCCAAAATGTCACCTTTTGCCCTAAAAGTTGACCTTTTAAAATCTAAATCATTTCTTGAATATTGAATATCAACAAGTTTTCTTATAACTTCCTCTCTTGAAATTTTATCACCCTGCCTAAGTGAAACTTGCATTCTAAAATATTCCTCTGGCGAACCAAGTCCATAAATGCACGAAACGGAAGCAACAACAATAACATCGCTCCTCTCCATAAGCGAAGCAGTTGCACTGTTTCTTAACTTGTCTATCTCTTCATTAATTGCCATATCTTTTTCAATATAGGTATCACTTGAAACAATATACGCCTCTGGCTGATAATAATCATAATATGAAACAAAATATTCCACTCTGTTGTTAGGAAAAAACTCTCTAAACTCATTGCAAAGTTGGGCAGCAAGTGTTTTGTTGTGTGCAATAACCAGAGTTGGTTTGTTAAGTTTTGCTATCACATTTGCCATAGTAAATGTTTTACCACTTCCCGTTACTCCCAACAGTGTTTGATATTTTAATCCCGATTGCAAATTTTCACACAGTTTTTCAATTGCAACATTTTGGTCGCCTGCTGGTTTATATTTTGACACCAATTCAAAATTTCTTTTTTCCATTTTACCCCTTAAAAATAATTTTTAATAATAAACCTAAAACAAAACTTAGCAGTGTTAAAAACAATGTTCTTAAAACAAGTCCAAAAAGTGCTTGTTTTTCTTTTTTTAGGTCTTTTTTAAAAGTTAATCCTTTGTTTTTTAAGTTTACACAATAATAATAACCTTTTTTGCTGTCAGACACAACAAAATCAAGGTAGTTATCTTTACAAAGTGAAATCATTATATCATTTAATTCTGCAATTGAAATAACAAACTTTTTTGAAACAAATTCGGCGATGTCAGATGTGGAAACAAGATATGTCTTTTTGTCAAGGCATATAGATGATAAATATAACATAACCAACTTTTCTTTTTTGTCTAACACTAAACACCTACAAAATTAGATTATATAAAAGTGTTCCCAAAAATGAGCCAATAAATGCAAATAAAAATATCAATAATAAAACTATTGCCGTTTCGTATTTTATTTTTTTTATTTTATATTTTTTAAAATTGTCTTCTTCAAATAATTGTTTGCTTTGAGGTGATAACGCCAAGCAAAATTTGTTATCATCATTATATTTAATTGAAATATAATTATGAGATTGCAATTTTTTTAATATTTGTGGAATATTTAATTTCTTTTTTTTAACTTTTGGCTTATAAAAACTTTCAAAGTCCTCAATTTCAATAACTTTGTAAGAATCTCCACATTCACTTGCTATATACGATAAAATTAATTTTTCATAACTATCTAACATATATAATATTGTTTGTAAAAAAATAATTTATAATAAAAAATATACTCCATTTAATTATTTTACAATTAAATAGAGTATTTTTTATTTATTTTGTTATTTTTTATTTATTTTTTTTATTTTA
>CASFHZ010000045.1 GCA_949294585.1 uncultured Christensenella sp. | reverse complement strand
CGATTTTTAATTTCAATAGGTCTTTTTTCAATACTTATGCCTTTTGGTGCTCGTTTAATAACAGTCTTTCTATATTCTTTCTTTCGCTTTGCAAGTTTAATATTATCAAACAAGCCCATATGTATATACCTATAAAGTGTTGTTTTGCTAATTCTAGTATAAGGCAAGTTTTTATACTTAATCTCTCCAAGAACAGCACAAGCAGATATTTTATCTTCATTTACTCGTTTTTCCATATACTGTACAAAAGCAAAATCTTTACCGATTTTAAGTGGTCTGCCTTTTGCTGTACATACTCTATCATATCTATCTTGTGATATTTGTGCCGAATATCTTATCTCTTTTCTAATTTTTACACCATACCAAAATGTGTCTTGTTTAATAGTATGTTCATATTGTCCTTTCTTTAATTCCTTATATATTGTTGTAATGTGTAAACCTAAAATTTGTGCTATCTCTTTAACTTTCTTTTTTGCATTATATAATGTTTCAATCTGTAATCGTTGCGTATATGTTAAATTTTTTCTTCCTTTATTCATAATGTTAACTCCTAATTATTGACTTTTAATTACTAAATACGATATAATTATATAAAAACTGAGGGTTGTAATGAAAACTTTAAAAACAAACCAAATAACTTTATTAGAAAATGTAGAAACTGCGGAAGCAGAAAAAATTTATAATAATAAAAAACTTAAATATAGCTTTCTCTTTATCATACCATTTGTTTCCCTAATATGTTTCCTAATTTGTGTCATATATGAATCACAACAAACACAATTAATAGAAACATCACAAAATTTTTTTGTAGAAGCTTTTAAAAATAAGAATGCATTTATAGCATTTAGTTGTTTAACAGGTATTTCTTTCTGGATAACTATAATCAATATAATTATCTATCAAAAAAAACTAAAACCATATAAAGATTTATTAGAAATTGCAAAAACAAACGATAAAATTAGACATGAAGAAAAAATTAGAGAAAAAGAGAGACAAAGAATAAAAAATCAAACTGAAACAAACTATACATTAAAAGATATAGAGAACACAAAAAAACAAGGCGAATAAAACACCTTGTTTTTTCAATGAAGAACTATAAACATAATTTTATCTACTTAGTATATTTAACTTTTCTTTTGCTCTAAATAAATATACTTTTTTCTTCCAAAACTCAACAGTCTTTTCTAGTTCGTCAATTTTAAAATTCAATCTTGTTATTTCAGTATTATCACTTAACATATTTGATAAAATTTTATCCTTTAATAATTTATTCTCATTTTCAAGTTGTTTTATTTTCTTTAAATATTTAATTTCTTTTTCGTTAACCATTTTACTTTTTCTCCTTTTTTAATTTGTTATAACTTGTTTTTAATTTTTCATATTCTCTTTGAAGTTCCCAAACAATATTTAATAATTGTGCTTTGTTTTTATCTTGGAAGTATTCAAAGTCATAATGTTGTTGTGGGTTATATGCCATAGGTATATCTTCTTCGACTATCTCTTCTTTTTCTTCTTTGTCATTCCCATTTAATTTTGCTTGTTGCTTTTCAAGTGTTTGCAAATTCTTTACATAATCTCTAATTTGTTTTATTGTAAAATCAAATCTTAAAACTTTATTTTGCAAATCTTTTTTTAATTGTTCATTATCTACTTGCAAAAGTTCAAATAATTTTGTTTTTGAAAAGCCATAAAATTCTGCAAAAACCATTGGCTTTTCAGTTTCCTTTGTTATAAATTTTTCATAACAAGATAGCAATCTACTGCTTTCGCTTTTACTAATACCAAAGCCAGTCATAATAGTATCAAATGAATATGATACACTTCGGTTACCCTTTAAGTAAATACCAAAATTATTTTTCATAAATAACTTATGAATTTCATTGACACAAAAACATATTTCAGCAAAATTATCACTATCTTTTTTAAAACATTTATCTAGTTTTTGTATATAAACAGTCATTTCGTGTATAGGTTCATTTCCACGGTCTATAAATTCTTTTTGTGGCAAACAATATTGATTAAAGTTTTCCATTACTTTTTTTTCTCCTTTTGTTTTTATATTCAGGTGTGTTTTTATATAGCAAAGCATATTCAACTAATTGATGTCTTTTCATTGCAGTTTTAATTGCTTTTTCGTTGCCACTAGCAGTTGCATTACGCAAACCAATTTCAGTTTGACGATAACAATCTTTCAAAACTGCTGTGTTATATTTTGCTAATTTTTTATGTTCTCTTTTAAAAAATGCCATTAAAATATTTCTCCTAATTCTAAAATTTCTTTTTCAGACAACGGAATTAGACCTTTATCTATACAATCTTTTATTTCATTGTCAATTCTCACTTGCATAACATTATAATCACTTACATAAGGTTGTCCTTTTGAATTTTTAACAAAAATGTTATTTTGCAAGCAAGATAATTTGTCAATATCTTTTGGAATTTCAAAGTCTGCTCCAATAAGTTTTTTTACAACATCTGGCACATTAAGGTTAGAAGAATAATAAAATCGTTTTTTAAAGACTTCGGTAGAACCAAGTGCCTTTTCAACATATTTTTTTACATAAGAATTACATCTTTCACGACTACAAATGCGACTCACTGTGGTGTAACCATAAGCAAAAGTTGTGATATTATAAATAGGTTCTCCGTCGGTTTCTTTAAGTTCGTGTAAGTGTTTTGTTTTTTCAAAATACTCACGACTACACAAACCAATTTTTTTACCTTTTTTCATTGCCCAATGGCAACAAACCTTTCCAGAGTTTACAAGTCCCATTTGTTTTACTGTTATGTCTGCAACAAGCAAATGAAAATGTATGCAATTATCTTCGTGTCTTTCAGGGAAACACATATATTTTAAGTTAGGGTATTTATGCTTTAAATTATTGATATACTTTACATAACATTCAAACACTTGCTTGTCGTCATATCTGTTTATGCGTTCGTTGTCAAAAGTTAAAGTCCAAAACCAATCAAAATCATTCATTGATAAAAGCATATTCATTAATATTGTTGTTCTTCTTAAACTTGCTTTAAAACTTGATAACATTTCTTTTTTTGTATATTCTTTAACTTCACCAGATTGTAAATCTAATTTATATCTTTCTCCATTTATATCTATTGGAGAAAATTTTTTTATAATTTTATTATTCGGCTGAAAGTAAAAACTCATTAAAGTTTCATTTTTATATCTTCTTTCAGTTGAATATAAATTATAAGTTGGTGAATTAATTTTTTCATTCATTCTTACTCTCCAATACTTATAATTTTTAACAGATTTTATAATTGAACTAACATATTACCTTTATGTTTAATTTCAAAAGTCCAATCATGTAAATCTAAACATAAACATTGTAATTTATTATTTTTGTCTTTATACAAAACTTGCATTTCTGCAATAAGTTTATCACGAGCCATAGTTTTGTATTTATAAACAAGTCCCATACAAATACACTTGTTTAATGTTGTTTCTTTGTAATCATTTAAAGACCTATCCAAACTAAATCTATGCTTATAAATAACAATACCATAATCAAAAATAAATTCTTTTTCCATAATGCACCTATACATCAACTATTTTATTTTTCTTCTCAATATAATCTGCAACTTTTAAAAAGTATTGTGATAACTGCTTCAATTCTTCAACTGAAAGTTGTTCAATAAAATAATTATCACAACATTCAACAATGTTTAATTGTCCATTTCCTTCAAAAAACAATTCAAAAACACTTCTAACTTTTTCAACAACAGAAAATTCTTTATCTATTTTTTCTAAATTTTCATTATCTTTAATTTCTTTATCTCTTAAATATGACCACATAATTTCAATTCCTTTTAAAAAATATTTTCCGTTAAGTGTTACTATTGTCTAGTAAGACATCGCAAGGGGCAGGGCTAAAGCCTTTGCCCCTTTGCGAACCTACTTAACTTATTTAACTTGTTTTTCCTAAACGGTTTTTATGCTAAATTTGGGCTTTGCCCAAACCCACAAGGAGCATTGCCCCTTGACCCAATTCCCGCTCGACCGCTAAGGCAACCAATTCCCCAAACAATGTGTGGGGAATTGACACTGCAAGTTTATTCGCTTGTTTTGTTGTCAAGGGCAGAGCATAAACCGCTTACGCTATTTATTCGCTTCGCTCTCTGCTTTATCCTTGACAACTCCACTTCGCTTTTTGGGTTTGGTCATGTAAACTTGTTTTTCATTCAAATACAAAGGTTTTAGTCCAGACAACCAAATTTTTAATTTTTGAAATAGTCCAAGTTTATAGCCTTGGTCTTGAAGATAAAGCAAGTTAAAAATTTCACATTCTTTTAGTTTTTGTTTTAAGTTGTTAAATATCAATTTATCAATTTTTTTTAAATACTTTTTAGGCACAAAGTCTGCTGTGTCTAAGGTGTGCGACCAAGTTTCAAAATGTCTATCTAATGTTTCATTTATATATTCATTTTTCTTAAAAATCATTAGTTTAATTTCCTTTTTTGATAATAATCTTGTGGAAGTTCGTCGTCATTATCTTGCAAATATTTGATAAAGCCTTGTAATGTTTCTTCTAGTGGCTCTGACTCGTTATAGTCAATATCTTCGCTAGTATGTCCGTCATAAAACTTTGGCTTACAACTTTGACTGCTATAACACTCAAAGACATTATAATCTGCTGTAACTATTTCTTCAGTGTAACACTCTTTATCTTTCTTGCCACTTTGCATATAACGGTCAAATTGGCTACTGTTTTCTATCTTTCTAATCTTCCAAGTAAGAGAGCAAACTTTGCCTTTATCGTCCGTTTTTATGCTTAAACTTACAATTTCGATAAATCGTGCAAGTTCTCGAATATTTACATCAATCAACATTGGTCTTTGGGTGTCTAAATAGATATCTAAGTTGTTGTGTCCGTGCTGTTCATACCACCTTGATTGCCACTCTGGGAAATACATTGACATTCGGCTATTCAAATATTTTTGCGCTTCGGTAATTCCTATACATTCGTAAGGCAAATTAAAATGAGTT
>CASFHZ010000044.1 GCA_949294585.1 uncultured Christensenella sp. | reverse complement strand
TACATAAGGGTAAGCAATAAATATTTGGGCAGAATTTCTGTAACTAAATTTTTATCAAAACAAGATGTTAAAACAATATCAAATTACATAAAAAATAACGATAGATGGAATCCATTAAACAATTGCAGTTGTTTTGCTATTAATTTATGGAATAGTGTTGCCCTAGGAAATGAAGTTTTGGATACATATTTTATTTACACGCCAAGCAAACTTGCAAGTCAATTAAAACAGTTTAAAAATTATAAAATTAACAAACATATCAACACAAAAAACAAGTTTGGTTATTACTTAGATGGTTATTATAATCAATTTTATTTGCAAGGAGATTTGTATGCTTAAAAAGATTTGTGGATATATAATTTTGTTTTTGTTCATATGCATAGAATTGTGGTTACTATATAGTGCAATAGGTTATTTGGTTCTTGGATTAAATACACCTAAAATTATTGGAGATAGCACAACAACAGTGTTTATGGGAATGTTTATAATGTCAATAACCTACGCTTCAATTTTTGTTGTTTGCTTAATTTTGTTCATAGTGATTATGGTTATATTTCATAAGAAAAAGAAGGTTAAAGGTATTGACAATTCAGGCAATTAATGGTACTATTTATTAGAAGGTGTGGTATGAGAAATATATATGATGAAGAATTAAATATTTTATGGAACAACTATAATGATATTATTAACAAAGTTGGTTTTTATTCTATGCTTGAAGATAGCACTAAATCACTTCAAGAAAAATTTACTTTGCTATATAAACAATTGTATTTCCAAGTAAAAACAGAAAATTCTTGGAAACCAGAAAATGAAATGAAATACAATCTTTTAAAATTGAGAAGATTGTTGGGATTGTGGCAAAGTAATGACATAATAAACATTGAAGGTGGTGTGCATTATTCAGATAGAGATGTTTACAGACAATTTCCTTTGTATGCAATGCAAAACCCAAGAGTTGTGCCAACAATTAAAACAATAAACAAATTAAGGGTAAAAGCATTAATTGGTTATGTTGAAGAAAAGGACATTAAAGATTTAAGGTCACTTAGAGGTCACTTGGTTAGGGTGTTAAAAATTGATAGTGACACTGCAACATTTTTAACTAAACTATACGGGAAAATGCAAGCTAAGAAAGAAATTAATGATTTTTCACAAAAAGGTGATTTAATTTAATAAAATTGATTGACATATGCATTTTTATGTGCTAATATATGCAAGTAAAGTAGAGGTAAAGCTTCTCACCAACCAAGAATTGCTTAGGTTGAGTAAAACAATATTTTATTAATGTATGTTTTATTGGGTGAAGTTTTTATCTGCTTCACTCATTTTTATTTAAGGAGGATATAACTATTTTTAAAGAACTTCTAATAAATGACCAAATTAACACAAACGAAGTGCGTTTGATTGGTCAAAATGGAGAACAACTTGGCATTGTTGAATTAAGTAAAGCACTTGAAATGGCCGAAAATGCAAATATGGACCTTGTTTTAATGTCTGCTTCATCAAATCCTTATGTTTGCAAAATTATGGATTATGGTAAATATAAATTTGATGCTATAAAAAAAGATAAGGAATTAAAGAAAAATCAAAAAATTTCTAATTTAAAAGAAATTCAGTTGTCTATGACAATTGATACTCACGATATGGAAGTAAAGGCAAAACACGGTACAAGGTTTTTAAAAGATGGCGATAAGGTTAAAGTTGTTTTAAGAATGAGAGGTCGCCAACAGGCTTATACCAAAAATGCAATTGAAGTTGTTAAGTCTTTCTATTCTATGTTGTCAGACTTTGGTGTTTGTGACAAAGAACCCGAAGTTTCAGGTAGAAATGTTATTATGATTATATCACCTAAAAAATAATTGTTATTAAAGGAGAGAAATTATGCCAAAACAAAAATCACACAGTGGTGCAAAAAAGAGATTTAAAGTTAGCAAATCTGGCTCAGTTAAATTTGCTAGACAAAACAGAGGACATTTCCTTGCAAAGAAAGCACAAGGAAGAAAAAGAAAATTAAGAAAAGGTGGTTATCTTTCAGGTAAGCAAGCTGCTAACATCAGAAAGATGATTAACGCATAAGGAGAGTAACTATGAGAATAAAAAGATCAGTTAATGCTTTAAAAAAGAGAAGAGCTATTTTAAAACAAGCAAAAGGTTACAGAGGAGCAAAATCAAAACTTTACAGAGTTGCTCGTGAAGCTGTTATGAAGAGTGGTCAATATGCTTACATTGGAAGAAAACAAAAGAAAAGAAATTTCCGTTCTTTGTGGATTGCAAGAATTAATGCTGCTTGCAGATTAAATGACATTTCATACAGCAAATTTATGCACGGTTTAAAAGTTGCTGGAATAACATTAAACAGAAAAATATTAGCAGATATGGCAGTTAATGATGTTGAAGGCTTTGCTTCATTGGTTGTAACTGCAAAAAAATCAATTTAGTTTACTGCATATAACAAATTTTATTGTAAACATAAAATTATAAAAACTTATTTAATTTTGGGCTTTGTTCAAAATTAAACAATTGGTTTTATTGTGACAAAGTTGGAATTTAGTTTTCTAAATTGCTAATTTTGTCCATTTTTATTTAACATTATTTTTTGCTTTGATTTTTTTATTGTATGATGTATAATCATTCTATGATTACATCAACTCAGAATGAAAAGATAAAACAACTAAAAAGATTAAAACAAGAAAAAGACATTCTTTGCTTGGACAATCCAAAATTAATAGACGAAGCAATAAAAAATAAATGGGAAATTTTGTATTTGTTAAAGAATGAAGAAGTTGAAAAACAATACACAAATGATGATATAGTTGTGTCGGATAATGTTTTAAAAGTGTTTTCAAACACGATCACAACTCAAGGTGTTGTTGCTTTTATTAGGTTTAATAAGCGAGAATTAAAACCACCAAGTGCCAATTTTTTAATATTGGATAATGTTCAGGACCCTGGTAATGTTGGAACATTAATTCGTAGTGCTGTTGGTGCTAACTTTTTGGATATATATTTAATTTCTTGTGCAAGCGTAACTTGTGAAAAAACTGTAAGAAGTTCAATGGGAGCAATTTTTAGGTGTAAACTATACGAAACTCGCAGTGATTTCATTGCTCAACTAAAAAAGTGGAATTTGCCAATTTATATTGCAGATATGAATGGTGAAAATATCTACAACTTTAAATTTCCTAAAATTTGTGGAGTGGCAATAGGCAATGAAGGTCACGGAATTAGTGAAGAACTTAAAATTATTGCAACCAAAACAATTTCACTGCCAATGCAAAACAATTTGGAAAGTTTAAATGCTGGTGTTAGTGGAAGTATTATAATGTATCAAATTACTTATGGAGGGGAAAATGTCAGGTCATAGTAAATGGAATAATATTAAAAGAACAAAAGAAAAATCAGATGCTCAAAAGGGAAAGATTTTTACAAAAATAGGTCGTGAAATTGCAGTTATTGTAAAACAAGGTGGAAGCGACCCTAATGTTAATTCAAAATTAAAAGATGTTATTGCAAAAGCAAAACAAAACAATATGCCAAACGATTCAATTGAAAGGTCAATAAAAAAAGCAGCAGGCGAAATGTCTGGTGTTAACTATGAATCTATGACTTATGAAGGATATGGAATTGGTGGTTCTGCTGTTATTGTTGAATGTTTAACTGACAACAAAAACAGAACAGCAAGTGATGTTAGACACGCTTTTGATAAACACGGTGGAAGTTTGGGTTCAACAGGTTGTGTTAACTATCTATTTAACAGAAAGGGTTTGATTGTTATAGAAAAAACTTCAAAAACTGATGTTGATTCTGTTATGATGGATTGTTT
>CASFHZ010000043.1 GCA_949294585.1 uncultured Christensenella sp. | reverse complement strand
CATTTGTCATAACTTTTTCATTAATAATTAAACTTGCATTTTCACCAACTTGGCATTTTGTGACTCTAATAGTGTTATCAACACCTTCTATTTGAGTGGAATTCATAATCATTTCACTGTTTTTTTCCAAGAAAATTTCTGTTACAGGATTTAATATTTTTTTACCTGTTCCATCGCCGTGTCCATAGTGTCTTTCAATGTATTTAACTTTGCTGTTTTCTCCAATGTGAAAAGTGTGTATGCCATCGTGACTAGAATCACAACTTGAACAGTTATCAATTCCACAACCAGCAACAATAGTAACATTGCAATCTTCCCCAATAAAGAAATCGTTATAAACTTTATCTGATATATCACCTTGTGTAATAATAACAGGAATTGCTATTGTTTTGTCCTTTGTTCCCTTTTTAACAATAATATCAATTCCATCTTTGTCTTTTTTTGTGACAATGTCAACAAATTCAGTTGTGTTTCTATCTAACAATTTGCCATTTACACGAATATTAAATGCACCATCAAATTTAGCGTTGTCCGTAACTATATCCAATAATTCTTTTTGTTCCATATTACACCCCACAACCTTTGCAAGATTTATAGAGTTTTCCTAAATCTTGTATTTCTTCTCTTTTTCCAGTTTGGATAACCTCACCATTAGAGATTAAAACAATATTTTCTGCAAGTTCAAACATCTTTTCCTGATGAGATATCATTATAAAAATTGTATTGTTCTTTGCTTGAAAATCTTTAAAAGTATTAACGAGTCCTGAAAAACTCCACAAATCAATACCTGCCTCAGGTTCATCAAAAATGTTAACCTGAGTGTTTCTTGCAAGCACTGAAGCAATTTCTATTCTCTTTAACTCACCTCCACTTAGTTCTCCATTTAACTCTCTGCTTAAATATTGTTTAGAGCACAAGCCAACACTTGTAATGTACTGAGCTAGCGAAGCATTTTTATCTGAACTAGCAAGCCTTAACAAATCACTCACCTTTAAACCCTTAAATTTTACAGGTTGTTGAAAAGCAAAAGAAAATCCCATTTTTGCTCTTTGGGTTATGCTGAAATCTGTTATATCTTGTCCATTATATAAAATTCTTCCACTTGTCGGTTTAATTATTCCCATAATAATTTTTGCAAGTGTAGATTTTCCAGCTCCATTTGGTCCTGTGATAACAGTTATTCCATGATTAAATTTTAAATTTATATTTTTTAATATTTGTTTATCATCAAGACTATAACAAATATTTTGTAATTCTATCATATTATCTCCTTTATTAACGGCTTTTATTATACTATAATTACATTACATTTTCAAATTTATTTTTGGCTATTTTTAAAAAATCATATTCAATTCACTTAGTTACTATAATGTTCATATAAAATTAACAATTAAAAAAATATTTATAGATTTTTATGTACTTTTTTGTAATATTATTGTATAATGAGGAGAAAAAGGAGTTTTTATGTGGCATATTGATTTATATAACATACTTAACACAATAAATAATGTAATACTAATAATAATAGGCATTCCATTTATGTTGCAATTTTTGTTTATGTTTTTATTTTGGTTGCCAAAGAAAAAATTTCCAAAATCTGATACAAAAAACAAAATTTGTGTACTAATTCCTGCACATAACGAAGAAGATGTAATTTACACCACTGTTAAAAGATTATTTGATTTACAAAATTATCCAAAGGAGTTATTTGATGTTTATGTTGTTGCTCACAACTGCAACGATAACACTGCAAAGTATGCAGAACAAGCAGGCGCAAAAGTTTTTGTATTAAATGACCCAAATCCAAAACATCACATAGCATCTTATGCTTTAAAATATGGTTATGAAGAAATTTTAAAAACTGGAATAGATTATAAATTTTCTATTAGACTTGATGCAGACAATCAAATAAATGATGAATTTTTTAACCTAATGAATGATGCATACAATGCAGGTTGCAAAATTGCAAGACCTTTTGAATCTGCATTAAATATGTCGCAAAACCACTTCACAAAAGCGTGTGGGCTTTACTACACTTTTGATTCAAGATTTTCTTCAAGAGTAAGGGAACGCTTGCATCTTAGTGCTCACGTCAATGGACCTGGTGCTATGGTTGACTTTGAAATAACAAAAAAAATTGGTGGCTATGACACAACAAGTATTACAGAAGATACGGAATTTTGTTTTAAACGAATGTTAGATGGTTATAAATGTCATTTTGTTGAAGATGCTATTGTTTACGAAGATTTGCCATCTACATTTAAAGACACATTTTCAAGAAATAAAAGAATTGCATCAGGTAACATTAGACTGCTTGCAAAATATACACCAAAAATGTTATGGCAAGCAATAACAAAATTTAGAATATCCTTTATAGAACAAATTTTAACTTATATGTTTAATATAATTTGCATAATTCTTTGCACTTGGATTCCAGCATTTTATATTTACAATGTAGCATATTTATGGGCGAATGGAATATTTACTAATGCAGATGCTGTTATGTTTGGAATAAACAACACTGGACTATACAGTCAATTGACATTAATTGGATTAATTTTATTGGTTTTGTTTATTGTTGCGGGTATAGGTCAAGGTCTTTTACTTATATGCTTGTCATATAAAAATCTTGGAGCAAAAACAAGAAGAGAACTTTTAAGTGGTGCTTTCCTTTTCCCTATGTTTACAGTTGTATATTGTGTAACAATGTGCCTTGGTGCATTTTCAAAACCAAAATGGAATAAAATTAGAAGAAACCCTATCACAAAAAACAATCAAATTTTAATTGAAGATAGTTTAACAAAAGAGCAATTGGATTTTTTGACTGAGAGTGAAAATAAGGAAACAGATATTGCATAAAAAAGCGAAATAAGATAAAAAACTTTTAAAATTAGCAAAAACATAAAAGGAACTCTACATATAAAAGTAAAGTTCCTTTTTTATATTAATTTTAAAAATAATAGACTAAATTGCCATTTTTTAATTCATTGTATAAAATGCCTTATAGCATAAATAACTTTCATACACATCAACCTTGCAAGATATTTCCCAAGGTGCGTGCATATTTAACAGAGGAACACCTGCATCAATTACGTCCATTCCAT
>CASFHZ010000042.1 GCA_949294585.1 uncultured Christensenella sp. | reverse complement strand
TTAGTATTAGGAGAATCTAACAGTCGTTCAATTTATGCAATTGACACATATAGAGAAATTTTTGCATACAAGACAAAAATTTCAAATTGTGATGAGGTTAATAACCAAATTGATGTTAATAATTTAACAATGAATGGGCTTGTAACTTCAAATGATAATGATGAAAGTGGCTATATAATTGACTTCAATTTTGAAAATAATAATCCAGTTTTGGAAAAATTTGGAGATTTTGTATCTTGGTGAGGTTTTTGTGAACGAGATTGATGAAATTAAAGAAAAAGAACATTTGAGTTTTGTTTTAAACGAAATTGACAAACAAACAAATCAAAAAGGCACTCAAATTAAAGATTTAGAAAATGAACTGCACGAACTAACTCATTACTATTCAGAAGAATACTATAATATTGATGAAGAGGAAAGGGCAACAGGTGGTGCAAACCTAGATGAGTTTGAAACTCTTATTAATCAAACAAAACAACAATATTATAAATTGAAAAAGCAAAGGCTTTCTCCTTATTTTGGCAAAATAGATTTTTGTGAAAATGACAAAAATTGCAATTCTTACTATATTGGAATTTTTAATCTTACAAATGGAAGTGATATTCCATTAATTTGCGATTGGCGTGCTCCAATTAGCAGTATGTATTATGATTATGAGTTGGGCGATTCCAAATACAAGGCGCCGGTTGGTTTTATTAAGGGTAAAATTGTTGGGAAAAGGCAATTTAAAATTAAAGATAGCAAAATGGAATTGTGTTTTGATAGCAATTTAACTATCCAAGATGAAATTTTGCAACAAGAGTTGGCAAATAATGCAACACAAAAGATGAAAAATATTATATCAACACTTCAAAGAGAACAAAACAAAATTATTAGAAGTGAAACACCAACACTTTTTGTTCAAGGAGTTGCTGGAAGTGGAAAAACATCAATTGCACTTCACAGAGTTGCATATTTGTTATATAAATACAGAGATCAATTCAAATCAAGTGATATCTTAATAATGTCACCTAATCCAATATTTAGTGAATACATATCAAATGTTTTGCCTTCACTTGGTGAAGAAAACATACTCCACACATCATTTTATAAAGTTGCATCAAAAGAGTTGTGCACCTTAGCACCATCTTTGCAAACACGAGAAGATGCATTAAATGAGCTGGCAGAAAATCCAACAAGATTAAACGAAATTGCATATAAAAACTGCTTTGATTTTTGTGAAAGTTTAAAATTGTATTTAAAAACATATGTAAATTTGAGTTTTAATGCAAAAAATTTGCAATTTGGTGATGTTAAAATAAAAAAAGAGGAAATTGAGGAATTATATAATAAAAAATACATACAGCATAATCCTGCAATTAGAATAAGTTGGATAGCAGATTATATTGTTGACAAACTTGATGTTGTTAAAAACAGTCAAGATGTTTATGATAGAGTGAAGAAAATAATATACCCAATGTTTATAACAAACACGCTGGTTGAAATTTATTCCGATTTTTTAGAAAAAATTGGTATGAAATTCTCTTTAATTGATGGAAAAATTAGATATGAAGATATTGCTGGCATTTTGTATATAAAAAATTATGTTTTGGGTTTAAGCAAAAAAACCAATGTAAAATATTTGGTGATTGATGAAATGCAAGATTATTCTGCACTGCATTTTGAGTTGTTTAATGAAATTTTCGATTGTCAAAAAACAATCTTGGGTGATATATATCAATGTGTAGAAAAAATTATGGAAGAGCAAGATTTGCCAAAGTATGCCAAAATTATAGGTGCAGATAACATATTAAAATTAACAAAAACATATCGTTCTACTTATGAAATTGTTGAATTTTCTGACAAAATTAAAGATTTACATTCAGAAAAGGTGGAAAGACACGGAGAAAAACCTTTTGTTATGGAATGTTCAAATTTAGAAAATGAATGTGAGTACATAACACAACTTGTAAATAACAATCTTAACTATGATAGCATTGCAATAATTTGCAAGACAAAAAAAGAAGCAGAATTATATTATAGTTATTTGGGCGAAATTGAAGATTTGTGCTTGTTAGATGAAAATAGTAATATGTCAAAAATAATGATTTTGCCTGCATCATTAAGTAAGGGCTTGGAATTTGATATGGTTATTTTGCCAAATGTTAGTGCAAAAAATTATAATAATTTTTTGGATAAAAACCTTCTTTATGTTTCTTGCACTAGGGCACTTCATAAACTTTATCTTTCAACAACCTCGAAAGTTACTAAATTTATAAAATTATAAAAAACTAAAAGCAATTTTAGTTTTTTTTTACATTTTTAAGAAAAAATAATAATTGTAAAAACATTCAATTGTTGTGATTTGTCTATAAAAGTGATAAATGGTTTATTGTTTGGTATTTACTGCTAATGTAATTTGAAGTAAAAAATAACAGTTGAACATATGCTCAATTGTAAACTTGTTATAAAATATTTTTTTGCTTGATTATAAATAAAAATAGTGGTATTATACAACTATTAATTGGTTTATCTAAACACAATTACAAGCATTTAGCATTTGAAATTTATATTCAAGGAGAATTATATGAAAAGAGATGAAATAAAAGATTTATATGCTAACGCAAAAGAATATGAAAACAAAGAGGTTTGTATTGGTGGTTGGGTTAAAAGCGTTAGGGCAAACAAAGAGTTTGGTTTTATTGACTTTACAGATGGAACGTGTTTTAAAACTCTACAAATTGTTTTTAACAAAAATTTAAGCAATTTTGAAGAAGTATCAAAAATTAACACTGGTTCAACAATAATTTGTTCTGGAAAAATTGTTTTAACACCATTAAATAAACAACCTTTTGAAATGGTTGCAACAAACATTGATATTTTTTGTGCAACAGATAGTGAGTATCCTTTGCAAAAGAAAAGGCATAGTGTTGAATTTTTAAGAGAAATTGCTTATTTAAGACCAAGAACAAATTTATTTCAAGCAGTGTTCAGAGTAAGAAGTTGTGCTGCAATGGCAATTCATATGTACTTTCAAGAAAACAACTATGTTTATGTTAACACTCCTTTAATCACAACAACAGACTGTGAAGGCTCTGACCAAATGTTTAAAATCACAACACTCAATTTCAACAATTTGCCAAAAGACAAAAACGGAAATGTTGATATGTCAAAAGATTTATTTGGTAAACAATCATTTATCACTGGAAGTGGACAACTTCACGGCGAAGCTTTTGCTCTTGCATTTAATAAAATTTACACTTTTGGACCAACATTTAGAACGGAAAATTCAAATACAAAAACGCACGCGAATGAATTTTGGATGATAGAACCTGAAATTGCGTTTTGTGACCTTGAACAATTGATGGACATTGAGGAGGAAATGCTTAAATATATTGTTAAATATGTTATTGATAAATGTCCATACGAATTGGAATTTTTAGACAATTTTGTTCAAAAAGGACTTTTGGAGAAATTAAACAAACTCTTATCAAGCAAGTTTGTTAGAATCGATCATAGCGATGTTATTGACATACTAAAAAAAGCAGATGTAAAATGGGAATTTGAGCCACAAGAGGGTGGAGATATAGCAAAAGAACACGAAAAATATATAACCGAATATTTTAATGGACCTGTGTTTATTAAAAATTGGCCAAAAGATATTAAAGCATATTATATGAAATTAAATGATGATGATAGAACTGTTGCAGCAGTTGATTTGGAAGTTCCTGGTGCAGGAGAACTTATGGGTGGAAGTCAAAGAGAAGAGAACTATGATAAAATAATTAAAAGATGTGATGAAATGGGAGTTGATAAAAACACAATTGATTGGTATTTGAATTTGAGAAAATTTGGCTCTTGCGTTCATTCTGGTTTTGGAATGGGATTTGAAAGACTTGTTATGTATTTAACAGGTGTTGAAAATATTAGAGATGTAATTCCATTCCCAAGAACTCCTCAAAATTGTGACTATTAAAAATAAATAAAAATTATCAAAAAAATCACTAAAAAAATCTAAAAAAATTAATAAAAATATTTATTTTAGGAATTTTAGTGATTTTTTATTCTTTTTTTATTAGCAGTTAATTAAAAAATAAATTATAAAAAAATCATTTTTTATTAAAAAATACTCAAAAATTAAGTATTTTATGCGTTAACTTAGGTTTTTGAGTATTTTTATTTTAATTTTTTGTTATTTTTTTATTAAATAATTTTTTATTTTACCATATTTTTTCTCTAACTTTATTTGAGATAATAATTGATGTTACGCAAAAGCAAACAAACACAACAAGAGCAATTGAAATATATACCCAAATATTTACATTTTGCAATGTTTTTGCATATAAAGTGTAAGAACAAATCGGTTTGCTAATTGCTCCGTTATCTTCTCTTACTCTAACTTCAATTACATATTCACCTGCATAAATAGGACTAAAATCAACATCTGAGCCAAGTGCAAATGGTTTTTCACCTACATACCAAATAACATCTTGGTCGTTATAATATTCTTCTGTGTCGATTGTGCAGTTAAAACCACTTACATTTGTTGAATTGTTGCTGTATTCTGTTGCAGTGATTGTGAATTGTATTTCTTCTGAAACTTCTTGCGGTTTTATTTCAAAACTAATTATTTCTGAAAATTGAGATATATTTCTATAAATTATTTTTGCTATAATTTTATATTTGCCAACAGTGTTTGCAAGTGGGTTAAATGTGTAACTGTTTTCTTGTACATTAAGTTTTTTAAAAACATCACTTGATGGTGATTGTAAGTACCAAATAACTTCATATGTATCGGTTACAGGTATTGTTGCAACAAATGTTATTGGAGTATTGTTTTGTCCAACAGTTTGCTCCAGTTCTCCAGTGTGAGATATTGAAACAGGAATATCAACATCTGTTGTGATTTCAATTTGCTCGGTGTCATATAGCAGTTTATTTTCATCAATCTCAACTGAAATGTCCATTATTCCAATTTTTATCATATATTTTGATAAAACCAAAATGCTTGTTTTTTCTGATAAAAGTTGGTTGTTTAAATACCAGTTGTATGTATAAGTTTTATTTGGATTTAAATATTCCTGCAAATTAAGTTCTGCACTTAATGTTATTGGTTGATAATTTTCATATGATTGAACTAATAAGTCACTTGTTGTTATGTTAACTTGAGTTGGTTCGGCATAATTGCACATTAGATTTATTTGTGTTTTAAATCCATTCAAATTGCACTCAATTAATATTGGACCCGATTTTTTTGGTGTAATGTCAAGATTTTGACCTTGCAATACCAAATCAAAATCATCACAACTATACACGCTGTTTGTGAATGAAATTGCCAAACTGTTAACAGACCATTGCATATTTGAAATTATGGTTTGTTTTTCTGTTTCACTTAAATCATCAAACGAAACAGGTGATGTTGTTATTGTTGTTATTACCGTGTGTTTTAGATATGGCGTTGAAGTATTTATGAACTCTGCCTGATAGGTTGCGCCATTTTTTTGTGCTTCAACAGATTGAAGGTATAAAACACTTGATAAATTTGTGACTACATTATTATCGGCAAAAACATTTTGCAATACAATGTTTTGACCTAGATATGCAATTGCACAAAAACAAAGTAGAAAAAATCCAAAAAAATATAACTTTTTTATGTTTAATATTTTTTTCATATTAATCTCCTAAGTTTAATGTACCACAAATTATTAAAAAATAAAAATAAAATTTAAAATTATTTTTCTTTTTGTAAATAATATTTGCATTTTATTAATAATTAATTTTTATTTTAAATAAAATTTCTTTATAAAACATTTGCTATTACTTAGTATAAATTATATAATATAAACAAGAATAATAAGGAAGGTGTCACTATGGTTAATAAAATTAAGGCGAAATTTATTTTAACTTTATTTTTTTCTATAGTTTTAAGTTCTTTAGCTTTTGCAGGTTTTTGCTTCGCAAATTTTAATTTTTCGTACGATAAAAATATCAGTGCATATGCTGAGGAAAGTCTTAGTGTTAATAATGGTGAAAATTTAAACAACAATTTGGTTGATGATAAAATTACTATGTCTTATTGGAACAGTTCCGTTTCTGTGCAAAATGTAGATGTTACATCACCATCACAAGAGGCAATTTCTTCGGCAGAAGATTTGGCTGAGATGATGAAGCAAATTAATTCAGGTAAACACATTGCATCTGGCAAAATATTTTATTTAACGAATGACATCGATTTGTCTGGCAAAATTTGGACACCAATTAGTAATTTTAATAATAATGCTGTTTTTGATGGTTGTGGTTACAAAATAATTGGACTAAACATAAACGAAACAATATCAAATAACAACATAGGTTTGTTTGGACAAATAGTTGATGGTGCAACTGTAAAAAATTTAATTCTTGAATCAACAAGTATAATTGTTAATGATAATGATAATGTTGGTGGAATAGCAGGATATATTAATTCTGGCAAAATAGTAAACTGTGGTGTTACTGGGGTGGTTGAATCATCAACTGCGACTTGTGTTGGAGGCATAGTTGGAAAAGCTGATGCAAGCAGTGTTATTGAAAGTTGTTTTTCATATGCAACAGTTACTTCAACAATTGATTCAACAGAAGTAAAGATGGGTGGCATTGTTGGTGGTGCATATAGTGGCACAACAATAAGCAAGTGTTTTTATTATGGTATTTCAACATTAAGTAGCAGTAATTCTGCAGGTGTTGTTGGTTATGGTAATGGAATTAATGTTAGCAATGTTTATACAAATGGACAAAAAATCTCTGGAAATCAAATATCTTTCTCAAATGCATATACAGGCATTCCAAGTTTTGCACCAAATAACAATTGGGCAAAAGATTCAAGTGGAATTATGCACGGAATTAGTGGTTATGTTTTAAAAGGTGTTGGCAATGTTACTGTCACCTATAACACAGGTGTATATGTGTTTAATATAATGAGTCAAAAAGGTGCTGGAACTTTAAATTATTCTTCACTAAATAATGAAATTTTTGAAACAGTTACAGTTACAAGATATGGTGAAAGCGTTGTAGATCCTGCCATAGACAAAGATAAACAATATTCTAGTTCTATGCAAAAAAATGTAAATAATTATACATCGAATTCAACAATCAAAATTTCAAGTGGCAATTCAACTTTATTAAATGTGAGTGATAATGTTTACACTTTTATCTTTTCAACAAAAATTGCTAGTGATTATAGAATCACAACAAACAGAATAGGACAAGCAAAGCAAGTAACTATAAATTTAAAGAAATACACAAAACCTAATAAATCTTCTCAAGGTTCACTTAATGGAGAAGTAACATCTTCAATATCTTTAAGTGTTGGTGGTTTATACATTAATGAAAGTTTAAATTTTAATGTGTCTAGTTCGTTTTCTTTTTATGCGCCATATGGGGCAACTTATTCAATATCATTTGAAAATAATGGAAATAGTTATTTGCAATCAATAAATGCTATTTTATTCAATGACATTACAATAAAAAATTCATCAAGTTTAACCGATGCTATATGTTCTTATACACCTTCTACAGAGATAACAACTGCTGTTGCTCATACATACTTATTTGATAACACTCAAACGGTTACATTAAATATTAATGACAGTAGTTTTAATGGACTTAGTGGAATTTCTCCAGCTTTTAAAATTGGTGGTTCAACTGTTAGTAATAAATCTCTTTCGCTTAAAGTTTTGACTTATGAAAGATTAAGTAGTGGTGGATTCGTATATAACAACGTTCTATATACAAAATTTAGTTCAAATAATTCAATTTTGTATCCTGTTTGGGCTAAATATATTGCTTCGGATATAAAAACTGTAAGTGGAACAAGTATTTTGTCAGCTGAAAATAACACTTATGGTGGAGATTTATCTTTAACATCTAACAAATGGATTGCATCAAGGAATGAAACAGATAAATTAACTTTAAATGTTATTTGGAAATCATTAACTGAATCGGTTTCAATTGAAAACCCAAGTAAAATTAGCAATTATGTTAGCGAAATAAATGGCTCAACAGATTTAACAAAAACAATACCAACTGCGACAAATGAGGGTGAAGACATTGTTGTTAAGGTTAAGCCAGGGTATTTGATGACGAATTTTTATTTAAGAGTGGGAAATAATATTTCAACAACAATTTCCATAACCACTGGCACTCAAAACTACAGTTATAAATCAGATACAATTGATGGAAGAACAATTTATGGCTCAGTTAATATAAGTTATGAAGCTGATGGTAGTTATGTTTTAAGTTTTAAGCACTTAATTGGTGTTGAAAAAATAGGTTTTGAATTTGATACAAAATCATATAACATAAATTTCAAAACAAATATTGATTCATCTATTCAAAGTTATAACTATTCTCCAATTAAAATTGATGGAAGTGATATAAACAGTAGAGTTTTATATTCTCTTGATTATGATTTTAAGTCAACAAGAATTTTTAATTTTGAAATTAAACAAGGTTATTCTTTTGCAGGATTAAATTTAAGTGATGTTAAAGCATTTAGAAGTGATGGCAGTGAAATATCTTTAACAATATCTCCATTTAAAATTGAAAACGGAACAAACAGTTTTACATTAACACTTGAAAATGTGACTATTGAAATAGCAAGTTTTCAAATTGTTTTAAACATTCAAAAAAATTCAACTACCTTTAATTTTGAATTATTGGGCATAAGCAAAGACTTTATATCTGCTCAGTATATGCCAAATTTGAATTTTTATGGAAAGAAAAACGATATAGTATATAATGGTGCAGACAAATCTAATGCAATTAGTGTTGTTGCGAACACAGATGATGTTGTTAGATTATATCTTTCTGGATTGCCTAATTGGATTAAAATTAAAAACATAATTATTGATAACTTTAATGGAATAAATAATCAAAATTTGAATGCATCAGATGGAAACATAATAACATTAAGTCAATACCACTATGATGATGGCACAAAAATTTCAATAAAAATTGAGTTGGAACTTCAAAACTCACAAATTAATATTGTTGAAGAAATACAAGCAAGACAAACTCAACAAACAAGAAATGAGAATTTGAAAAACAACTATACATATGGAACAAGAATATCAATTAAAAAAGATAGCAATAGTTTGGTGTTGGAAGTTCAAGACTATAACGATACAACAAAGTTTGAAAGAGATGTGTTCTTCACAAATGATGCAAATACTCCTGTAAGAGAAATAAAAATTTATTTAAACGATATTGAAATTTGTTCAGTAAACATAAATAATTTTTCAAATGAAAATGTAAATATACAAAAATCACTTTCCGGTGATGAAATTGAAAATGGAATACGCATTAGAATTGTAAAAATATACAAAAGTGCAAATTTGAACATATATAATGCTTTTGCTAAGAACGGTGCAAGTAATGTTTCAAGAATAGAAACATCAAATGGTTATACAGTTAATGGTAAAAAATATTCTGAAATATATTTTGGTGAAAATTTATCAATGACTGGTGATGCAATAAGTGGATATAAACTTTTGGGATATTATTTCAGTCCTGTTGATTTAAATAACAATTTTTCTTTTGATAGATTAACATTAAAAACAAACAACGATGATATTTTAGCAAATGAAATTTTCCCTGAAAATGTTTTTGTTTATGCCATTTATGAAGCAAAAATATTCACTGTTAATTTTCAAAAAGATTTTTATGATTCTGTTATAAATAAAGATATAATAACTGAAATATCTCATACAAATACAATTACAATTGAATATAACACTAATGTAATAGTTGGTGGAGATTTCCCAATTGTAAATAATTGTGGAATGTATGTATTTAATGGTTGGTCAATTAACGATTATATATATATTTCTTACAATGGTTCTTCTTGGAGTGAAATTCCAACATTTAATGAAAGTTGGAATTTTGATGATGAAACAAATGTTGTTACATTAACTACAAAAGTGGTTGCAAAAACTGTTAACTATTCAATGTATAATGACAATCAATTAGTTGGAATTGGTACAGTTACATATGGAGATGTAAATTATTCAAATAAAATTACAAATATTACCAAATGGGGATACAAGTTTGATGGCTGGCAATATTTGGATAATGGTATAGTTTATATTGACAAAAATGGTGTTGGAACAATTTTTGATATTCAAAGCGAAAATGTAGTATTTTATGCAAAATGGGTGGAAGATGAAATTGAGTTAAATTTTGTAACAAAAGTTGGAGAATTTTCTCAATCTCACAAAACTTCAATTTCAGTTAATGTTGTTTATAAATCAAATAAATATATTTCTAATGAATTATTTGATGAAAATGGGCAAATTAAAGATATGCCTGTTTGGATTGTTGATGGAATAACTTTTGAATTTGCGTATTTCGTTTTAGAGGGAGATAGCAATGCAAAAGTTTACAGTGCTAATGATTTGCGAAATTATACATACCAAACAACACAAACAACTTTTGTTGCCGTTTACACAATTATTGACATAACAAGAGAAGTTGAAATTGAAAATGATATTGATAATTGGACATATGATGCAACTAACCACTATTTATCGTTAGCATTAAATAACGAATATGCTAGTTATACTTTCCAATGGCAAAAGAAAGATAACAGTGGTGTGTTCCAAGATATAATTGGAGCAAACTCATCTACTTTTGGTGTAAAAAATGTTGCAGACAGTGGAATATATAGATGCGTGATTAATGCAACTGCAAAAAATATCTACGCAATAGGAACTATTAATAATGTCGCTTCAGATGAAATGGAAGTTACTATAAACAAAAAGGTTTTAACCTTCACTCAAGATGGTGTTCAAACCAATAACATAACAAAAGTTTTTGACAACACAACAAAAACACCAACCAATGTAAGTTTTACGGGAATTGTTGGTGGAGAAAATGTTGTTATGACAGCAACATATTCACAAGTTGATGTTGGTGAGAACATTTCAATGAATGTTACAATTTCATCAACAGACTCAAATGTTATAACAAACAACTACACATATGATAGTGTTGTTGGAACAATAACAAAATATTTAATAACATATAATGTTGATGGTGAAATTTTCCAAGTTGGAGATGTAAAAAAGCAAATAACAATTAAAGAAGAATTTTATTCATATAACACACAAACTCAACAATTTTTGCAAAGATATGGATTTTCTCCAAGCATAGAACTCTACACTTCAAAAAATGAAGTTGGCAGTTATGAATATGAAAATCAAAATGGTTATAGCATTTTGGCAAGAAATTTTGTTGTTGTTAATGGAAAACAAAACTTTGAATTTTCTGTTGCTGGTACATTTGTAATTAAAGATAGTTCATATGGAATTTCTGTTAATATTTTGGCAAAGAGCAATGACTTAGTGGCAGATTCTATTGTTGATGAAACTATTTCTTCAATAACTGTTAATCCAGAATTTAACTCCATTTCAGATAACAACACAAATGATGTTGCTCTTGTTGAATCAAAAGAATATTTTGCTCAAAATCCTGCAATTTCAATAAAAGTAAACTTTGATAATCCATATTATTGGATTGAATATTGGGTTGTTAAAATTGATGGGGTTGTTGTTGCAAACTTGTTTGAAGCACAAGATGAAATTGTTTATAATGTTGTAAATTTAACAGCAAAACAAATTGAAATTAGCGTTTATTTAACAACTTTAGTAGAAATTACATTCGATTATAACCTTGTTGTTGGTGAAACATTAGATAATATGATTACATCAACAGAATTTGCATATCAACAAAAAGTTCAATATAGCATTGATACTTATGGGGCAGTTTTGCCAACACCTACAAGAATTGGTTGGATTTTCACAGGTTGGGTTATTAACAACACAACTGTAACAGTTGATACTGTTTGGTCATATAAAGACAGCACTCTTCGTGCATCTTGGGAAATTGCACCTTTGCAAGTTGAAATACAAAATGATGTGCTAAGTTTTACTTATGATGGCTTAGAACATAGTAAATCTATTAATTTATTAAATAAAAATGAAGTAAGTTTAACCTATACATACACTTGGTCAACAACATCAACAGTGAAGGGCAGTTATAATGACGCAACACTAACTGTTAAAGATGTTTTGCAAAGTGGTGTGTATAGTTTAAGAATAACAGCAAGTTATAATGGTGTTGCAAAAAGCATACTTTGCACTATTAATGTTACAATAACACCATTCTCTGTGTTTACTTCAAATACAACAATAAACAAAGAATATGACACAACAAACATTGCAACATTTACTTCATATGATGGTGCAAATGGTGAAAAGGTTGATGTTTTTGGTGAATACAAAGGAACAGATGCTGGAAGTTTAATAAATGTTGAAGATACTTCTGTTTGGTATTTAAAAGTATATTATAATGATGTATTACTAAATACATCTTCTAACTATAAGATTGAATTTGACAATATTGACAAGTTAAGTCAAATTTTAAAGAGAAATGTAACAATAAATATTGGTTATTCATCAAAAATATACGATGGAACAAAACTTTCTTACATTGGTTCATATAGTGAAGTAACACCATTTAATTATATTGTTAGCACAAATGATGTTGAGTGCAAACTCTATAGTGGAAGTGACCTTGAAATAGAAATTTCAGGTGATAAGATAAGCAATTTTGATATAACAATTGAAGGTTCAATGGAAATTATTAGGAAATCTATACAATTTCCAATTGAATGGACAGGTGAGTTGACCTTAACATTTGATGGTCAATATCACAGTGTTTTGCCAAAACTTGAAAGTGATATTGTTATAACTGGCATAAGATATTACAGCGAAAACACAGATGTTACATATAGTGTTGAAAACAACATTGGTGTTAAATATGTTGGAACATACACAATTACTGTAACATTGCAAGAAAATGACCACTATGATAACATTCAAGACCTTACAACAACTTTAACAATAAGACAAAAAACAATTTATGTTTCATATGCTGATGGAGAAAGTGAATACACAAAAGTATATGATGGAAATGTACAAATTTTGAAACCACTAAATTTGGTGGCTTGGGAAAAACTTGATGCAACATTGCTTTCATCAATTATTCCAGAGGAAAGTGATCTTCCAACATTTAATTACATTTTTGAAAACGCAATTGCTTGCAAAGATGGACAAACAAAAAACATAATTGTTTCTCTTGATGAAAACAACCCTATTAACAATAACTACATATTAAGTCAGGGTGTTGTTAAAGGTGTAATTGAAAGAAGACAAACAGATATTTATGTTAACGCAACCAAGGAATATGATGGAACAAACATTTTTGTTGTTAATGCAAAAAATGGAGATACCGTTCAAATTACAGGTTCTAACATTGTTGACGGCGAAGAAATTAGTGGAAATATTGAATTTAGAAATATCACTCAAGTTGGTGTTTACACAAATTTATTAGATATAGAAAAAACTATATCTTTGCAAATTGGTACATCAAATTATGACACAAACTATGAGATTAATATTTTAAATACAAATATTAATGAAGTGCCAAACAACAAACTTGAAATTATTAAGGCACAAGTTTTTGTGGGAACAATCAGCAACGAGGAATATGTTTACACAGGCGAAGAAGTTAAATTAAACTATGCAATTTCAAGAGTTGATGGAAATGTTAATGCCAGTGTGCCAACAGTTTTAACAATAGAATATACCATTATGTCTGGACAACAAGGAATAATTGAATCAAATGGAAAAGTTGTTCAAGTTGGTGGTTATGTGTTCACATATAGTCTTTTGGATAGTGACAATGAAAGTTTTGAAATTGTCAATGCAAATGACAAAGTTGGCTTCTTTGTTGTTAAACGAGATTTGGTATTAAAATTTGAAAAGAGCATTGATTATCAACTTGGTGGCGTTGTGTATTCAAAGGCAGATTATCCAAATGATAATATTATTGCACCTGGATATTCTTTGGGTGTTGGAGATGAAATTGATTGGAGATTTATTACAAACGGTAATGAGTCTAAGGTGTATTATCTTGTTAACGGCGATGAAGATTTTGAAGAAATATCAGTTACAATTTCTAAAGGTACATATAATTACACAAGAAATTATAATGTAATTTATGATTTAACTGCTTCTGTTATTATTTCAAGAAAAACAGTTGACATAAGCAATGTTAAGATAAGCACTTCAACTGTGGAATACAATGGCACAGTTCAAACAATTTCCATTTATGTAACAAATGGATTAACTTCAACAACATTAACTTTTGGCGATACAACAAATGGTAGAATATACAATGTAAAACGCCAAAATGATGCTGGAAATATGGATATAATTTCTCCTAGTGATGTTAAATATGCCGGTGTTTATACTTTTGATTTTGAATTTAACAGTTTTTCAATAAAAAATTACAAACAATTGACATTTACAATCACTCCAAGAATGGTTATTGGCTATGTTGAGAACACGGATAAAGTTTATGATGGCACAAATGTTGTTTTAAACGAAGATGGCTCTAATGTTTATGCAAAATACAGAATGAACAATGAAACTTTAATGACTGGATTTTTAGATGGTGACGACATTTCAATCATTGCAAAATACGATGATAAAAATGTTGGTTCAAACAAAAAAATAACACTGGAACTTCAATCTTCTAATCCACTGCTTCTTTGTTCTTATCAAATTGATAGTTCAAACACATCAAATTATGTTGGAAAAATAAGTCAAAAAGAAATAACTTTTGCTTTAAATAATGTATATTACTCATATTATACAAATAAATTAGTTGCAATTGATATAGAGAATTTCAATATTATTTCAACGGTTGCAAATGAAGTGTTTATAGGTCAAATTGTAATTAATAAAACTCAAGTTGGTTCTTACAATTTGGCTAACCTTGCATCAAGTGATGATGTTGTGTTTAGTTTGGCTTGTTACACATTTGCAATGGAACCAAGCAACATAAGCAATTATAGTTTTAACTATAAATCACTAAGTGGAACTTTGGTTATAAAACAAGCAGAAGTTGTTGTTGCAATTTCGGACACTGCAAAAATATATAACGGTGAGGAGCAAGAACCAACATTTGAATATTCTATATTTGAAAGCAGAGGGGAAATATTAGATGTTAATTTTGATGTTAACATAAAGTATTTCTTGGGCGATGTTAATCCTTCACAAAGTGGTGACACGCCTATAAATGTTGGACAGTACTCAATTTATATTTCTGTTCCAAACAATTCAAATTACATTCTTGTGAATGAAGATGGAGATGCAATTAATGGATTCACATCATCAGTTAAGTTTAATATATTAAAACGACAAATTGCAGTTAATGTTCAAAACAAAATCACCTATGTTCAAGATGGGAACAAAGCAACATATAAAGTTTTAAGAACAGATGTTCTTGACCCTAATGGTGATGGAAGTAATGGACTTTTGGATATTCACAATTTTAGTGCAACATTAAACACAAACAGCAATAAGATTGGAACATACAGTGTTGTGAATCTTGCTAGTTCAAGTGCAAGTTTAACAACAAATCCAATTTATGTGACAAATGTTAGCATTGTTGAAAACGGCACAAACCTTGATGTTATGATGAACTATGAAATAACAACATACACTGCAACAATTTTAATTGTTGGTGAATTGCAATCAATTGACACATCAAGCATAGATAATTTAGTTTATTCTGCAACAAATAAGGTTGAAGATGAAGATTTTAAAGTTATATTTGTGTTTAACGATGAACAGTATGAAATAACATACAATCAATCAATTGATTTTGGAAATTCAAATCAAGACGATGTTAAAGAATTTACTGCAACATTAAATGGTTTAAGCGTTTATAGTCAAATTGCTGATGGTGAGTTTGATTTTGTAGCAACAAATGAAGCAATTGATGTTGGAACATACAAAATGACATTGCAAATTATAAATAATTTTGACAATTCATCAGTTATGTCAAGCGAAGAATTGCAATTTGTTATAAGCAGTAAAGAAATTACAAGTGTAAATGCAACACTTAACAAATATTATGACAGAACATCAGATGTTATTGGTGAAATAACTTCAAGTGACATTTTTGCAGTAGATTTGCAAAGTGTGACAATTACAGGTGTTTATGTTAAAGATGGAAATCCAACAGCAGAAGTTGGAGTTCACACAATTAAATTTGTTCTTAGTGGAGAAAAGAGTTATAACTATGTTCTAAATCTTCCTGAACAAATTGGACAAATAATGAAATTGGGTGTTACTTTGGTTTTGAAAGATACATACGAAACATACTACACCGAAAAAGATATTCAAATTGATATAATAAACTTTAAGGCAACAAGCACAATAGATGGAAGTGAAATTGATGATTTTGTTTCAAGACTATCTGGGTATATTGTTATTGATGCTTTGCAAAGCAACACCTATCAGTTGCATGAATTGTTTAGTCAAAACAAAGTTACTTCAAACATTTTGGATAGCACATCACTTTTAAATAACTATGCAATTTCAAATTATAGCGGACAAATTATTGTTAATCCTTGTGAAATTTCTGTTGAAATTACAAATGCCGAAACTGTTTATAATGGCAAAGAACAAGCAATAAGATATAATGTTTCAGTTTATAACGGTCACGGAGAAATAAGTGACAGTGTTAAAAACGATTTAATAACAGTTTTGTATGATAACGAAGAAGCACAAAAAGTTAATGCTGGTGAATATGAAATAACAATAAAAATTAAAGATGAATATTCACAAAACTATGTTTTAATAAACAATGAAAACAAGGTTTCTCAATTTGTTGCAGAACAAAAATTTGTTATTAACAAGAGAAATATCACAATTGGTTTACAAGAGCCATATTCAAAAATGTTTACAGGTAGTGTTGTTGAATACAACCTATCGGCAAACAATGTGTTTGATGATGGCAGTGCAAACAGTGGATTAATTAATGGTCAAACCGTAAGTGGTAAGTTTGTAACAAACAACTCCACTGTTGGACAATACACATTTGAAGAAAGTTCTTCACTAAAAATTGTATTTGATATTGACAATTTTAATATTTTTGCACTTTCTGAAGATGTTACATCAAACTATAATATTGTTGATGTTTTTGGAACAATAATAATAACTGCAGAAAATGAGGGCGAAGTTGACAGCGAACATTTGCAATCATTGGTTTATAGTTCAAAAGATTATTTAAAATCAAATGACATATTTGTTAATGTTTACATAAATGGTGAATTTGTTACATTTATGTACGGAGTTGAAAATGATTATGGAGTACTTGAATCATTAAAATATAATCAAACAAGTGCAAGTAGTGTTATTAATGCAGGAAATTACACTGTTCAATTAACATCAAATAAAGCGGACATTTTCCAAAGCCAAGAAATTAGTTTTACTGTTGCAAAAAAACAAATTTCAAATATAAGCTTCACAGCAGATAAAGTTTATGACCAAACAAGTTCTGTTGTTGGAAGCATAACATCTTTGGATATTTGTTACAACGAACTTGGTGTTATTGATGATGTTGAGTTTAGTGGAGTTTATGTTGATTCTGGTGTTCCTGTTATGAATGTTGGAACTCATCAAATTGTGTTCACAATTTTTGGAACAAGTGCTCAAAACTATGAATTAAAATTAAATGAACTTAGTGGAACAATATATGCAAAACAAGTTAATTTAAAACTAAAAGACAATTTGGTGTTATATTACACAGGCAAAGATATCACTGTTGTTAAAGACAACTTAAATGCTTTTGATGAAAATGATGATGTAATTGATGAATTTTTGAATAGAGTTAACGGAAATGTTATAATTAGCATTTATAACACTGGTGGATATAACTTAGAAGACTATTCAAATAACATTACAATCTCATTTACTAACGCAGAAGGAAATGAAGGATTTTTAGAAAATTATCTAATTGTAGGCTTGTCTGGTTTGTTAACCATAAATAAAGCACAAATAAAAGTTGATGTTTATAACTGTGACAAAGTTTACAATGGTATGTCACAATATCCAAGTTTTGATGTTGCAATATCCAATGGCAATGGTGAAATTTTGGAAGAAAACAAAGCAAAAGTTTTGTCTGTTGTCTATAATTTAAAAGATTCACAACAAATGTTAACAAGTCCTGTTAATGCAGGTGTTTATCAAGTTAATATTTCAATTGATGAAAACTTTGCAAACAATTATCAACTTGTTAATGATAGTAATGTTGTTTGTGATAACTACACATCTTCATCTACATTAAATATAAACAAAAGACAGATAAACATAGTTGCAAATCCAAATCCACAACCTTATGTATTCAACAATAGCGAAAAGGCAGTTTATGAAATTAAAAACACAGATGTTGTTGGAATAAACAGTGATGGTTTGGTTGCATCACACACAATAAGTGGAACATTCACAACAAACAGTGGTTTAAGTGGAGTGTATGAACTTGCCAATGTGGACTATGACAGTGATTTTAGTGAGTATGACATTACTCCAAGTATAAAGATATTAAGTGATGGAACAGATGTAACTTCCAACTATGATATTGGAACAGTTACTATAAGAATGGTTATAACAAGTGAATTAGGTAATGAATTTGATACATCAAAATTAAACAACTTGGTTTATGACTCAACAGATAAAATTGCAAGTGGACAAATTCAAGTTGGTTTGTTGATAAACGGAAAATTGCAAATGTTCACCTATGGTGAAGAATCAAATATTGCAACTTTCTCTGAATTAAAATTCAACAACACAAGCACACAAACAGTTGTTGATGCAGGTGAATACTCATTCAAAATTCTAATTCAAACTGGTGACAATGCAAAAGAGCAAGTTATAACATTCATAGTTTCAAAACAAATTATAAGTTATGTTAATTTAACAAAAGACAAAGTGTATGATGGAACATCAAACATAGTTGGACAAATAACATCAGACCAAATTTACAGTGGAGATGATGTTAGCTTTGTTGGAAATTATCAAAGTTCTGGAAGTTTTGTATCAAATGTTGGAAAATATGAAATTGCAATACAAATGCAAGGTTTGGATATATCTAACTACGAATTGCAAATTCCTTCAATGACTGGACAAATTACTGCAAGAAACATAACAATTCAAATTAAAGATGGAACAGAATATGTTTACAGTGCAACTAACCCAATTGTTGAAGCAGACGATTTGCAAATTACAAGCGGAGAACTTGTTGAAAATCAATCTCTAAGTGGAAATATTGAATTTTTGCAAACAAGTGTTGGCACCTATACATTTGAAATTACAATGTTAAGTTTAGATGAGTTTAAAATTTTAGACATAAATTCAAATAATGTAATTTCAAACTATAACATAACATACAGTGGAGAAATAAAAATCGTTGCAGTTGAAATTACTGTGACAATTAATGGAGATTTAAACTTTGTTTATAACGGAGAACAAGTTGATATAAACAATTACATTACATTTGAAAACATACCAACAAATTTGCAAGAAGAAGCGTTTAAAAACATTGTAATTGAATATAATGCAACTCCAATTAATGCAGGAAATTACACAGCAACAATTTACTCAAACTCAATTAATTTCTCTATTGCAATAAATGGACAAAGTGATAATGTTATTGACTTTGTAATTCAAAAACGCGACATAGAAATTAACATTGGCGACATTGAAGTTTACTATAACCCTGAAAGTGACTACAAAACAAACTTATCAAATTCACAAGTTATTAACATTGTTGAAAATCAAAATATAAGTGGTACATATTCACTTAAAGAGGTTGGACTTGATGTTGGCAGATATGAAATTGATGAAATTCTGTTTAGTGATGTAAAAATTCTTGTTAATGGAATAGATATAATTAACACTAACTACAATATAACAGCATACAAAGGTTCAATAACAGTTCTCGCTTATGTAATTGAAGATGGAGAATTGTATTTGGAAAACGATTCGTTTGTTTATTCTGGAAATGATGTATTCAACTTTTTGAGTGTGGTGTTTGTTGATACAAACGATGTTTCTCAAAAAATTACAGCAAGCGATTCAACTTGGGGCGAAATTTCAATTTCAGAAAGTGAGGCAAAAAATGTTGGAACATACACAGTAAATGTTGAAATATACAACTGTGAATTGCCACAAAGTAGTTTTAATTTTGAAATTACTCCAAAAGAAATAACAACAATTGTATTTAATAATGATAAAGAGTATAACGGCGACAGTTTGGTATTAAATCAAGATAACAACACTTCACTTTATTCATCAGATATAATTTTTGGTGACAATGTTGTGATTAATGGTTTTTATGTTGATGAAAGTGGAAACAAAACTGCAAATGTTGGCTCGCACACAATAATTTTTGAAATTCAAAATTATGACCAATATCCACAAAAGAACTACATAATAAACTACACATCTTTTGGACAAATAACAAAAACATCACTTGAATTGTCGGTTGATGGTGTTCAAATTGTATATTCATCACTTGGACAATACACTGTTGATAACACAAAAGTTCTTGTAACAAGTGGAAGTTTAAAAACAGGTGATGAACTTAGTGGAAGCATTTATGTTTCAAAACCTAATTATATTGGTTTGATTAATTTTAGTGAATTTAACAATTCTCAATTAAAAATTGTAAATTCATTAAACAACGATGTTACATCAAATTATTCAATAACATATGTTGGAAATGTTGAAATAATAAAAGCACAAATTTCAATTTCATTTGATGATATTTTAAATGAATATATTTACAACAATCAACAAGTGAGCATTTTACCAAATATTCAGTTAATTAATTCAAGTGAAGAAATTTTGCCAGAAGTTAATTCAAATTACACATCAACCACATACAATTCAAGCACAGCACCAAAAAATGTTGGTGACTACACTGTTACATTTACCATAGAAAACAATTGCTATGAAATTGTTGGAGATAACTCATTTAATTTTGCAATTAAACCTTATGATTTAATTTTGCAAACTGGTGATATTCCAAACAACATATTCTTCAAAATTTATGGTGAAGATGACCCAAGAGTTCTATCTTATGTTATAACAAGCATATACAATGAAAACATAAATATAGAATTTACAAGAGAACAAGGTGAAAATGTTGGAACATACGATATTTATGTTGATGTTTGGGATAACTCAAACTATAATGTTACTTTTGCAAGTGGAGCAAATGCTGATTTGTTTACAATAAAGAAAGCATCAACACTTGTTGTAACAATAACAAATAATCAACACAACATTGATGTTCTTTCAAAGATATACGACAGCAAAGCAATTTCAGATGTTGATATATCAACACTAGAATACACTGCAAATGGCATAGAAGTTACAGGTTATTTGCAATTTGCAAATGGCGTTAATGTTGGACAATATCCACTTGCGTCTTGGAATTTGCAAAGTGACAGTCACGAAGAATTTGTGGTTTTGTGCGAAATTAACTACACAATTAAACAAAAAGAAATAAAACTTGTTGCAGATAACACAACAAAACCATACGATGCTTCAACTTCATTTATTGGAAACATTGTTATATACGATAATAATGACAACATTTTGGATACAAGCATTTACAAACTTGTTGCAAGTGGAAAATATGAAAGTGCAAATGTTGGAGATAATATTCCAATTGTTGTAACATATCAAGGCGATGACATTGCAAACTACAATGTAACAAATTCATTAACTGGAAGCATTGAAAAGAGAAATGTTACAATAACACCAACATCAGGGCAATTTGTTGTTTATGGAACACAAGATTTTGTTATAAACTATCAAATTCAAGATGATGAAACAACAACATTCTTTGGCAACTTACAAAATGAAATTGAAGGCAGTTTAGCAATCAATTACCTAAATGAAAAAACAAAGTATGTTGCAGGCACTTATAAAATAGTTAGCAATTTAACATCTTTAAATCTTAATTTGAACTTTGTTGACAATGTAGATTTTGTGATAGAACAAAAAGAATTAACAATAACAAACAGTCAGGGCTTTATTAAAACCTATGATGGCAATGCAAATGTTGTTGGTGATTTTACAATAGATGGCTTAGTTGGTGATGATGAAGTTACCATTACTGGTGTTTACTATAATAAAGATTTATCTTCAATTGATTCAAGTGTTGGGGCAGATAAAGTGATTGTGTTCACCTTAACTGGAAACGATGCAGAAAATTATTTTGCAAACAATGTTATTGGTGCAATCACCGACAAAATGGTTACAGTTTTGTATAACTATATTCCAGACACAATTGATATGATTAATGCAGACAGATTGCAAAACAACAGTCAAACAGAGGCAAAATTGATGTATGGCAAAAAGGTGTCAGACAGCACAATGTTACCTGTTCCAAAACACGAAGGTTATACATTTATTGGTTGGTTCTTTGATGAAAACTTTACAAATGAAATAACAAATGACACACCAATTGACAGTTCAACTTGGAATGTTGATGAAGAAACAAAAACTATTTATGCAAAATGGGAAATAAAAACCTTTGATGTTTTGGTTGTTTTGGCAACAGAAATAAATGGAATTTTTGTAACAGACAGCGATGTTCAAGGTGGAGATTTTGTAAACAACATAAGTGGAAAATATGCATATTATGATGTTGTTGATTTAAGCAATGTTGTTAGTGCAAACGATGGTTACGAATTTATTGGTTACAGTTTTGACATAAATTTAAAACCTGATGAAAACTTATTGGCAAATGGTTTGCGTGTTGAAGCACAAGACTATGTTGTTTATGCAAAATTCCAACCTGTTATGGTTACAATAATTCTAAACGCAAACGGCGGAAATTTTGAAGTTTGTGACAACTGGGAATTTAATTCAACAAACACAACGGCAACATTGCAAATTCAATTTAATTCAAGTTTAAATGGTTTAGCAACATTGCCAATTGCACAAAGGTCTGGTTATTATCAAGACACAAAATATTGGATTGATGAAAATGATAGTTTAGTACTATTTGATACAAACACAATTATTGGTGAAGATTTTTATCCAACAAAAACACTAAGAGTTAATTGGCTAGCAAATGAATACAGATTAGTTCTTGATGCAAATGGTGGATATTTTGAAGGATTTAATACAAAAATTTGGCATATTGATGAACAAGATGAATTTAATAACGCAATTAAAGTTTCAAAATCTGTTGTTTATGGAGAAGCTATTGGAGAGTTAATTGTGCCTGTTAAAAACGGTTGGACATTCAATAGTTGGTCAATTTCTGATTTGTCGGCTGATTATATTTGGCAAGAAACACAAAACGCAACAGCAACTGCTGTTTGGGGTGAAAACCAATTTAATTTAACAATAAACAGTCAATATGGTTATGTTAATATAAATGTTTATGACGGTAATGGTTCATTAATTGAAAATGTAAACACATCAATAAGTGGCGAAACACAAGTTGTTGTTAGTGTTAAAAACACATATTCTGTTGACATAACTCTAACAGAAAAGGTTGGTTATTTATTCACAAGTTGGTCATCTGATATAATTGATGTGAATAATAGCACAGAAAAGTCAATTACATTAAATACATTCACAAACAATCAACAAATCACAGCAAACTTTGATCCAAAAGACAACAAAATTACAATAAAAGTAAACGATGACAAAAAAGGATATCTATCTTATAAAACATACTCCACAAATGGCAGTGGAATGTCAGAATTTCTTGCAAAAACAGGAAGTAGCATAGAGTTGGTTGCAACAGCAAATGAAGGTTATGAAATTGCAAGTTGGAGCATAGACAGTGGTGATTATTCATATGAAATATCAAACACTGATATAGATAGCATAAGAACTTTATCTAACTTTGTTAGTGATGTAACAGTTGTTGTAAACTTTGGCGAAAAAACCAATTCAATAAAAATAATCAGTGACATAGAGAAAGGAACAATATCTGTGGAAAATGAAATAGATGGCGTTTCTAGTTATGTAATGAAAGTAAAAACTGATAGTTTTGCAAAATTCACTATCACTGCAAAACAAGGTTACAAAGTTAACACAGATAAACTCTATTGGAGTTTTGAAACAACTTCATCAAACAAAGGCAATTTTGATATTACTGGAGATGAGTATGTTTGTGTTGTTACATTCACGGGCTTTTCAAGTGATGGAACAATAGTAGTTCCATTTGAAATGGAAGAATATACTGTAAATGTAATATCAGTTTTAAGAGATGACAACTTAAATATTGACTTAACAGTTAATGGAATTGTAACCATTTCAGACGGACAATCTTCAACAACATTAAATTCAAATCAATCATTTAGAGGCTTGTTTAAAACAACATTCACACTAACACCAAACAATGTTATTGATGGTTATGAATTTAAACTCTGGTCTGTAAGTGGCACTAAAGAACAATTGTTAACAAGCAGTGATGGACTTGTAAATCAATTTGACAATGGCATTATTGAATTTAACATTTTAAAGAACACAACACTATATTTAATCTATTCAATCAAATCTTTTGAAATACAATACGAAGTTAACGACTTTTCAAAGGGTTCACTATCATATGACAATGCAACAAACTACTCTCATTTTAGTAGAAATGTTAAGTATGGTTATGATGATATAGCAATAACTGCTGTTAGCGAGGAGCAATATAGGTTTGTAAAATGGGTTCAAGAAATAGATGGAGAACAAGTTGATTACAGTTCAAGTTCAACAATCACAGTTACAAATGTTACACAAAACGCAAAATATATTGCAATATTTGAGGGTATTCCAATTGAGTTAACAGTTAATTTAACTCTTCCAGAATCAGAAACATTTGATGATATTGATGTTGATTTTGGTGAAATAGTGCTAAATGAAACGAACAACACTGTAATAAAAGAATTTGTTAGAACAGAGCGAACATTAACATACATTATTTCAACAATAACTGGCGAAAACATTGAGTTTAGTATTGTTGGCAAAAATGGCTATGAATTTGATATCATAGAAAACATTGACCCAAGACTTGACTATACAGCGTCAAATTCAAATGTAATCATTAACAAGACTTTAAGTTCTTCAACAATTGACATTTTAATGAAAGCACAAATAAATGAAGTTGTGTTTAGAATTGTTGGAGATTTGCAAGGTGCCGATGTTTATGAATATTCAAACAAAAACAAAGGTATTGTAAAGACCGAATATGTTGAAGATGGCAAAGCATTTAAAATCTATGTGAAAACAGGTGGAAATGCATATGGTATTGTTTATACTTATAACGGATATAAAATAATTGCAGATAGTTATTTTGAAACACCAAATGTTGTTCAAGACAACAATCAAATAACTTCTTATGCTGTTGGAGGTCTTGACAATGTTAGAACTGGCACAGAAATTATTGTAAGAATTGAGGCTTTAACCTATAAAGTTACATTTAATTACAATTATGAAAATGCACCAGAAAATGTAGAAAGCATTGTTGAATTTGGAAAATCTAACTTCAACCCAATGCTTGACAGTTCTGTAACAAATGCAGAAAGATATCAATACAATTTAATTGGTTGGAACACAAGAATTGATGGTTCTGGACTTAATTATCAATTTGATAGCAATGGCATTTACAGTATAGAATATGTTGATGGCGTGGCATATAAACGATATGGCTTCCTTGGTGGGGAAAACAATGTACAATCTTCATCAAATGAATATGATTTCGACAGTGTTCTGTATGCAAGTTGGGAGTTGCAAAGATTTAGAGTTAACTTAATTTTTGTTCCTAACTTCTCAATAAACACTTCTCAAATGGCATATCAAGATATCTTCCCGGAAATTGATGGTAGATACATAGTGTATAGTGACTATGCAACTCAAACTATTGAAGGTGTTAGTTATGTTCCTGGCTATAATGTTAGAATTGTTGCTCCAAGTGGTTACAGTGGATTTAACTATTATGGTTGGTCTTTTGAAGACAACATAACAGATAGAGCACTTTTAAATCAAGGCGAATACAATGCAGTTATGGGTGAGGAAGATTTAACAATTTATCTCTACTACACAATGGATATAACCGTTTCAGTTATTGGAGGAGGTGTTGCAACTGCTTCAAAACAAAATGCACTATATGGCGAATCTGTTTATTTACAGGCAACAAGTGATGTTGGATATTCGTTTAAGTATTGGATTAAAAATGGAACATCAATAGATGATTCTCAACCAACAATGGAGCAAGTTATAACACAACCAACATTGTTCCAAGTAAAATTCATTGGAGATATTGTTAATGTTATTTTGGAACAAACAGACAATGTCAAACTTGGTATAAAATCTTCAACTTCTGAAGAAAGTGGAGTTTATAGAGTTGGCGACATTATAGTTTTTGAAATTTACGATTTAACCTATGGTTACTATCGAAATGGTTGGTTGGGAGAATACAGTGGTGGAATTTTAAATGACACCTACACAATTTTGCCACAAGACAGTCCAAGGGGGTACGTAAAATTCAAACTTGACATACAACCTTCCACAATCTTTATTCAATATCTTGTTGATGGTGGTGTTGGAGGAACATTTGTAATTGATGAATCAGAAACAATAAATACAACAAAATCATACGACTATGATTCAACAATAACATTTGTTTTAAAAACTGTTCAAAGATATGAACTAACATCATTGTCAATTAATGGAGTTAATATAGACCTTAAAACAACAAGTTTAAATCTAAACAGTTCAAATGGAATTATTGTTGGAAAAACAAACATATTAAAAGCAACATTTAGTCAACTATTGTGGATAGACAATTGGGAAATGTTTAGTGGTGTTGGAACAGAAAATGACCCATATGTTATAACATCAGAAAAACAACTTGCTGCAATGGCGTATTTGATTAATAACAATGTTGATGCAAAAGGGAAAATACCATATGCAAAAGGATATTATATTGTAAAGAAACATATGAATTTACAAGAAAGGTTCTGGCAACCAATTGGAACAAAGGAAAATCCTTTTGATGGTACATTTAATTTGCAAGATTATGTTGTTTCGGAATTGTTGCTTGATAAAGAATATGAAGTAATAAATCTTGATGGATTATTTGGTTATATAACAGATAATGCTAAGTTTATTACAACTCCTGGAGATTACACTGTTGCAATAACGATTGTATCAAGTATTGTAGGCTTTATATTGCTTTTAATCACAATAATAGTTATTATAATTGTTGTGAAGAAAAAGAAGTTTAGAGAGCTATCAAATGCAACATTTGTAAATCAAAATGCAGATATAAACAAGAAACAAGAATAACCTATAAAAATAAAAGGACATAATGTTTTAACATTATGTCCTTTTAGACCGTCGAAAAACTGCGTGACCGAAAAAATTTAGAAAATTTTTTCTTGCTTTGTTTACTGTAAAACGCCCAAAAACAG
>CASFHZ010000041.1 GCA_949294585.1 uncultured Christensenella sp. | reverse complement strand
CACAAATTTATATAGTGAAATTGAAGCAAAAGTGTATTTAAGTGACATAATAAGCAATTTCACAAAAATTAAAACCAATTTTGAAACACTTTTCAACTCAAAACTAACCACACATTTGTTGGAACTAAAATTAAGCTTAACAAATATGTCTAATATATTAAACACACTTTCAGATTTTTCATCATCAGAAATTCCATATTCTGCACAAGTAAAAAACACATATTTTCAAGTTTTAAACGAATACAATAATCTATCAAAAAATCTCTAATAATCCCATTTTGGAATATACAAAGTTTTTGCACTTTCCCTATCTTGAATATATCCATCAAGATTTAAAGTTAAGTATTTGTCAACAACTTTGTCATATTCCCTTTTTGTTATTTTTCTGTTAATTTCTTTGTATTCATTTGCCTTTGCATAAGGTGTATATTGTGCCATTAAACTAACTTTTGTGTTTATTAAATTACTGCTAATCCAATCTAATATGTCAATGCTCTCATCTGTTAACAACGGCATTATCATATGCCTGATAATAAGTCCCTGAACAATCATATCATCTTTAAATATGTCGGGCTTTAACTTTCGCATATGTAAAATTGCCTTTTTTGTCACGTTAGCATAGTCATCACAATTTGAATATTTTTTTGCACTTTCATTATCAAAATATTTAAAATCAGGCAAAAAAACATCAACATAAGGTGCCACATAATTTAGTGTGCTAATTTCTTCATATCCGTGACTATTCCAAATTATAGGAATGTTTGGCTTATAAATTTTTAATGCCTCAACAATTTGAATGGAATATTGTGTTGGATTAACCAAATTAATGTTATCTGCTCCCAAATTTTCCAATTCTTTAAAAATATCAGCAAGTTCATTAATTGAAATAATTTTACCATTATTTAAAGATGAAATTTCATAGTTTTGACAAAACACGCACTTTAAACTGCAACCAGTAAAAAATACTGCACCACTTCCACCTTTCCCACTAATACAAGGTTCCTCATAATAAAACAAACAGTATTTTGCTATTTTAATACTGTTGTTTGCTCCACAAAAACCACTTTCAATATCTCTATTTTTTCCACATTTTCTTGGACATAAATAACAATTCATAACAATAGTTATAATAAATCAACAACAAAATTTTGTCAATCTCTATTGGTGCAATTATTCATATAGCACTTTAACTCTACATATAAAGGATAATCATAAGATGTCAATTTAATTTCGTATGTGCTGTAAGGTTTGCATTTAACATATCTACTTGCCAAAATTGCAACATCTTTTTCATACTCATAAAATTCAACATTTTTTAAAATATCACAAATTTGTTTTTTTATTAATCTAAAATGCGTGCAACCCAAAACAACTGTTTTTATATTGCTATATTTTTTATTTTTTAAATGTTTTTTTAATATTTTTTTTAAATTATTCAAATTATTCAAATTATTATCAATCATTTTTGGCAAATTTTTTATGTATAATGCAAAATAATTTGCATTATTTTTTAATTTATCTTGAATAATTTTATTATTTTTAATCGTGTTTTTTGTTGCAAAAAAAAGAACATCTTTTTTTAATTTATTTATTTTATTCTCATTCATTTGCATTAAAATAATTGGAATAGAATATTCTTTTTTTATTCTTTTTCCAACGCAAAAACTCAAAGTATTACAGGCAAGAACAACAATGTCAACATTGTATTTTTTTATTAAATAGTCAATATTATTTTTTGTAATTTTATATAATTTTTTTTTACTCTTATTTCCATATGGTGCATTTTTGTTATCACATAAATAAATAAAATCTTCATTAAAAATTTTACTACATTCACTCAAAACATTAATTCCACCAACACCACTATCAATAAACCCTATCATACTTATAAAATGATATGCTAAATTGGATTTAATAGTTCTTCAATTTCTCCATAACTTAAATCTGGATTAAATACTATGTTTATTACTTCTGCAATAATTTTAGAACATTTTTCAATCATAAATTTTATATCTTTTGGTGAAACAACAATGCTTTTATTAATTGAAGAAAGTTGTTTTAAGTCAAGCATTAGTGGAACACCAATACTTAAACACTTAATACCTGTCGTTTCCAATGAAATTTCACGGTTGTCAAACATTGCGCCTCCTGGAACCATACCACAACTTGACATTTGAAAACTATGACCCAACCTTTTTATATTATTTGTCAATAAACTGTCTATCAAAATAATTAAATCTGCATCAATTGCTTTTGCAACTCCATAGACTATATCAAAAGTTTTAATGCCTGTAACTGCCTGAACATTTGGAGAGATTGAACAAATGTTAGATTTAACAATTTTTTTGTTTAAAAGTCTTGTTGCCAATATTTTTTTACAACAAGAATAACCCAAACTGTCAGCCACTATGTCCTCATTTCCTAGGCCACAAATTAGTACTGTTTTTGTCTTTGTAATTTTTAATAATTTTAACAAACATTTAAGTTCATCACACAACTTATTTTTAAATTCTTTTAAAACGGACTTTGTTGCAATAAACAAATTATGACAAGATACAATTCTGTAACTGCCCTTTTTAAAATCTTCATTTTCATCATTATTAATGTCTAAATAGGATACAACAATACCATTTTTTAACTCAACTTCCCTAAACCCATACTTTTCATAATCAAAATCTGCTTCATCAACCATTCTCATATTTTATATTTTTGACAAAAAACAAATAGATAAACAACAATATAATAAAACAAAGAATAAAAAAATTCACCAAAAAAACTTTGGTGAATTTTAAACATATATTACAAAGACTATCTCTTACTAAATTGTGAAGCCTTACGTGCTTTTTTAAGACCATATTTCTTTCTTTCTTTCATTCTTGAATCTCTTGTCAAGAAACCTGCTTTTTTAAGTTCGCTCTTCAAACCTTCTTCAGCAAGAACCAATGCTCTTGAAATTCCGTGTGCAATAGCACCAGCTTGACCAGAAAGTCCACCACCAACAACATTAACAATAACATCGTATTTTGTTGTTGTTTGAGTGTGTTCCATTGGTTGACGAACAATTAATTTCAAAGTGTCAAGACCAAAATATTTGTCAATGTCAACTTTGTTAACTGTAATTTTGCCTGTACCATTTGGCAATAATCTAACTCTTGCAATAGCTTTTTTTCTTCTACCTGTTCCAAGGAATTGAACACCTTTTGATTTAACTGCAGGTTTAACTGTTTTCTTTTCTGCCATTAGTTTCTAACTCCTTTTAATGCAACAGCAACTGGTTGTTGTGCTTCGTGTTTGTGGTTAGCATCTTTATAAACTCTTAAACGATTATACATTTTTCTTCCAAGAGAGTTTTTAGGAAGCATACCCTTAACTGCGTGAAGAACTGCAACATCTGATTTTGTTGCCATAACTGTTTTGTAATCCATTTCTTTAAGACCACCAGCATAACCTGTGTGATGTCTTAACATTTTTTGTGTAAGTTTTTTACCTGTAAGAATAACCTTATCAGAATTTAATACTATAACGTGGTCGCCTGTGTCAACGTGTGGAGTGTAGTTTGGTTTATTTTTTCCAGACAACATATCTGCAACTTGAGAAGCAAGTCTTCCAAGAGGCATATTTGTTGCATCAACAACAAACCATTTTCTTTCCACATTTTCTGGCTTTTCCATAAAAGTTTTCATTTAAAAATTTCCTCCAAAAATTGTGTGTTGTTCGCTATAAGACAATTTTTTTTATAAGGGGCTAATTTAACAAAAAAATATGCCTTACTAAAGACGTTATTAATTTTATTATATATATCAGTCTTTGTCAAGCATATTTTTAAAATTATTATCTAATTTTTATAACCCCCAAAAACCAATTCATTTACATATTTATGTTTGAAAGTTTTATCATCTTATTATTATAATTTAAACAAAGTTTTACACATAAAACAACTTTTAGTCTATGGTAAATAAAAACATATAAAATAAAAGTTTTCAGAAAAAACATAATGTTAAATTAATATCTTTCAAATTATTAAAAAACTCAATAATAATTAACTTTTACTTCTATAAAAATAATGAATATTTATACACTAAACTGTATTATTATTCAGGATTGTACTCAACATCAAAAAGATAAAGTCCTTTTTGTGAAGCAGTTTTGCCACCATAACTTCTGTCACCTGTTTCAAACATTTTATCAATCACATCAACACCAAGTTGACCTCTGCCAATGTCAATAAGCGTGCCGATAATAATTCTAACCATATTGTATAAAAATCCATTTCCACAAACTTTAAAAATAAGATAATCACCCTTTGTTTCAACTGTTATATCATAAATTGTTCTAACAAAATTTACTGCACTAGATTTGCTCGAACAAAAAGCTTTAAAGTTATGTTCACCTTTTAATTTTTGAATTGCCAATTTTATTAATTGCAAATCTACTTTATAATCAAGTTTTTCAACCAAATCATAAAACAATGGATTTGTAATTTTGCTTGTTGAAAAAACATACATATAAGTTTTTTTAATCACATTAAATCTTGCGTGAAAATTGCCATCAACTTGTTTTGCAAAATAAATTCTTATGTCATTTGGCAAAAAAGTATTTAATGCACTAACAATTTTATCTGTTGGTATATTTTTTGAAGTATCAAAATGAGCATATTGTTTTAATGCGTGAACACCTGCATCTGTTCTTCCACTTGGAAAAATGGTAATATCTTCATTAAAAACTCTTTTTAAGCAGTCCTGCAAAACACTTTGAATGGAATTTCCATTTTTTTGTATTTGAAATCCACAATAATTTGTACCTTTATATGCTATGCAAATTAAAAATCTATTCATCATATAATCATATTAAATGATTTATAAAAATTAATCAAACACATTAACAACTTTTTAAATTAATTCCCAAAAAAATGCTTTTTAACAAAAATTTATTTGTGTTATTATATCTAAAATGTATAATAATAATTATTAGGAGTTATATATGAAAAACAAAACATTAGATGGAAACACTGCTTGTGCCGAAATGGCATATTATTTAAGCGAAGTTTCGGCAATATACCCAATCACACCATCATCAACAATGGCTGAACTTGTTGAACAATGGTCAAGCGAAGGAAGAAAAAATATTTTTAACCAAACTCTAACAGTTTCACAAATGCAATCAGAAGCTGGTGTTAGTGGTGCAATTCACGGCAGTTTGCAAACAGGTGCACTTGCAACAACTTTCACAGCAAGTCAAGGATTGTTATTGATGATTCCAAATATGTATAAAATCGCAGGTGAATGTTTGCCTTGTGTTTTTCACATTTCGGCAAGAACAGTTGCAACTCACGCCCTTTCTATTTTTGGTGACCATAGTGATGTTATGGCGTGCCGAGGCACAGGATTTAATATGCTTTGCTCAACAAGTGTTCAAGAATGTTACGATATGCCACTTGCAAGTCACATAATAGCACTAAAATCAAGTCTTCCTATTCTTCATTTCTTCGATGGTTTTAGAACTTCACACGAAATTCAAAAAATATCAATAATTAATGATGAAGATATAAAAAAAATATATCCATATAAAGAAGCACAAAACTTTAAAAACAGAGCATTAACACCAACAAATCCAGTACAAAGAGGCACAGCACAAAATCCAGATGTTTTTTTCCAAAATAGAGAAAAATCTAATGTTTTATATAATCAAGTGTATGATAAAGTTGTTGAAACATTTAACCAAATAAAACAAATAACAAACAGAGAATACAAACCATACGAATACTATGGACATAGTCAGGCAGAAAAAATAATTATTGTAATGGGCAGTGCTGTTAATACAATACAAGAATGTGTTGACTACCTAAACAAAAATGGCGAAAAAGTTGGCGTTTTGAATGTTAGACTATACAGACCTTTTGTTTCAAGTGCTTTTTGTCAAGCAATACCAAAAACTGTTAAAAAAATAGCAGTTCTTGACCGAACAAAAGAATGTGGAAGTTGTGGCGAACCATTATATCAAGATGTGTGCACATCTTTAAAAGAAAACAATCTAAATATTGATGTAATTGGTGGAAGATACGGACTTGGAGGAAAAGAATTTAATTTAACACACGCACTTATAGTGTTCAAAAACTTAGACGGCGAAAACAAAAACCACTTCACCGTTGGAATTGAAGATGATGAAACGCACACTTCCCTACCATTAAACAATGATTTAATAAATTTAGATGATGATTGCTATGAATTAAAGTTCTACGGACTAGGCTCTGATGGAACTGTTAGTGCAAACAAAAACAGCATAAAAATTATAGGCGAAAACACAAACTATTTTGTTCAAGCGTATTTTGAATACGATTCAAAAAAATCTGGTAGTTTAACAACCTCTCATTTAAGAATAAGCAACAAACCAATAAAAAAATCATATAATCCTCAAAGTTATAACCTTATAGCAATTCACAATTTTACTTTTATTGGAAAATATGACCTAATTTCAGACCTAAAACAAAATGGTATTGTCTTGTTAAATACAAAAGTCAATCAAGATGAATTAAACAACTATTTGCCATCAAATTTCATTAATAAACTAAAAGAAAAAAATGCAAAATTGTATATAATTAATGCACAAAAAATTGCAAATCAAGTTGGACTTGGTGGAAAAATAAATGTAATAATGCAAACTGCATTCTTTAAACTTGTTGATATACTACCTTTTAATGAAACAGTTGAACAAATTAAACAAGCAACAATAAAAACCTATTCCAAAAAGGGTGATGATATTGTAAATAAAAACTTGCAAGCAATCAATTTGGCAGTTAATGAATTAAAACAAGTAGATTACACAAATTTAACGGGTGTTAATAACCAAAAAATTTCAAATGTCCAAAATGAGTTTTTCAATAACATAATAGAGCCAATCGAAAAAATGGAAGGAAGCAAACTTCCCGTGTCAAAATTTTCAGTTGATGGAACAGTTCCAACCAACACAGCAAAATACCTAAAAAGAGGAATATCTTTTAACATTCCAAAGTGGATAAAAGAAAATTGTATTCAATGTGGTTTTTGTACTCTTGCCTGCCCTCATTCTGCAATAAAAAGCGTGCTAATTAAAGATGAAGAGAACAAAAATGCAAATTTTGAAACAATAAATGCAATAGGAATGAAAAATCATCAATTCAAAATACAAGTAAGTCCATTAGACTGCACTGGCTGTGGTGTTTGTGCAAAAACTTGCCCAGCACTAAAAAAAGCACTTGGAATGACCGATGATAAAGACTATTTTAATAAAGAAATAGAAAATTATAACTATTCCCTAACACTAAAAAAAGAAAAATCAATATTCAGCAAATTAACAACAAAAGGACTTCAATTTTATGAGCCATATTTTGAATTTAATTATGCTTGTGCTGGTTGTGGCGAAACGCCATATATAAAAGCACTAACTCAACTGTTTGGAGATAGAATGATAATTGCAAATGCAACAGGTTGTTCAAGCATCTATGGTGGTTCATTCCCTGTTTGCCCATACACAACAAACAAAAAAGGTCACGGTCCTGCTTGGGCAAATAGTTTGTTTGAAGACAATGCAGAGTTTGGCTATGGAATGGCTTTAACACAAATTCAAAATCAAAAAACAGCAACTCAACTAATTGAACAAATAGAGAAAAATTGTAACACAGAGTTAAAAACTTTACTCCAAAATTGGAAAGAAAATAACGATATAAGTTATGAAGAAAAAGACAAAATTAAAGAACTTTTGCAAAACGAAACCAGTGAAGAAAGCAAAATTCTTTTAAATAACATAGACATTTTAATTAAAAAATCAATTTGGATAATTGGTGGCGATGGTTGGGCATATGATATTGGTTATGGTGGACTTGACCACATCTTATCATCAAATGCAAATGTAAATGTGCTTGTTTTAGACAGTGAAGTTTATTCAAACACAGGAGGTCAATCATCAAAAAGCACTCCTCGTTCAAGTGTCTGCAAATTCAATGCAAATGGAAAACGCACAAAAAAGAAAGATCTTGGTGCAATATGTATGGCAAATAACAATGGCTATGTTGCAAGCATAAGTCTAGGTGCAGACGCAAATCAAGCACTAAAAGCACTAAAAGAAGCCGAAGAATTTAATGGTCCAAGTATTGTAATATGTTACTCACCTTGCATAAATCACGGTTTTAATATGTCCGATTCAAATTATCATATGAAACTGTGTGTTGAATGTGGTTATTGGAACTTGTATAGATACAATCCGAACAACGAAAAACCCCTAACACTAGACAGCGAACCTCCAACAAAAGAATATCAAGAATTTTTAAACTCAGAATCAAGATACACAAATTTGTATAAAAAAGACCCAAAATTGGCACAAACAATTTATGAAGAAAGCAAAAAAGACGCAATTAATAGACGACAACATCTTTTAAATATAATAAAAGTGCAAAATAATAAATAATTTTTAAAATTCAACAAATAATATAAATGTGATTAAATCAATTATGATTTTCACAAAAAAATAGTGGCAACGAACTGCCACTATTTTTTTACTAAAACCTAAAAATTACAATTAGAAATATTATTTATTCATTTTTAATTTTTCAAACATATTTTCAATTTTGTCCAAACTTCCAGAAAAATGAGGAAAACCATCTAACCCATCACCTTTTTTTCTTGGAACAATGTGTATGTGAAAATGGAATACACTTTGTTGAGCAGACTCATCGTTTGCGTTAAAAATATTAACTCCATCATAACCACAGTCATCAACATAGTGTTTTGAAATCTTTTTAACGTCAATCATAACATTTTTAAGTGTTTGATCATCACAATCAAGAATATTTGTAAAATGTTTTTTAGGTATAACCAAAGTATGACCATCAACATCGCCTGCAATGTCCAAGAAAGCAAATACATTTTCATCTTCATATATTTTATAACTAGGAATTTCACCTTTTAAAATTTTACAAAAAATACAATCCATACCAAACCTCCATAAATATTATAAATTTCATTGTAAGTTAGTCAAGTAAAATACTAGACAAACAACAAAAATTATGATATTATTCAAAAGTGCTTGGAAAGGTGGCAGAGCGGTTTAATGCAGTCGCTTGGAAAGCGGCCGTAGTGAAAGCTACCGCAGGTTCAAATCCTGTCCTTTCCGCCAATTTTTGTTATACAATGTAAATAGCATAATTTGTGCTATTTATTTTTTTATATTAAAAAATCTTTTTAAAAAATAGTCATAACAAATTTTTGATTTTGCAAATAACCTACATTTATATTTTTTAATGTAAAAATTTATTTTTATAATAAATCAAATATAAAATTAATTCAAATTTTTTTAAAAATTATTTTTTAACAAATATGATAAATTAATCACACAAATAATTTATCTTCTAAAAAAGCGTTTCAACTTTAATAAATTGACAACGCTTTTTTTATTAAAAAGTTTTTTAATATACTATTAAAATAAACCCTCAATTTTATAATTTTCATCGATTTTCATATTAACAGCATTAGGTTTTCTGCTTAACCCCGGCATTAAAAGCATATCACCTGCAAGTGCAACAACAAAACCTGCACCAGATTTTAGTTCTAAATCTCTTATTGTAATATAAAAATTTGTTGGTCTGTTAATTAGTTTTGGGTCATCACTTAAACTGTATTGAGTTTTTGCTATCACTATTGGAGTTTTGTTATAGTGCAATTTGTTTAAAAGTTTAATAGTCTCCTCTGCCTTATCTGTGTACTTAACACCTTTTGCTCCATAAATTTGAGTTGCTATTGCTTTTATTTTTGTTTTTATTGGACTATTTTCATCGTAAATAAATCTAAATGAAGAATTATCCCAAGAACACGCTTCAACAACTTCTTTTGCTAGTTCTATTGCACCTTCTCCACCTTTTCCCCAAACATCATTAACAACACACTTTATGTTATACTTTTCTAACTCCCTAATAACAGCATTAATTTCTTCAATAGTGTCCGTTTTGTATCTATTTAGTGTAACAACAGTTTGTATTTTAAATTCATTATAAATATTGTCAATGTGTGCAAGTAAATTGTCCATACCCTTAATAACTGCATCAACATTTTCTTTTGATAAGTTTTTAAAAGTTACCCCACCGTGCAATTTTAATGCACCTATTGTAGCAACAATAACAACTGCATTAGGTTTCAAATTCCCAACTCTGCACTTAACATCAAAAAATTTCTCTGCTCCCAAATCTGCACCAAATCCTGCCTCTGTAACAACATAATCACCATAAGACATAGCCATTTTTGTTGCAACAATGCTATTGCAACCGTGTGCAATATTTGCAAAAGGTCCCAAATGAACAATGGCAGGAGTTCCCCCAAGAGATTGAACTAAATTAGGCATAAATGCATCTTTAAGTAAAATTGCCATACTTTCTTGTGCATTCAAATCTTTTGCATAAACAAGTTTACCATCTGTGTTCAATGCAACAGCAATATTTCCAAGTCGTTCTTTTAAATCATTAAAATCACTAGCCAAGCACATAATAGCCATAATTTCAGATGCTGCCGTAATTGAAAAAGATTCTTTTCTTGAAATTTCTTCCTTGTCATTTGCAACAATAACATTTCTTAAAGCCCTGTCGTTTAAATCCATACATCTGTGGAACAAAATGTTGTTTTTGTCAATATTAAGTTCATTGCCAAAATATATATGATTATCTATTAAACTGCACAACAAATTATTAGCAGATGTTATTGCGTGAAAATCACCATTGAAATGCAAGTTGATATCTTCCATTGGTGCAATCTGACTAAAACCACCACCAGTTGCACCTCCTTTTATTCCAAAAACAGGTCCTAGTGATGGTTCTCTTAATGCCAAAACAGTTTTTTTACCAATAGAGTTTAAAGCATCGGCAAGACCAATTGCAACAGTTGTTTTTCCAATACCAAATTTTGTTGGATTAATGGCAGTAACCAAAATTAATTTGCCATTTTTCTTTCCATACTTAATTGGCAATTTTGCTTTGTATTTCCCATAATAAATTACATCACCTTTATATTTTAACTTTTTAACTATTTTTTTAATCTTTTTCAACTTAACACTATTTGCTATTTCTAAATCTGTCATTGTTTCACCTTCTTTATGTTATTTTACAATAAATATAACATTTTGTCCACTATTAAAGAACAAGAATAAAATAATGTAATTGATTTAATAAAACCATAACAAAATCAATATTTGCCATTATCAAATACATTATTAAACGATACAAAAATTTTTTAAAAAAAATTTAAAATATTGTTGACATATAGTCATTTATTTGATATATTAATAGAGCATTAAGCAGTTAATGGGAGTTTAGCTCAGTTGGCTAGAGCATCTGCCTTACAAGCAGAGGGTCATAGGTTCGAGTCCTATAACTCCCACCAATTTTATGTATAGACAATTTAAAGTAAACACAATAAAATAAAAATCATATAATAAGGTATGCGGGAGTGGCTCAGTGGTAGAGCGTTGCCTTGCCAAGGCAAATGTCGCGAGTTCGAATCTCGTCTTCCGCTCCATTTTTTTTAAGTGGTGCCATCGCCAAGTGGTAAGGCCAAGGTCTGCAAAACCTTTATTCCCCAGTTCAAATCTGGGTGGCACCTCCAACCCCCTATGCCGAGGTGGCGGAATAGGCAGACGCAAGGGACTTAAAATCCCTCGGGAGCAATCTCGTACCGGTTCAAGTCCGGGCCCCGGCACCAACAAACTCGAATATCTTTATAAAAGATGTTCGAGTTTTTTATTTTAATATACT
>CASFHZ010000040.1 GCA_949294585.1 uncultured Christensenella sp. | reverse complement strand
TTTCATTTACAAAACCTAATCTGTTTGCAACTCGCAAAATATGTGTGTCAACTGCAATAACATTATCACCATAAACATTGGAACAAACAACTTTTGCAGTTTTCATTCCAACACCATTTAAAGTCATCATATCCTTAATGTTGTTTGGCAACTCACCATTAAATTTTTCAACAATAGTTTTGCTTGCACAAATAATGTTTTTTGCTTTATTTTTATATAGCCCACAAGGTTTAATTATATCTTCAACTTCTTTAACATCTGCATTTGCAAAATCATATGGTGTTTTAAATTTGCTAAAAAGCAAAGGTGTTACCAAATTAACTCGTTTATCTGTGCATTGTGCTGATAAAATAACAGCAACTAATAGTTCAAAAGGAGTTTTGTAATTAAGTTCACACTTTGCATTTGGAAATAACTCATCAAGATAATTAATAAAGTTTAATCTTTCTATTTTTTTCACAATAAAAAATTACCATAATTGATTTTTTTAGTCAAGTATAAAAAACAAAAGCGCCATTTTGACGCTTTAAGTTTATATTTATTTAATTATTACTATAAAACCCTAAACTAATTAATATTGCCTTATCAACTTCTTTCATCTTTCTTGTGTCAATAGTGCAAACTTTTTGATTTAGTCTTCTTTTGTCAATTGTTCTTATTTGTTCCAACAAAACAACGCTATCTTTTGGCAAATTATAAATATGCGATGGAAGTTCAATGTGTGTTGGAATTTTTGCTTTTGACAATTGACTTGTTATTGCCGCAATGATAATTGTTGGCGAATATTTATTTCCCACATTATTTTGCAACACAAGAACAGGCCTAAGCCCTCCTTGTTCACTTCCAACCACGGGACTTAGGTCAGCAAAGTATATATCACCTCTAACTATTTGTTGTTTTTCTTGCACGATATAATCCTTTCATAACCTAAAAAGTCTAAAAGGTCTGCGTTTTCAAATTCTTCATCTAACTTGATGTTTTTAAACAACATACCTTTCACTTTCATATTATGCAACAAGGGGTCATTTTCGTTAAGATAAAAAGAAAAGTCCTTGCCTTTTTCTTTTTCAAACTCTTTAACTTCCTTGTCCAATTCTTTTTTTATTTTGTTGAATTTTATATTCATCTTAATTATCCCCATAATTAAATTTTATAAACTTATCTTATTTCAAAAAATAAAATATATACAAAAAAATTCCTTTCAAATTCAAGAAAGGAATTTTAATAACTATTTTTTATTTTTCCAATATATTATTTTTATTTTTATTTAATTCGCACATTAAACTATTTTTTACATCCAAATTATCATCTAAAAAATTGTTTATTTTTTCTTTAAATTGTGCATCATTAGATTTTAAAAATTTATCATTAAATAAATTAATATAAATACAAGACAAATTTGACCTATTTTCCATAGCATTTAATAAAACATACATAAACAAATTATCATTGTGCAATTCTTTATTTGTGTATTGTTTTAAAACTTCAGGCTCAAAATATTTATAATAATATTCTTTATTATATATCTGCTTTGATGTTGTATCAACACAATAATTACCTATTTCAACCCAAGAATGTTCAAATTTAACATAATAAGCATCATTAACATTAACATTTAATGCATTTAAAAAACCTTTTTTTAATGTTGAATTTTTTAAAGCATATGCCAAAATTGTTGCATAAAAATGGCAATTTCCTATAGTGTAATTATTTTTTAATAAATTTGCAAGTGAAATATTATTATAATAAACATCACCAAATGAATTATAAAATTTTTCATCAAATTTTTTTGCCAATTTCTTTTTTAATGCTTTTTTTGCAATAAAATTATATTTGTAATCTACTTCATATCTATTTATTAATTCTTTTTTCATAACATAGTTATAATATAAAAAATTTTATAAACTGTCAATACTAAAATCTTTAAAAATTAAAATTTTGCACTATTTTAAACTATATTATAAAGTATTACAATTTAAAACTATTTTTTATTACATTCCACCAGTAATACTATCAGCCTCCAAGTTTTGTCAAGCAAATTTAACAATCTTTTTAAAAAAATAAAGATGTTTAAAATTTCTCCTAAACATCTTTCTATAAATTATAACATCAAAATTAATTTATTAAACAAATTGCAGTTGCAACAGTTTTTGAATGCGAAATTGATATTTCAATATTTTTGTAATTACAATCATCAAACACTTTTTTTGCTATATTATTTAAAACAACATACGGACTTTTGTCAGCATTGTGCAAAATGTTAATATCTAAAAAACTTATACCTTTTGGACATTTAAGTGCTTTCATTACTGCTTCTTTTGCACAAAACAACCCAGCAATTCTTTCATTTTTATTGACAAAACTTTTTATATATTCAATTTCAATAGCACTAAATATTCTTTGTAACATTTTTATGTCATTTGCAATATCCAATACTCTTTCAATTTCAATAATATCAATACCAATCATTTCCATCAACCTCATCACATTTAACAACTCTATCAACAACCTTTACAACATCTTTATATTCAAAACCTTTGCTTAAAAGATATCTAAATAATTTTTGTTTTATGCCAACTTGTGATTTGTTTTTTATATATTTTAAAGCAATTTTTTCAATGTCTTCACTGCTATCTTGATATTCGCTTAAAACTTCGTTAACAATGTCTTTATCAATACCTTTTTGAATTAAAGCAGAGTAAAAATATTTTTTACCTTTTCCGCTTTGCTTTGATTTAATAAAACACTTAGCATAATATTCATCATTTATATAGCCATATTCAACAAGTGCTTTTATTGCATCATTAACACA
>CASFHZ010000039.1 GCA_949294585.1 uncultured Christensenella sp. | reverse complement strand
CCTCCACCAACAACATATCCAACAGAAACTTTGCTAACAGGTATTAAAATGTTTCCACTTGGACTCACAATTGGGTCACCAATAATTGTGTTAGATTGTGACATTTGCTTTATTTCAGATATAGAATTTGTAATTAAATCTTCAAGAAAGCTTTGATTTTCTTCTTGATTTTTCATATACTTTCCTCCTTATACTAAATAGTGAAATTATAACGCTGTATAACAAATCAAATAATGTAATGGAACAACTCAAATATGTGCAAATAATAAAAATTTTTTTGTTAAAACAAGGAATTGTTAAATTGTCCATTGAGCAAGTTGGTTTTTTGTTTTTTATATAACAAAAAATAGTTTTAACCATTGCAATAACCGAGCCACAAAGCATTGCAGTTTGAGCAGAGTCTATTATTCCTATTTTTGAATTGACATTAATTTTTCGCACTTGAACTTTGTTTTTTAAATTATCTATTAATGTTTCCACAAAATATATTTGTTTTATTGATAATGAAAATTGAACTTCTTTCTTTTTCTTTTTTGTAATTATAATAATGTTTTTGTCCTTAACCATTATTTTTAATGTAGTAATTTTAATTTTCCAAATAAAAAAAGACAATAAAATGTTGTTTTCAAATAAATTAAAAACAAGTTTAATTCTAAAATTTAATGGAACTATGAATAAAATAATAAAAAATAGTGGCAATAGAAAATATAGACTTTCCATACGTCACTATTATTTGTTTATTTAGAAAATTTATACATTAAAGAAAATATGCATTAACTGGCATTCTCATCATCTTTTGGTGAAAAGTCCATTTTTTGTATGTTGTTTTCTTTTAATATTTCATCAATATGTGCTAGCATTTCTTGGTCTTCTGCTTTTATTTGTTTAATGTCTTTTTCATTTTTCAAAAATTCAGGTATTTCCTCTTCATCAGGAACTTCATAATCTCTGTACAAGCCATCGCTTGCAAGTTGATTGTCATATGTTTCGCTTTTAATTACTTCAATTCTTTCCAAAAGTTCCTCATAGTCTGGCAAATCGCTGATATCTTTTAAATTAAATCTTTTTAAAAATTCCTCAGTTGTTCCAAACATATATGGTTTTCCAACTGCATCTTTTCTTCCAACAATTTCAATCATATGATTATCAAGCAGTACTTGAATAGCATAGTCTGCCGAATTAATTTTTCTTATTTCTTCAATTTCCAATTTTGTAATGGGTTGTTTATAGGCAATAATTGCAACCGTTTCAAGTGCCGCTTTTGTTAATGCCTTTTCACGAATAGGATTTAACACTGTTGAGATCAATTCTGCATATTTTGGATTTGAACACAATTGAATTTTATTTTTGTATTCAATAAATTTTATTCCACTGTCATCATCGTAATCTTTTTTTATTTCCTCAACTGCTTTATTAAGAGATTTCTTGTCTATACCAAGTTTTTCTACTATAACATCAACATCAACCCCATCACCTGATATGAATAAAATTGATTTAATAATTTCCTTCAAATTGTTCATCTATTTCAATCTCCTTATTAGAAGTTTCTTCATTCACGATTATATCTATTTCACCAAATATAGAACTTTGTTGAGCTTTTAAAATTTGCATTTTTAATAATTCTAACAAAGCTAAAAATGTGTTTATTAATTCACTTTTTGTTAAATCATTTTCAAATAAATCAGTAAATTTTATCATTTTCTTATCTCTTACAACATTTTTGATAGACACAATTTTTTCAGCAACTGTAAACCTATCCCTAACTATTTGTTTTGGTTCTTCAATTAATGTCTTTTTTGGAATTGTTGCCATCATCATAGCAAAAGCATCAAGCATAGAATCAAGTTGCATATCTTTTAACACTATCTTAACATTGCCAGCCATTTTGTCAGGTTTTTTGTACATCTTGTCCAAATCTTCCATATCAGATATCTTTTCGGCAGCCTCTCGCAAGAGTTTAAGTTCTTTTAATCGTGCTAAAAGATTAACTTCTGGGTCTTCATCATCTTCTGTTTCATCTTGTTCTGGTGGAATTAACATTCTTGATTTTATTTCAATAAGTTGTGCTGCAATTTCAATAAATTCACTTGCGTTTTCCATATCTAACTTTTCAATACCAGAAATATAAGACAAATACTGTTCAGTTACATCAGCTAATTTAACTGTTTCTATGTCCATTTTATTGTCTTTGATGATTTGCAATAACAAATGCAGAGGACCTTCAAAGTTCTCTAATTTTACATTGTATTCATTTCCATCGTTAACTTCTATTTCGTCATTAGTAATCATATCCATTATATAAACAACCCCCAAAACGATGAGAATATTGAAATTAAACCCTCTGTTACAAAAAAGTATATATATTCAAAAATTGGTGTTATCAAAAATACAATTAGAATTATTGTACCATATTTTTGTAAAAATCTAACAACAGCATTTCCTTCTTTTGTTATTGCCTTAATAAAGTTAAATCCATCAAGTGGATATATCGGCAAAAGGTTAAACACAAAGAGTGACAAGTTTAGAACAATTATAAAATACAAGAAGTATTGAATAAAAATTAAAAATAAGTTTGTTGACGCAACAATTAAAGGTGACACAAAAAAGTATATTCCACAAAAAATAAATGCAAGTATTAAATTTGCAGTTACCCCGGCAAGCGAAACAAACACAAGTCCCCTTCTGTAATGCTTAAATTTTAGTGGATTAATTTCTACTGGCTTTGCCCAACCAAAACCCAAAAAAATTAAACACAAAAAACCAATAGGGTCAATATGTTTAAATGGATTTAGTGATAATCTACCAAGCGCCTTTGCTGTTGGGTCGCCCATTTTGTATGCAGTTAAGGCGTGTGCAAACTCGTGTGAAGAAAAAGCAATCACAAGAGCAAGGCAATATGCAATAATTAAAGCAAGGATTTCAACAAAAGATAACCCCGAACCGAATAATTGATATATCATATTTAACATTATACTCTATGTAACGCAATTTTGCAAGAAATAACAATAAAAAAACAATAAACTACATTGTGTAAATTTATTGTTTTTTAAAATTTTTTTAAATTTTACCAATTTTCGGCAATATACTTAATTCCATCAAAATAACTTAATTGTTCAATGTTGTTTTTAACAATCAAATCAATTTCTTTAACAACATTACCACCTTTTGATATTGTTAAAAGTCCAACTTTTTCACCTGCTTTTATTGGTGCTTTTAATTTGCCTATTTCATAGCTTATTTCATATTCAGAATTGTCACCTTTTTTACATAAACCAAAGTAACTTTCACTGGCATAAATATCTGCCACTTTGTTTTTGGATTTTAATATTTCATAATCTTTTATAACTGGAATATTGCAATCTAATATGTCTTTGTTTTCAAAATTAGCAAAACCATAATTAAATAAATTGCTTACATCTGTAAATCTTTCCTGCCCTGTTTTTGCACCAATCACAACTGCAATTAATCTGAAATCATTTTTTATCGCTGATGCAGATAGGCAATATCCTGCTTCTGAAGTTGAACCTGTTTTTCCACTGTCACAACCTTTATAATATCTAACCAATTTGTTTGTGTTCACAAGTTCTGTTTCTCTTCCTGATGGGTGAACTAGTTTATCCATCCATACATTGCTTATTGTGTGATAATGTTCAAATTTTGTAACTTCTTTTAATACAATTGCACAGTCATATGCACAAGAATATTGCTCAGGAGCAGGCAAACCTGTGCAGTTAACATAAAGTGTATTATCCATACCCAGTTCTTTGGCTCTTTTATTCATTAAGTTAACAAACTCACTTTCACTTCCTGCTATGTGTTCTGCTAATGCAACACTTGCATCATTTGCTGATGCCATTATAACACTTTTTAAAAGGTCTTCCGTTTTATATTCAACATACGGGTCAATAAAAACTTGTGAGCCTCCCATACCTGATGCATTTTCAGATGTTGTTATCATTGTGTCAAGTGATAAAGCGTTATTCTCTATTGCTTCATATGTCAACAATATTGTCATCAACTTAACTATACTTGCAATTGGTAATCTTGTTTTTGCATTTCTTTCATATATAATTGTGTTTGAATTGTAATCCATTAACAACGCAGACTTTGCTGATGATGCAAGCAAATCATTATCTTCGGCGTAAATATTACTTTTAGTCATACCACCACTATATATAGGTATTATCATTAAACATAGTACACAAAATAAACAAATTAACTTTTTCATAAAAAACTACTCCTTTTATAGAAGTAGTTTTTTCAAAATAAATAAAATTATTCTTTTAACAGGTTTGAAATTATAGTTTTTATTTGTGAACACGCTTTTTGTGCATTTATAAGAACTTCGTTGTGTGACAATTCTTCTTGTTTATCGTTAAAAACATTTACAACACTTGCAATGCCACAAACTTTCATTTGATAGTAGTTGCATATAATACAATCAAAAACAGTGCTCATTGAAACGGTGTCTGCACCCATATTTCTTGCAACATCAACTTCTGCAGGAGTTTCGTAACTTGGTCCAGAGAATTGAATATGTGTTCCCTGTCTTGCATCAATGTTGTTGTCTTTTGCAATTTTAACCATTTTTGCAAAAAGTTCACTGTCATAAGCATTTGTCATTGAAGTGAATTTAAGTGGAAAAATTGCAACCAAAGGATTTAATCCTGAAAAATTTATATGGTCTTTAATTAGCATTATGTCACCCACTCTGAATGTTTTGTTAAGTCCACCACAAGATGTTAACAACACAACATTTTTTACATTTAAAAGTGACAAGATTTGATATGGCAATCTAACCTTTTCAATATCACCACTTTCGTAATAATGTATTCTTGACACAATTACAACTTTTTTATCTTCGTATTTTCCAAATATAAACTTGCCACTGTGCCCTTGAACTTTTGATTTTGGCATATGCAAACTTGTGTATGGCACAATTTTTATATCATCTAAATCTGGAATTGAATCCATTAATCCACTGCCAACAACAATTGCATAATCAACATCTTTAATTTTGTATTTTTTATTTAATATTCTAACAATTTTCTTTGCGTTCATATATATTCCTTTTTCCTAATCATAGTATATTATTTAACAAAACTTGTCAAATTATATAACCAAAATTACACTGCTTCTAAAAATTAATAATAGTAGTGTTTCAAGCAAGTTTATTAATGATAAACATAACGAAGCCAGCAAAATTGGAAATAGAATATTTGAGAACTTGCCACACTTTAAAAATTTGTTAATTTTCATTCTTTTACACATATAGCAAAAGAAGAGCATAAGTACAGCAAGCATAAGAATTTGACAAGGCAAAATAATTAAAAGAGATTTTATTATTCCATTAAAACTGAATATTAATATAATCATCACGCAATTTATTGTTATTAAAAAAGCCCTATATGCTAACAAGCACCAACCAAAAATATACAAAGCAGGATTTAATGAAAAAATAAAAAGTAAAATTAAAACTATTTCATAAGACAATAATCTTCCAAAAAAATTTGATGAAAAATTTTCTAAATCTTCTAGTTGATAAGTTATATTAAAGCTTTCAAAAATTTCTTCTTCACCAAGGTTAAAAATTTTTACTGCTGTGAAAATTCCAGTTAAAAGTCCAACCAAGCAAAATAATGCACATATTATAAAGTAAAATTTATTTTGTGAAAAAAATTCAAAAATGCTATATTTAGCAGAATAAATACTCTTTGATATTCTTCTTGATTTCATATAATATTTGTATTCACAAAATATTCAAATATTCGTCAAGAAACCTCATCTAACATCCAATCAGAATATACACCATAGCCTTTTGTTGGGTCATATAAAAACACGTGAGTAACAGCTCCTATAAGTTTTCCATCTTGAACAATTGGAGAACCACTCATTCCTTGAACAATTCCCCCTGTTATATCTAATAATCTTTTATCTTTAACTCTAAAAATAAAACTTTTATCTGATGAATTGTTTTGATTATAAGTCTTTATAATTTCTATTTCATATTCTTCTCTTACTCCACTAACAGAACTAATTATTTTTGCCTTTCCAACTTTAACAACCAATCTTGAAGCAACTGGACACGATAGATTTGTGTCTATTATGTTTTCACTATCTGTTATTTCTCCAAAAACTCCACAATTGGTGTTTTTGTCAATGTCGCCCTTTGAAGCAGAACCTTGAACAAACAAACACCTAAGCTCACCCGCTTTTCCCTTTGTTCCCTTAGTTATTCCAAGTGTTGTGCAAGGGTATATTTTTCCATCATTAACAGGAACTTCAACACCCGTTTCAAAATCTGTTATTGCGTGACCAAGTGCACCAAATTCATTATCTTCTGTAACAAAAGTTAATGTGCCAATTCCTTGAGCGTCATTTCTTATCCAGATGCCAAGTTTATATTCATTTGTTTGAGAATCTAAAATAGGTTTCATTTTTGCATTCATTTCTTTTTCATCTCTTATAAATGTAATGTCTAACTCTTCACCATTGCATTCATCAAGTTGTTGCTTTATATCACTAACATTAAATATATCAATTCCATTAACTTTTGTTAATATATCTCCTGTTTGTAATACATCATTTTGCTTTTCATCGCTGTTTGAAACAACAGAGTTCGTTCCAACAACAATAACACCTTTTGTTGTTACACTAAACCCAAGTGGTATTCCACCAAGGTACACATTTTTGTCATCACAAACAACAACTGTTGTTTTCTTTATAGGAATAAAACCAAACAGTTTTATAACAAGAGATGTCTTTTTTTCTTTAACACCACCTGTTGTCCAAATATCTTCTGTTAGTTTTGAGTCAACAAAACTGCCGAAAAGTTTTTCGGAATTAATTTTGTCTAAATTTGATATTGTTATTGGTATATTTTCACCAATTGAAAATATATTTTTAAAATCAACATTTTTTACAGTAATAACAAAACACGCACAAAGTATAATACCTAACAACTTAAAAATAAATTTTTTTACCATAAAAAACCACCTTCTCAATAAGGTAGTTTAGTTAAATTTTTGCTATTTATTCAAAGTATTTTTATAATCTTTTGCCAAATTTAAAAGTTCTTGTGCGTGCATAATAGAAATATCACTTGTTATGCTTCCGTATAAAGATGATAAATACACAAGCAATTGTTTTTCATCAAGATATGTTGCTACACTTTTTGTTACATTATTCTCAACAAACTTCTTTATGTATATAAATTTGTCAGCAAGAGCAGTAACTTGTGCCAAGTGTGTAATGCATAAAATTTGATAATTTTTTGAAAGTAAAGCCAATTTTTGACCTACCTTTAACCCAATTTCTCCACTAACACCTGAGTCTATTTCATCAAAAACAAGAAGTGAAACATCATCAGATTGGTTGAACACATTTTTTAGTGCCAACATAAATCTGCTCATTTCTCCACCTGATATTGTTTTGGATAAACTCTTTTGACTTTCTCCAATGTTTGCAGAAAATAAAAATTCAACTTTATCTAAACCATTTAAGGTAAATTCAGCATTTTCTATATCTGGCAATATATCAAATTTTATTGAAAAAACAGTGTTTTTCATACCAAGAGTTTTTAGTTCATTCTGTACTTTTGTTTCTATTTCCTTACTTAACTCAACTCTCTTTTTATGTAAACTTAGAGAACTATTGTAAAGTTCTTTTCTTATTTTTTGTTTTTGAGATGTTAACTTAGCAAGTTTTTCTTCACCATTTAATAGGTCATCAAGTTGATTTTTTGATTTTTCTAAAAAGTCAAAAACATCTTGAATTGTTGGTCCATACTTCTTTTTTACAAATTTTATCTTGTCCAATCTTTCGTTTAATTCATCAATATCAACATCATCAGATGAAAGGTTAGACAAGTATTCTTTTATTTCGGACTTTATGTCATCAATTTCTATAATTGAACTTTGCAGTCTGTTATAACATTCTTTTAAAGTTGGTGCGTAATCTAAAATAGACTCCAAATCATTTAAACCTGTGCTTAAATTATTGTCAGACAATAATGTGTAACAATTCTCTAAGTTTGAAGATAATTTCTCAAAATTGGCAATTGAATTTATTTGTTGCTCAAGCTCTATATCTTCATTATTTTTTAAGTTCAAAGATTCTATTTCATTTATTTGATATTTTAATAAATCAATTAAGCGTTCTCTGTTTTCTCCTTGTCCACCAATTGAAGAGATTTTATATTCAATTTCTTTATATCTAGCAAGTTGATTTTTTATTTGTAACTTATCATATTCCAAGATTTTAGCATTGTACATATCCATAATTTTTAAATGATTTTTTACATTTAAAAGTGAAGTTCCATCATTTTGTCCATAGATATCATACAGCAAATCGCTTATTTGTTTTAACATTGCAACGGTGACAGGTTCACCATTTATTAAACAACTTGATTTGCCATCTGTGTTATAAGTTCTTGACACAATCAAAACATCATCACAATCTATTTGAAAATCACTAAGCTTGTCTAAAACATTTTTACTTAGGTTAGAAAAAACTGCTTTAACAGATAGTTGTGTGCAACCACTTCTTATGTTGTCCTTATTTGCTTTTTCTCCTAAAACAAACCTTAGTGCATCAAAAATAATACTTTTTCCTGCACCAGTTTCACCTATTAAAACATTAAAGCCTAAATCAAAATTTAGACTTGTGTTTTCAATAATAGCAAAGTTTTTTATTGTTAAAGATTGTAACATTTTAATTATCCTATTTATCTTATAAATTGTTCTAATGTTTTTGAAGCTTTTTCGGCAGTTTGATTATTTGGCAAAATTACCATAACCGTATCATCACCATAAACAGCGCCCATAACATCTTCAATGTTTAATTTATCTATCATAGAGCAAACACCACAGGCAAGACCTTTTACCGTTCTTATTACGCATAAATTATTTGCAGGCTTAATGGAAATAACAGACTCTCTAAAAATGGAAATGTTTTTGTTTGAAACAACTTGTTCTCCGTTGTCCATTAAAGCGTACTTATATTTTCCCTCTGAACTTAAAATTTTTATTATTCCAAGTTCTTTTATATCTCTGGAAATTGTTGCCTGAGTGATGTCAAAGTTTGCTGCTTTTAGATATGCAACAAGTTCATCTTGTGATGAAATTTCCTTTGTTGAAATCAATTCTAGAATTTTAGATTGCCTTGATGACCTTGCCATTATGTACTCCTTTATACACGCTAAATCCCTTTATTTATAAGGCATTCAGCACATTTTGAATAATTATGCATTTATACTTATTCATTCAATTTGGAATTATTATACAATGAAATTTATAATTATGCAAGCGTTTTTTGTATAATTATTCATAACAAATTTTATGTTTATAAATATTTTTTATTAATATAAAATTGCTATTAATAATTATACACTGCATACAAACATAAAAAAGTTGAGTACAAATACATACTCAACTTTTCAGTTATTACATTCTATTTTATATCAGCATTAGATGTTACATTATTTTTTATATCAGCATCATTTGATTGTGAAACTTTTATATCTGTATTCTTTTTAGGTTTGTGCTTATTTGGATTTGGAACAAAACAACTTATCAATTTGCCAACAAACAAAACAATTGGACCTGATTTATCTATTGCATATTTTTTACAGATTGATTTTCCAAAAATAGTTAAGCTTGCAACCACTGCACTAATTAATGATGCAACAATAATGCTAAGTGCAGAATTTGACTCTATTGCAATTTTAACAACAATACTTGCGCCTGCGGCACCTGATAAAATTCCGCAAACATCACCAATAACATCACAACAAATTGATGATACTCTATCTGCCTTTGACAATAGTTTTAATGCTTCTTTTGCTCCCCTCACCTTCTTTGATGCCATTGCTCTAAAAGGTTGAGCATTTGCAGCAGTTGTTGCAACACCTATCATATCTGTAATAATAGACAACGAAACAAAAATAACTATAATGAATATTGCCATAATTATTCCTGTTTCACTCAACAGTAGTTCGCTTAATATACCAAAAAGCATTGACAACGCAAACGACAAAACCAAAATTTTAATTGACCATATCATCTGCTTATTATCTTTTTTTGCAGTTTTGTTTTTCCGTTTAGAATTGTTTTCCAACTAAACATTCTCCTAAATATTATTATAAAAAATGTATGAAGGCAATGTTATAAGTAAACCTTGCGGCATAGGTTCGGTTGGATTTCCCATTTTTGCACCCATCGTCACCGTATGGGCAGTTTCCTTTTACGCAAAACATTTCACCGAATCGCCACTTAGACCACACTATAATCCCTACAACATCTGAACTTAATCAACAGCCTAGAAGTTTTCCTTAACAACTTGAACCAATCTTAGCTTATTTTGCAAGTTTAATTTCAAGAAAATAGTTAAAATATAAAGTTGGCCACCATTAATTTTAACCTTGCGTTCTATCCCTAAAAACTCACTCAAAGCAGGCTACTCTGCACACAGCCTTTGACCGCATTGCAGGTTCTTCCCAGTGAGTACAAAAATGCACTTGCACCCTCTCTGAGTCTCCACGATAGTTGGGACGGAAGTTATATGCCATTATAACGCGCCCAAAAATCTTAACTTCCAGCACATACCCCAATTTGGGCAATCAAAGCACGCACCAGAAACTTCACAGTTGTGCCCGTCGATGCTTTCTCATCTTCCAAATGGAACAAATTGACTAGGATACTGCGCCTTCACATTAATAGTATATCATATAACATAAATATTTAAAAACAAATGTTTGTTATCGCCTATTTTGTTAATATAATACGCTTATAAAATAATTTATTTATTTAATAATAGAAATATGATTATTTAAAATCTTTTTCAATAACTTCATTTAATTCTTTTTCAATCAAAGTTATTTTACCTTTGTTAGCATTTAACTTTTCTAAGCATTTTTCGCTTAAATTTTTTCCCTCTTCAAAAAGTTTGGTTGCTTCGTCAAGCCCACATTCCCCACTTTCTAAAATATTAACAATTTCATCTAATCTGTTTAACATATTTTCAAATTCCATTTTTCTCTCCATTTATTGATATAACTTTGCCTTCTACACAACCATCTTTCATTTTTATTGTTATCAAGTCATCAACACAAACATCTTTAACTGTTGTTATATTGTTGCCATTAAGTTTTATAGTTGCATAACCTAATTTTAAAATTTCCTCAGGATTAAGTTTTTGCAATTTAGAATTAATAACTGTGTAGTTGTGATTAATTTCATCAAAATACTTCTTTGCAACAAACTTTAATTTAACAATTTTACCCTTTAGTTTTTCCGTTCTATCACTATTTAAAAACTTAAACAGTTTTATTAAATTATTCATAGTTGAATTAAATTCGTAATTTTTATTAACATAGTTATTTTTAACAGCAAGTTTTAATCTTTGATTAAGAGTTAAAAACTCTTGAACTTTTTCATTGATATTAAAACAAACAAGTTCTGCTGCTGCACTTGGAGTTGGTGCTCTTAAATCACTGCAAAAGTCACAAATAGTAAAGTCTGTTTCGTGACCAACAGCAGACACAATAAACTTTTGTGCGTTATAAACAGCATCTGCAACAACTTCTGTGTTAAAAGGTTGCAAATCTTCTAACGAACCACCACCCCTTGCAACAATAATTAAATCAACATTGTATGAGTCTAAAAATTTTATACCATTTGCAATTTCATATTCTGCGTTAATGCCTTGCACTTTAACAGGATATAAAACTATATCAATATATGGATTACGCCTTGTCCTAACATTAATTATATCTTGTATAACAGCACCTTCTTTGCTTGTTACAACACCTATCCTCTTTATTGTTGTTGGCATTTCAATTTTATGACTATCATCAAAATAACCTTTTTTTTCCAATCTTTCTTTAAGTTCAAGAAATTTTTGATATAGTTCCCCTAAGCCGTAATTTGATATTTTTATCACATTAAAGTTGAGTTTTCCACCTTTAACATAATATTTTGGTGTACCTGTAACAATAACCTTATCACCATTTTTAAAAGAAAAACTTTGAGAGTCAAAACAAACGCACGACATTGTTGCATTTTCATCTTTTAAAGTAAAATAAGCAACACCTCTAACAATGCTTAAACCAGATATTTCGCCCATAACTTTAACATTAAAAAGCATTTCTTCTGCATCAAATATCTGTTTAAAATACATTGAAATCTGTGTTACTGTTAGTGCTCTTTCTTCCATTAAATTTCCTTTGAAATAGATTTAAGAATGCCATTAACAAAAGAATAACTTTTGTCTGTGCCATATTTTTTTGCTAAATTTACAGCCTCGTTAATTACAACAGCAAGTGGAGTTTGTTTATAATACTTCATTTCCACTGTTGCAAGAGAAATAATAGCTCTATCTATTTTGAATATTCTCTCTGGACTGTAATCAACTAACAATTTGTTTATAGTTTCATCGATTTCAATTTTATTATCAAAGTATAATTGAACTAGTGTGTTAACAAATTGTTTATCTTCATCATCTGTTAAATTATCTAAATCAAAAAGAAGTTGTAAATCTTCATTTGAATTTTGATTAAACATACTTTCATAAATTTTTTTAAACGCAATTTCTCTTGCTAATGCTCTCATAATTAACCTCTTTAAACTTTTGTTATTTATATCAAAAAATCCAAAAAAGTGGATTTATGACCACATAAAAATAGTGATATAAAAACTTATTTTTTGCCCTGTTTATTATAAAACGCCCAAAAGCAGTTGTTTAAAAAACTAAACTTTTGCTTTTGAGCATTTTACAAGTTTTGCATCACTTTGTTTTTGCAGTCTGCCTCAAAACATACACACTTAAATTTTTGTTGATTTTAAATTATAAATCTTCGGATTTAAAATCAACTCCAACAATATGCACATTAATTTTGCTAACCCTCATATCAACCATAGAAGCTATGTTGTTTTTTATGTTTTCCTGCACTTTGTAAGCGATATCAGGTACATTGTTTCCGTTATATATTCTAATAAAAACATCAACAACCAATTTATTATTGTTAGAAAATTTTAATTTTACACCTGTTGAATCTGTTTTAGAAAATAATTTTTTTAACTTCATTGCAAAACTGTCTTGCAAGAAAGATACGCCACTTATTTCTTTAGTTGCCAAAGAAATAATTGAAAGCAATATATTCCTGTCGCAAGTTATTTTGCCTTTGTCTTTTTGTAAATCGTTATATAATTCAGCCACAACATAACCTCACTTTAATTTATATTATAAACTTTTTGTAGAATGTAATACACTACTCAAAGATAATATAACATAAATTAAGTATATTTGCAATTATTCTACTGGAATTATTTTTATATTCTCTAATGATTTTGATGTTTGCTCTTTAACTATTGAAACAATTTGAGCAACTTGTGAGCTTTCCAAACTTGCACATTTAACTATAACATTAATGTTTGTTGCAGAATTGGTTACAATAACATCTTCAAAACCTTTTGCTTTAATAAGTCCTTCCATAACAAGTTCTGATTCCATTGTGTTAACAATTTCAAGTTTTTTTGCTTCTGCAGATGATTTAGCTTCTGCTGATGAACTGTCTGAATTTATAATTGCATCATAGTATAAAAGTTCTTGGTCTCTTGCTGATTGTCTATCTTCTCTGTATGTATCAAAATAATTCATTTGAGTAACAGTGTTTGCATTTGTATTTGCAACATTGTTGTTTAATGCAATATTTAGGTACCCTGTAACACCTAGAAGTAAAACCATTGCAACTAAAATGATAACTTTTGTTCTTTTCTTTAACATAATAATCTCCTTTTATTCACCAACTAAAATTTCTATATTATCAACTGAAACTTCTAAAAGTGCTTCCACTGCTTTTTGCAGTTCTAATCTTACGCTAATGTTTTTTGCTCCACTTGAAACAATAATAACACCCCCAACTTTTGGCAAATTTTCTTTTAAAATAATAGGAGAAGATTTGCCCGACACCGAAACCAAAATAACATCTTCTGTAACAGTTGTTTGAGTTGTTGTGGTTCCTGCAACAGTGGAAGATGTTGTCACTTCTTCCTTGTTAGTAGCATAAACATATTCAATCCCACATTCTAACGTTATCATTACCTTAACATTGCCAGCACCTTGAATTTGGGCTAATACATTACTAAGTTTATTCTCTAAGTATGTCGCATATTCCTCTGTTGTAAGAGTTGTTGTTGTATTATTTTCACTATTTTTAGAATTAAAAGTCGAAGCATAAATGAGTAGTAAAATTGCACAAAAAATAACGACAACTATAATTTCAATATGCTTTATGTTTTTAAGTTTTTCTATAATGTTCAATTTTTGTTCTTTGCTTTTATTACCCATCAAAAATTATATTCTCCTCCTTTATATCTATAAATGAAGTAATTGTTTCTATAACTTCATTCTTTATATCTATATGCTGTCCATTTTCCATTATTACTAAATTTTCAAGGTCAACATACACTCTTTCTATTTCCATTTGTGTTGTAAATATATCAGCTGAAATACTGATTTCAATGTTTTTAAAACCTTTGTTTTCAAGCGTGGCTTCAATGTTATTCTGTAACATTGTCAATTTATCTCTGTTTAATTGATGAATGTAATCTTCTTGTAAAACTATCTCTTGATTTGTAAAAATTGTAGAGGCATCAAAATCTTGTCCAATTAAATTTGGCAAAGGCGTTATTATAACAAGAATAATCACAAAATTAAATATTGATTTAATGTGAGATGAAATAGAACCATCTGGCAAAAATAAATCAACAAGCACGGACAAAATGCAAATACCAGCTATTGAAATGAACCAAGTAGAAATTGCACTCAATTTTCACCTCCTTTTAAAAAAAGTTTGCAGTACACATAATCATTCCTGATAACAAAACATACATAAATGCACAACCAAGTATTAAAACAATTAGTAGCGATATGCTTTTTGCCAACATTGAAATAAAATTAGATATTCTTGAATCTGTTATTGGCTCCAAAATTGCCGCTGCAAATTTTAAACAAAACATAAAAACAATCAATTTAACAACTGGAACAATAATAGTTGCAAAAAGCAAAATAAGACCACAAGCACCAACTGCATTTTTTATAAGCACACTGCTTGCAATAATTAAATTTAAACTGTCAGACAAATATCCACCAAGTAGTGGAACAGAATTTTTTATTGCAAATTTTGCTGTTCTAAATGATATCCCATCAACATTGCCTGCCGTTATCCCCTGAATAGTTAAAAACGCAGAGAAAATTGTAAACACTGCACCAACTATCCACTTGAATGCACTTGAAAAAAATGATGCAAACTTTTCTAATTTAATGTTATTTGAAATGTTGGAAACAATTGAAAAAACCAATCTAAAAATAAAAATCGGCATTAAAATGGTAGTAAATATTGTAGTAATTGTTCCACTTAAAACTGCAACTGCTGGTTGATAAACTCCAACAGAAACAACACCTCCAATTGCAGTCATAACAGTAAGCAAAATTGGAAAAGCAACATCCATTTGTGCCTTTATATTTTGTATTGTTTCAGATGTTAGATTAATCATTGAAACAGTTACACCAACCAAAATAATAATAATTGCTCCATAACAAACAAAATGTATAATGTCACCTATGGACTTATTCCTTGATTTTGGTCTTGACGCAGATGCCATACTAAAAGCAACACCAATTGCTATAACCAACGAAATTAAAGGCAAAAAAGATAACACATCATCAAAAAATAAATTTAATATTGATGTCCAAATTGATTCTTGATTTTCGCTAAATTCTCCAGAAATTATTTGATTAATCTTGTCCAAAATAGACGACGAACCAAAAACCTCTTTCTCACTTTTTCCAAGTTCGTTTAATATGCTTTCAAAATCAGAAAAATCTAAATCGCCAAGTTGAGAGTTTATGCTTTCCTCTATTATTTGTTCAATTTCTTCCCTAGACAACTCATCATCACAATACACAACTTGATTTGTATGTTCACTCATTAAAAAAGGAAAAATAATGCCAATTGCAACAATAGTTAAAATAACAAGAAATTTTTTCACGGCAATATCTCCATAATAATTTCAATTATCTGAGTAACAATTGGCAAAGCAATCACCAAAATAATAATTTTTCCTGCAAAAAGTATTTTGTCACCAATGCTTGTATTTCCTGAATCATTACACACACTTGCAGCAAATTCTGTTAAGTATCCAACTCCAATAATCTTTAATAGAATTTTTAATAATCCCATATCTAGTCCAGTCTTTTGTACTATGTTTGTGAATACCTCCACAATATCTAGTGCATAGTTAATTATTTGACTGATAATTAAAATTCCACCACACAAACTTATAATCACACTGATTTCTGGTTTTATGGGTTTAACAAGCATAGATGCAACAACTGTAACAAGTCCAATTCCAATAATTTTAACAATCTCCATTTGCACCTCTGTTAAAGCCCAAATAAATTTCTTACCGTATCAAATAATGTGCTAATTAAATCAAGCACCATCAACAGAACAATAATTAAACCTGCAAGTGTTGAAAAAGTTGCAATTTCATCTTTTCCACTTTGCTTTAAAATTTGTCCAACTACTGTTGTTAAAATACCAACTGCTGCAATTTTAAAAATTATCTCAACACCCATATCACTCCCCTCATCTTATATAATCAGCAAGCACACCAAAACGCCAATAATAACTCCCAGTTTTATAAACAAACTTGCATACTTCTTACATTCTTCATCAGCTATTGAATAAAATTCATTTACTTTATTTTTGTAATTATTTATTTCCTTACTCTGAGAGTAAGCATCGTATTTACCTAGTGATGAAAATATATTAAACACCATATCTTTTTCATCTTTCTTTAAAATTTTTACTCTGTTAACATCATCAAAACTTAGTCTGTTTCTTTCATTTAAAGCATTATAAAAATCTGAGCATAGTGCTGATAATTCTTTGCTAGATATACTATCAATATTTTTTGAAATAAGATTTTTTAATTTGTCTTGTGAAAATGAAACATCCAGTTCCAAATTGGTTAACAAAAGCTGTAAAGAATAAAAAAATTTTCTTCTGTTTATGTAATAACTTGCAAGTTTATACCCTAAAAGTGCAAAACAAAATATTATTGTTAAAACCAAAATAATTGTCATAATAATCACCACTTAACAATTCTATTAAATTTTTCATTATAAATTCCTTCAAAAGTTCCTGGTCCTTCTCTGTTTGAAAACAGTACATACCTTTCAAAGTAAAAAGATGGCAATTTGTTAAAAAAACTTTTTCTTTTTAATTCTTCAATTGAGCTTGCGTGTATTGTTGCCAAAACCTTAACCCCACTGTTCATAGCATCAATTAAGCACTGCACATCTTCATCACTTCCTATTTCATCGGTTACAATTAAACTTGGATTCATTGCTCTTATACACTGAGTAAATCCTTGCATTTTTGTGCAATAACTAATAACATCGCAAAAATTTCCAATGTTTATACCACTATTCTCACCACCTGCAATTTCACCTCTTTCATCAACAACACAAACATTCATACAATAGTTATTTTCCGAAAGTTGAAATAAAAAATCTCGCAAAAAAGTAGTTTTACCAGCACCGGGTGGAGAAATTATGAGTGTGTTTTTTAGTCCATTTTCACTAATAATCTCATCAAAAGCACACAAAGACATATTTTTTATTTGATGTGGTATTCTTATGTTTAAACTAGTCCAATTAATTATTGTTTTAACCTGACCATTTTCCGAAACAACACTTCCACAAAGACCTATTCTTATGCCATTTTCAAGCATAATAAACCCTTGTTTAATTTGTTCGTTAACAGAATATATAGAAAAATCACTTGCTTTGTAAACAATGTCATCAATCATTTCTTTTGAGCAAAACAAAGCATTGTTTATGTTACAGGTTAAACCTTTATCACAAATATAATAGGGTTGTCCTTTTATAAAAACAATAATAGGCTTATCTTTTCTTAATCTAATTTCACTTAACTCACTAAATGCAATTTTATAATTTATTATGTTTGATAACTGTTCCGATAAAACTTCTTGTAACATATCAATTCTCCCTAGAATATATATATTAAAGAAATCTTTTAAACATAACAAAAATAAAAAAATATGTGTACCGTTTTGTAACACATACTTTAATAATGAATTATTAACAAAATACTAAACAAAGATTTTGTTTAAAAAATATAATATTAAAAAAGCAAGTTAATGTTAAACTAACTTGCTTTTCTATTAAATTATTTAACTCTTTCCATATATGAACCATCTCTTGTGTCAACACGGATTTTTTCTCCATTGTTAACAAACAAAGGAACATTTATTACATATCCAGTTTCAAGTTTTGCTGGTTTATAACTTGATTTTGCTGTATCACCTTGAATACCAGGTTCACAATCAACAATTGTAAGTTCAACAAATGTTGGTGGTTCAACAGAAAATGCTGTTCCTTTATAGAATTGAATTGTTGCAGTCATATTCTCTGTCATAAAGTTCATAGCATCTTCAACTTGTGACTTATTCAATGGAATTTGGTCATATGTTTCCATATCCATAAAATAGTACAAATCTCCTTCATTATAAAGGTATTGCATTTCTTTTCTTTCAATAACTGCAATTGGGAATTTGTCAGTTGGGTTAAAAGTTCTTTCAAGAACTTGTCCTGTAATAACATTTTTTATTTTTGTTCTAACAAATGGTGACCCTTTGCCAGGTTTAACGTGAAGAAATTCCACAACAACATAAACATTGCCTTCCATTTCAAAAGTTACGCCTTTTCTAAAATCTCCTGCTGTAATCATAAGTTTATCTCCTTAAATAATTTTCGTTATAGTATAACATATAAATTAAAAAATAATCAACTGTTTTTAATGCCCACTAAAAAAATTATAGTCATTTTTTAAATAGAAATCCAATTTTTTTAAACTATCCATAAGTTCAGGCAAAGAACTATCATAAAAATCAGTTCTTCCAATGCCTGCTTCAAAAATTGTATCTCCACAAAAAACATTATTTTTGTAAACAAAACACACACTTCCTTTGCTATGTCCAGGTGTGTGAATTACATTAAAAGTAAAATCACCAACTTTTAATGTTCCTTCATCAAATAAAACATCTGCTTTAAATTTGTTAAATTCAAAACCAAACAAGTTAGCCAAATTGCCTTCACCATACAACTTGTCTGCATCTAATTTATGAATATATATTTTCACTCCATCTTTTTGCAGTTTAGAACAAGAAGCACAATGGTCAAAATGTCCGTGTGTTAAAAGAACGCCATTTATTTTAAGATTATTCTCATTAATAACCTTCATAATTCGTTCATATCCATCGCCTGCATCAATAATGACACAATTTTTATTATTATCTGTTATTATATAACAGTTTTCCAAAAGTTCACCCAATATTAATTTGTAAATCAATTTTAAACCCTCTCATAAATGTTTTTTAATATCAAACTGTCCGACATCATTCTATCCTTAGATTCACAAATTATGGTAGGTGTTAGCTTTAAATCTTTCAAAACTTTTGCAAGTGGTTCAAAATCAGGACCATAAATTTCATCATCATAGTTAAGATGTCTTATTTCCCCTTTTGCTCCATATTCAATTTTAGAAAAATGTATGTGACAACTTTTTGCGCGTTCGCCCAATTTGTCAATGGCAAGTTTTAATATTTTATAGTAATCATCATAAGTTTTTAAACTTCCATTTGTCAATGCATTAATATGTCCAAAATCAAATGTTGGAACAAGACATTCATCAAGTGTACACAAATCAATAATTTCTTCATACGTTCCAATTTGTTGTGGTTTTCCCATTGTTTCCAAACAAATCATTTTGCCACCATTAAGCAAATCTTTTTGTTTAATTATATCAATTATTCTACGCAAATTTGTTTTAATTAAACCAATTGCCTCACTTCTTTGCAATTTTCCACAAGAACCAATATGAACAACATAATCACGACCTTTAAAACAATCTAAAAGTTCCAATCCTTTTTCAATGTAACCAAAAGACTTTTGTATCATTTCTTCACTTGGATTTGCCAAATTTATATAATATGGTGCGTGTGCAGAAACCAAAACATCATACTTTTCTGCCTCTTCACCAATCATAGTTGCTGTTTCTTTAGTGATATTAATTCCCCTACCAAAAGAAAACTCATATGCATTAAGTCCATATTCGCTTAACCATTTAGGTGCTTCCAGTGATCTTTTGTGTCCTTCATCATAAAATCTCTGCTCATTTCCTGATGGTCCAAATCTTATTTTATTCATAACTCAAACTTCCTTATATTTCAAAAAAATTAAATTTATTGTTTTTTATGTCTTCAATTGTGCAACTATCTTTTAAAGAAAAACTGCCACATCTTGTGCGAATTATTGCAAGCATAGTACCATATGTTGATAATTTATATGCTATATCTCTGCAAATACTTCTAATATAGGTTCCACTTGAACAACTTATTTCAAACATAAATGCATTAGGTATAACTTGATGTAATACTTCACATTTATATATGCTAACCTTTCTTGTTTTTAGTTCAACTTCTTTACCTTGTCTTGCAAGTTCATATGATTTTTTGCCATTTATTTTTTTTGCAGAATACTTTGGTGGCAGTTGTTCAAAATCACCAACAAAATTTTCTGCAACTTTTTTAACTTGTTCAAGTGAAATAATTACATCATTTTTATTAACAACTTCACCTTCACTGTCAAGAGTATCCGTTTCTTTACCAAAATAAAAAATTGCCCTATATGTTTTATCTTTCTTCAAATAATCATCAAAAAGTTTTGTTCCTTTGTTTAATCCAAGCAACAAAACACCACTGCCCAAAGGGTCTAATGTTCCCATATGTCCAATTTTAGATGGTTTTAATATTCTTTTAACAATTTGCACTGCCAAACTAGATGACATACCTGTTGGCTTATTTAAAACAATTATTCCATTTTTATCAAACATTTGAATCTCCTAAAATTATTGCCTTTTTACATTCATCAATAACTTTTTTTAAACAATCTTCAATATTCCCTCTAATTTCACCACCTGCAGATTGTTTGTGTCCATTGCCATTAAATTTTTTAGCCACCTTTGAAACATCATATTCTTTTACACATCTTAAACTTAATGAAAATACATTTTTTTGCTTTTCAGTTAAAATGAATGCGATTTTTGTATTTTCTATATTTGTAATTGTGTTCACATAGTCTCCTAAATCTCTTTTTGTAAAACTATGCTCTTTCAAAAAATCAATGTTTATAACAACAAATCTGATATTGTCTATGCACTGTATTTTGCTATTTAATATATTTTTTATTTCAAATATTTTTAAACTAACTTGTTTAAACACCTTCAAATTTACTAATTTATAGTCAGCATTAAGTTCAATTAATTCACTTGCAACCTTATGAGAATTGCTTGTGGTATTATCGTGAACAAAACAACCAGTGTCACCAGCAACACCCAAATAAATTTTTGTTGCTGTTTCTTTATCAATTTTTTGTTTTGCTACTTTAATTAGCTCATACATAATCTCACTGCAAGATGCCATATCTGAGTTTATTAAATTATTTTTGCCAACTAAATCTCTGCCGTAGTGGTGGTCTATAACAATTGTGTTGTTATGATTTTTAAATGTGTTTGCATATTTTCCCAAAAGTTTAGAATTTGCAACATCAACGCTTATTAATAAATCGTATTGATTTTTTGAAAATACGTTTTTGTTTATTTCACTAAAATCTAAAAATTTATATCTTTTTGCAATATCATCATCAATAAAGCAGTGAACATTTTTATTTAATTTTTTACATAAAAAAGATATGGCAGATATACAGCCTAAACAATCTCCATCTGGAGATTGATGACCAAAAACTGCCACATTTTTACTCTTTTTTATTATTTTAATTATTTGTTTCATCACCTTCATCGATACTTTCACTTTCTTTTGGTATATTTAACTTACTCAATATTGCATTTATATCATCACTATGTTGAGCACCTTCATCTAAAATAAAAGTTAATTCAGGAGTATAAGGCAATTTAACTTCTTTCATCAATTCTCTTTTCAAAAAGCCTTCACTTTTTCTTAACTGATTTAATATAACTTTTTTATCACCTGTGTAAATGCTAACTCCAACTTTGCAATGTCTAAAATCAACAGAAAGATTTACATATGTGATTGTTATAAATTCATTTAGTCTTGGGTCATTAACTTTATTCCTTAAAATGTTTGCCAATGCCTTCTCAACTTCAGAATTTGCCCTTTCAGTTCTAATACTTTGCATAATTAACCTCTTTTTATTTCTACTTTTTGATAGAATTCTAATATATCATCAACTTTAACACCTGTTGCATCTTTTAATTTTATACCACATTCATAACCATAATTGATTTCTGCTTTATCATCTTTTTGAATTCTTAATGCTTCAACAGAAGTATCGAGTATTTTTTCATCACCTCTAAACACTCTAACAAAACTATTTCTTGTAACTTTGCCATCTTTAACATAACAACCACATACTAATCCACTTGCTGAAAGCTTAAACATTGCTCTAACTTCTGCGTGACCAATAGTTTGTTCTTCATACTTAACAGTAAGCATACCATTAAGAGCTTTTGTAACTTCATCAACAACTTCATAAATAACTTTGTATGATTTTATTTGAACTGACATAGAATCTGCAATTTGTTCTATTTTTGAAGATATCTTTAGGTTAAAGTTAATTATAATAGCATTAGATGCTTGAGCAAGCAACAAATCTGATTCCGTAACTGCACCTGCACCACTGTGTATGCAAACAACTTTTGCCTCTTCATTTCTTATTGCAGTTAATGATTGTTTAAGTGCTTCAACAGAGCCTTGAACATCTGCTTTTATTATTATATTTAATGCTTTTAATTTTCCTTCGTTAACTTTGTCCATAAAGTCTTCAAGAGAAACACCACTTGTTGCATTTGCACGCATTTCTTTTGCTTTTGCTATTCTTTCTTGTATAACTTGTTTTGATAATTTTTCATCAACAGCAAACACCTTATCTCCAGAATTTGGAACAGAGTCTAGTCCTAAAACGGAAACAGGTGTGCTTGGAGAAGCTTGTTTAACACTTTTACCATTTTCATCAAACATTGCCCTAACTTTACCAAAAGATATACCACTCATTATAGAATCGCCCACTTTCAAAGTACCGTTTTGAACCAAAACAGTTGCAATTGGGCCTCTGTTTTTATCCAATTCAGCTTCAATAACAGCACCAACAGCAGTTTGATTAGGATTTGCTTTTAAGTCTTGCATTTCAGCAACAAGCAATATCATCTTTAATAATTCATCAATGCCTTTATTTTGTTTTGCAGAAACAGGGACCAAAATTGCATCTCCACCCCATTCTTCTGGCAAAACACCATTTTCAGCCAATTGTTGTTTTACTCTTTCAATGTTTGCTTCTGGTTTATCAATTTTGTTTATTGCAACAATCATTGGAACATTAGCAGCTTTTATATGGTTTATTGCCTCAATAGTTTGTGGCATTATTCCATCATCGGCAGCAACAAGCAAAACTGCAATATCTGTAACCATTGCACCTCTTGCTCTCATCGCAGTAAATGCTGCGTGACCAGGTGTATCCAAGAATGTTATTTTATCATTATTCCAAGTTATTTGATATGCACCAATCTTTTGTGTAATACCACCAGCTTCACCACTTACAACATTTGTTTTTCTAATAGCGTCCAAAAGAGAAGTTTTACCGTGGTCAACGTGCCCCATAACTGCAACAACAGGAGGTCTTTT
>CASFHZ010000038.1 GCA_949294585.1 uncultured Christensenella sp. | reverse complement strand
CATAAATAACTTTCATACACATCAACCTTGCAAGATATTTCCCAAGGTGCGTGCATATTTAACAGAGGAACACCTGCATCAATTACGTCCATTCCATAACCTGCCATTATATATGCAATGGTGCCACCACCACCAACATCAACCTTTCCCATTTCTGTTGCTTGATAATACACACCATTTTTATCCAAAATGTTTCTAAGTTTTGCAATAAATTCTGGATTTGCATCATTTGCATCATATTTGCCTTTGCTTCCCGTGTATTTATTAAAAGCAATTCCTCTGGCTAGATGTGCATCGGTTTTTTCATTCATTGGTGTTGGATAGTTAGGGTCAAAACCAGCAGTTACATCACTAGACAACATTTTGGATTTGTTCAATGCTCTCCTCATAGATAGTTCGCTGTATTGTCCACACAAATTCATTATTTCTGCAATGGCATTTTCAAAAAATTTGCTTTTCATACCAGTTGCGCCAACACTTCCAATTTCCTCCTTGTCAACAAGCAAACAAATTGCCGAAATTTCGGGGTTGTTTACCTCTAAAATTGCTTTAACAGATGTATAAGCACAAACTCTATCATCTTGTCCATACCCCATTATCATACTTTTATCAAGACCATAGTCTCTTGCTCTTCCACTTGGCACAATTTCCAATTCTGCTGAAAATAAATCTTCTTCCTCAATATCGTAACTTTTTAAAATGTTTAATATATTTTTCTTTACACTTTCCTTTTCCTCTTTGTCATTTAATGAATTAATAGGCTTGCTACCAACCAAAACATTTAGGTCTTCACCTTTTATTTCAAGTTTCTTTTCTCTTTCTAAATGTGGCAACAAATCACTAATTCCCAAAACACCATCATCTTCTTTTTCACCATAAACAAAATCAACCTTTCTTCCATCTTTTTTAACAACTGTTCCGTGTATTGCAAGAGGAAGTGCTGTCCATTGATATTTTTTTATTCCACCATAATAATGAGTGTCAAAAAGACACAAACCATTGTTTTCATAAATAGGAGTTGCTTTCAAATCTAACCTTGGACTGTCTATATGAGAACCAATTATATTAAAACCAGAAACCATTTCTCTTTGTCCAATTACCATTAAAATCATTGCCTTACCCATATTAACTGCATAAACTTTGTCACCTGATTTTAATTTTTGATTTTCTTTTATAGCAGTTTCTAAATTAATAAAGCCATTGTCTTCTGCGAGTTTGCTAATTGTGTTAATGCACTCTCTTTCAGTTTTGCAACTAGATAAAAATTGTTTGTAGTCATCACAAAATATTTCCATTTTATTTAATTTATTTTTATCATATTTATTCCAAATGTTCATTTTTTAACCCTTTTATTTAACTTTTTAATACAATAATATTATTATTAATAAAAATTTTAAAAATATTATACATTTCATACACAATTAATCTTTTCTTGAATTTAACAAGAAAAACAATACAAATCTTAATAGTTGAAGAATGGAAACAACAACTGCAGCAACATATGTCATAGCGGCAGCAGATAAAACTTTTTTTGCACCTTTAACTTCCATTTCATCAACACAGCCAGTATCTACCAAAAGTTTTAAAGCCCTGTTTGATGCATTAAACTCAACCGGCAAAGTAATTAGAGAAAATATTAAACTTATTCCAAAAAATACAACACCTGCCCACAAAAATGCTTTACCAACAACACCGCCAATATACGCAAAATCTAACACTATACCAATAACAATTAAAGGCCAAACAAACATTGAAATAACATTGCTTGCTTTTGCAATTGTTGTTCTTATCTTAATTGGTGCATAACTTTCTGCCTGTTGAATTGCGTGTCCAACTTCGTGAGCTGCAACGCCTAACGCAGAAATTGAAGTGCTGTCATAAACTTTGCTAGATAGTGTAATAATGTTTGTTTGAGGATTGTAATTGTCAGTTAATTCACTGCTTTCATTCTTAACAATTTTAACATCATATATTCCCTGCTTTTCAAGTATTATCTTTGCAACTTGTGAAGCAGTTAATCCCTTTGAGGTTAAAACTTGACTATACTTGTTAAAAACAGTATTTACTCTTGCACTTGTTATAATTGCAAAAATTAATCCTGGCAATAAAATTATGCCAAGTAATGTGTATTCTAAATATTCTGGTGAAAAAATAATCATATTTATTCTCCTTTTAATTAATAAAAGTCGTATTTTCTAACTAAAAATGTCCACGCAAGAACACTTCTTAAAAATGAAGCAACATAAGTTAATTTTGCTGCAGACAAAACTTTTTTTGCACATTTAATATCTTCCTCATCAAAGTATGCATATTTTGAAAGTAAAGTAAGAGCATTCATAGATGCCTCTTTTTCAACTTTAATAGTGCTTAATTTTGCAACTAAACCAATCATAAATGTTAAAAATGCAACAACCAAAAAACATATTGCTACTATTATATTGAAAAAAATACAAATTATACCTGCCAAAAACAATGGCATTGTGAGTTTTGACAAAATTTTAGATAAAACCAACTTTGAAGCAAATTTTGACATTTTTTTAGGATTATCTCTGTATTGAATAGCGTGACCAAGTTCGTGTGCACAAACGGCAAAAGCAGAAACATTTGAGGCATATGCAACACCTTGAGATAGAGAGATTGTGCCATTGTAATAAAAATCGTTTAAATAGCCTTGTATGACATTGGTTTTAATTTTTCCATTAAATTCTTGTTTAGAAACAACATCTGCAAAATTTAAAGTGTTGTTAAAATCAACTGTTCTTTTTGAATACTTGTTATAAATAGTAATTAAATTTTCACCTGCAAAATTAGCAATTGCAAGACAAACAATTAATGTTAAAACAACAACACCAATTAATGAATATAAAATAATTTCTGTTATTTCCATACTAATATATTGTACTTATATTAAAAAAAAGTCAAACTAATTACAAAAATTCTTGACAACATAGCAAAATAGATGTTATCATAATACCAGTAATGCGAGTGTGGCGGAATCGGCAGACGCGCTTGTTTAAGGGGCAAGTTCGAAAGAGTATGGGTTCAAGTCCCGTCACTCGCACCATTAATAACACTAGAAATGGTGTTATTTTTTTACGCCCCTTAAACAAGCATATACGGGGTCCTCAAAAAGTACCTACGGAACTTTTTGGGGAAAAGGAAAAACCAAGCATTAAGGCGATACAATTTGCAATTTTGCAAATTTGAGCAAACTGCGAAGGTTTTGACGCTATGGGGCAAGTTCGAAAGAGTATGGGCTTAGGTCCCGTCACTCGCACCAAAAAAACCGATAAAAACTTTAAAATACTTTGTTTCTGCTTTGCTAGTCTAGACAATCATTTAGGAAATTAAACTGCCAAGCGAACCTAGTATTTTTTTGTTTTTATCGCTTTTTATATAATATTCAATATTTTTTAATAATTGTTTATACTATTTTAATTCTTATTTTCAAACATTAAAAAACAAAGCAAGACGAGGCTCGCGTAATTTATCCACGCAGGAGTTTAGTTTTCTAAATGACTGTGTGGTAAATTACGCAGTAAACAAAGTATTGCAAAGTTTTTTAATGTTTGATTTTTTGCCCCTTAAACAAGCATATACACGGGGTCCTCAAAAAGTACCTATGGAACTTTTTGGGGAAAAGGAAAAATCAAGCATTAAGGCGATACAATTTGCATTTTTGCAGAAATGAAAAAATATTTTTTTAATGTGCAACACAAAATATTAAAATCCAAAAAATAATTACATTTATTAAATTATTGTGATACAATAAAATTATATAACAAATGCACTAATGAATTAACATTTTGTAAGGGAAAATTAAGTATGAAATAATTGCTAAGTGAATTTGCCAATATTGTATTGTTAACACAATATTGCATATAAAATTAATTTTAATTCCTCAATAATAAAAAAATTTACAAGAGGTAATAAATTATGAAAAGTATAGTTTTATCTGGAAGTTCTTCTTTTGCAGAAGAATATATAAAATTAATTGATAATTTAAAAGAAAAATTTATAATATTAGATTATCCAAAATAAATTTCAAGCAAAACATTCTTGCAAAAATACCCACCAATTCATAAAAATTTTTATAACGCTATTGAAAATTGCGATTGTTTTTTGCTTTGCAATTTTGACAAAAAAGGCATTGAGGGTTACATAGGTTCTGCTGGCTTTGCTGAACTAGCATATACTGTTGCCCAAATTGCAAAAACACATTCTAAACAAATTTTTATATATAAAATGCCAAGCAAAGAAGTTCAATGTTATGATGAAATTAAATTGTATTTATCTCTTGGTTGGATTAAATTATGGAAATAAATTTTTTAACTTTATTTCACTTTTTTAAAAAAATATAAATGAAATAATTGCAAAATTAAAATTAATATAATTGCATATATTTCTACAATTTTAGTTAAAAATCCATCATTGACAATTGTTTGTGTATATGCTACCCTAAACTTGAAAGTGAGGTCTTTATGGCGAAATACATCAATAGGTTAAGCAAAGATGACATAGAACAAATTTTAATCAAAAATAACTACATATTATTTGAAAACAACATAGACGAAAAAACAAAAGAAAAAATTGAGCCAATTCAAAGATGTGAAGATAATTTATTTATTAGATGTATTAAAGTTCCAAAGTTGCAAGAATTAAAATTGAAAAATTTATTAAACTCTTATGGCAATATACCTAATTTTTTAAATGATTTAATAATGGAATATGGTGAAATTATGTTTATAGAAGATTTTTATATACACACCACAAGTACTTTTGTTTTTAATGAAGAAAATGATGTAAAATTGCTTAAATCTTACATAAATTTTATGAAAAATAAATTTGGTGATGAATACGAAAAAGATTTTAACAATTTTGTAAATTCACTGCCAAATAACAATCAAGAAAACGAACCAAGTTTATAATAATTAAACAAAAAACCTATGGCACATTGCCATAGGTTTTTTCCTATTTATCTGATATTGCTTTTACTTCAAATACCAAAACACCTGTTGGTGTTTCAACATTAACAACATCTCCTACTTTTTTATCAATCAAAGCCATACCAACTGGAGATTCATTGCTTATAAGACCTTGTCTTGGATTGCTTTCTGTTGAGCCAACAATTTTGTATTTTACTTCTTCATCAAAAGTTCTGTCATACAATGTAACAAAACAACCAATGCTAACCTTTGATGTGTCAACCTTTTTGATAATTATGCAATTTCTGATTTTTGCTTCCATTTCTGCAATTTCTGCTTCAATTCTTGCTTGTTCTTCTTTTGCTGCATCATATTCAGCATTTTCAGACAAATCACCAAATTCTCTTGCCAAACCAATCTTTTTTGAAACTTCTGGTCTTTTTACTGTTTTATAGTAATCTAATTTTTCCTCTAATTGTTTTTTTCCTTCAACTGTTAAATACACTTGTTCCATAATTCCCTCCTTGAGTGTAAAAAAAAGAAAAGTGGTTATCCACCTTTAAACTCATAACGTGTGATATTGTATCAACATAATTTAAAATTGTCAATGCTTTTTTTGCATTTCGTTATAAAATAATATGCATATACTCAAAAAATATTCACAAAATAGTAAATGAGGAGTCAAAATGTTTATTATTTCTTTTATTGCACTGATAATTGGTGGATTAAATTGGATGTCAATAGGACTTTTGCAATACGATTTTATTGCAGGTTTTTTTGGAACTCAGGCAAGTATTTTTTCAAGATTAATTTACATAGCAATTGGTGTTGCTTGTATATTTGTAATAATAGATATGTTAAAAAACAAAGGAAAAATTGTATTATTTAAAAGAAGAATTAAAAAGTCAATATCTCAGCCACAAAACCAAGATGAAGATGATGTTTTGTCTGACAATTAAAAACTAGTTTTTAATATAGAAAATTTAAAAATTAATAACTATTTTTAAATAAATTATATCTATTAAAATTTTTACTTTATTGTATTTGTTAATTTGTGTTATAAAGTAAATATAATTTATTACAACCCCTTTGAATTAAAACATAAATTCTTGTTCCCAATTGACATTGTACACCCTCACAACTATCTAATGCAAGTATTTATTACAATCTTAGTTTAAAATTATAGAAAGTAGTGAGAGTTTTTATATGAATGATTTTCAAGAAAGATTACAAGAATTGCTAGTTGAAAATAATATGTCCAGATTACAATTATCTAAACAATTAAACATTTCTTCAACTACAATAAATGGATACTTTAATAATAATTATTATCCAAAAATTGAGATTGCAATAGCTATGTCAAAATTTTTTAATTGTTCACTTGATTTTTTGTTTGGACTTAGTGACATAAAAAACAGTGTGCAATTAAACGATAATTTATTTTTTGTAAATTTTAATAAATTGATAAAGTCCAGTGGAACATCAATTGCTCAAACAATGAAAAATTTAAAGATGAGTGAATACAATTATTACAGGTGGCGTGATGGCTTACTGCCAAAAACAGTAAATTTAATTGACTTAGCAAAATATTTTGAAGTTAGTGTTGATTATTTACTTGGCAATACCTTAACAAAAAATAATTCACAATAATTTTTTTAATTTATCAATTAACCATTTTTATGACACATTTATAACAAAAAAGGAACTTTAATATTTTATAAAGTTCCTTTTTTGTGTTAGTCACAATATTATATTTTTATGACCTTTCTTTTATTTGTTTATTTATCATTGATATAAAGTCGTCCAATTTCATTTCTGTTGTTTCATTTGTCCCTCTCTTTCTGATTGATACAACTTTATTGTTAATCTCATTTTCACCAATAATAACCAAGTATGGTATTTTTTGAGAAATTGCACTTCTTATTTTGTAACTTATCTTTTCGTTTCTATCATCAAGTTCAACTCTAACGCCATTTTCTTCTAGTTTATTTTGTATGTCTTTACAATTTTCAATAAACTTTTCTGAAATAGGAAGAATTTTTACTTGAACAGGACTTAACCAAACAGGAAATGCTCCTGCATAGTTTTCTGTTATAATTCCAATAAATCTATCAATTGAACCATAGATTACTCTGTGAATCATAATTGGCTCTTTTTTTGTTCCATCTTCTGCCACATACTCCAAGTTAAATCGTTTTGGAAGTTGCATATCAAGTTGTATTGTTCCACATTGCCAAGTTCTGCCAATTGCATCTTTAATGTGAATATCTATTTTTGGTCCATAGAATGCGCCATCGCCTTCATTGATTACATATTCTCTGCCTATGTGATTTAATGCATTTTTTAGACCCTCTTCTGCAATTTGCCAATCTTTTACATCACCAATGTGATTTTCTGGCATTGTTGAAAGTTCCAAATGATATGTTAATCCAAAAACTTTGTACATTTCATCAACAAGAGATAAAACATTTTTTATTTCGTTTTCTATTTGACTTGGAAGCATAAATATATGAGCATCATCTTGTGTAAAACATCTAACTCTAAACAATCCGTGCAAAGTTCCACTTGCTTCGTGTCTGTGGACTTTACCCAATTCACCAACTCTTAATGGGAAATCTTTGTATGAGTGAATGCTCTCCTTATAGTACAACATTCCTCCTGGACAGTTCATTGGTTTAATTGCAAAATCTTCATCTTCGGCTTTGAATGAATACATATTTTGCTTATAGTGATCCCAGTGTCCTGAAATCTCCCATAACTTTCTGTTCATTGCCATTGGTGTTTCAATTTCAACATAGCCTGCCTTTTGGTGCATTTCTCTCCAATACTTAATTAATTCGTTCTTTAAAATTAATCCTTTTGGCATATAAAATGGCATTCCTGGTGCATACTCTGAAATGAAAAATAATCCAAGTTCTTTGCCCAATTTTCTATGGTCTCTTTTTTGTGCTTCTTCCATCATATGAATATAGTCTTTTAAATCTTGTTTATTCAAAAAACCATAAACATATATTCTTTGCATCATTTTATTTTTTTCGCTTCCACGCCAATAAGCTCCAGAAACTCTGTTTATTTTAAATGAAAAACTTCTAAGCATTTTTGTGTTTTCTACGTGAGGTCCCTTACACAAATCGCAGAACACATCGCCCAAGTGATATACAGAGATTTCTGCATCTTCTGGCAAATCATTTATTAACTCAATTTTGTAAGGTTGGTCTTTAAACATTTCTAATGCTTTTTCCTTTGACACAACTTCTTTTACCATATCTAAATTTTGATTTACAATTTCGTGCATTTTTTGTTCAATAGCATCAAAATCTTCTGGTGTTAAATTCTTTTCCATATCAAAATCATAGTAAAATCCATTTTCAATTGCAGGTCCTATACCAAATTTAACATCATTGCCAAATAAACTTTTTATTGCCCCTGCCAAAACGTGACTCATTGTGTGTCTTGACATTTGTTGCAAAACATTATCTTCCATTTTTAATTCCTCCTTAAAATAAAAAAATCCCTAGATTACATCTAAGGACGAAATAATTTCCGTGGTTCCACCTTATTTGCAGGAATGCCTGCCACTTATTTTGTGAATAGGTCACACACCCTTACCTAAAAAGTGGTTTCATACAAAAGTTCTTTTAAACGGCTTACAGCCACGACCGTTACTCTCTATAAAAGAATTATTTTTGACTACTTGTCTTTTCTACGGTAAATTAAAACAACACCATATATTTAGCACTTTAATTTTTATTTGTCAATCTTTTTTAGTATTTTTATTGTATTTTTGCACAAATTTGTGTACTTACTAAAAACACACAAGAAGCAAATGCGTCTGCATTTCATTGCCCCACTTGGGGCAATTGTTGGCATCGCCAACGCTTCTTGTGTTCTCCCACTTAACCTGCTATTCGTTTTTTTCAACAATAACTTCCCCTGTTTCATCTTTTTTTTCAGTATCGGAAGGTTTTATTACAATCTCTTTTTTATGTTTAGGCAATTGTGACCAAGTTTTAAAATAATCTGCTCTGTCTAAAAACAAGAACAAAATAAATCCAACAAGTACAACTCCAAACAAAACAAATGTACCTGCTCCCAAAACAAAACCTTGTTCACTGTTTGCAATCACCAAAAATATTGTAAATAGCATTTCAAGAAAAGCAAGAATTAACATTAGAAATAGCAAAAATTTAACCAATATTAATGAAGTTACTCTTCTGAATGTCACTTCAAATTTAACCACGCCCAAATCATTCAAAATTTCCAACAAAGATAACACAATAACCGAAATTAAAAATATTACAAATATTAAACTTGTAATGCACAGCATAACCGACCAAAATCCAAGGTCAGTTACATTTATAATTTCATACCCGTTGCAACCAACACTTAAACTGATTAAATCTCCCATACTCATATCCATAACTATGTAAGCAAATAACATAGAAATTAAGCACAATGAGGAAATAATAATACTCAAAACATAAGGAAAAGTTCTTTTTATTGTATTCATAACCCACCTCCAATAAAAGTTTATACCATTACACAAATTTTTTCAATCTATTTTAGTTGATTTGTATTTTAGTACAAAAAAGATTAATTTAATGTCTTTTAAATCAACATATTTATTATATATGACAAATAAAAATTAAATGTACTAACCGTTTTGTGAAAAATGTAGAAACAAACATTTATTATATTATTTATTAAATAAATCTTAGTAAATATACTATAGTATTTCTATAATTTACTAAAACTCATTGACAAAAAAAGTTAAAGGTGATAAAAAATTTACATTAATGGAGAAAATTTATGAATTTTAGTTACAACAAATCAATTGACAATAAATGGAGAAAAATTTGGGAACAAAACAAAACATATAAATTTGACCCAAACTCTAAAAAACCAAAATATTATTTGTTAGAAATGTTTTCATATCCATCTGGAAGCAAATTACACCTTGGTCACTGGTGGAATTACAGTTTGCCAGACAGTTATGGCAGAATGAAGAGAATGCAAGGATACAATGTATTTCACCCTGTTGGTTTTGATGCATTTGGACTTCCTGCAGAAAACTATGCTATAAAAACTGGAATCCACCCAAAAGACAGCACAGCAAAGAACATAGAAACAATGGAAGAGCAACTAAAAAACATTGGTGCCACTTACGATTGGGATTATGAGATTAAAACCAATGAAGAAGAGTACTATAAGTGGACACAATGGATTTTTTTGCAACTATATAAAAAAGGTTTAGCATACAGAAAAGATGCACCTGTTAACTACTGTCCAAAATGCCAAACAGTGCTTGCAAATGAACAAGCAAGTGGTGGAGTGTGTGAAAGATGTCACACTCCTGTTGAACATAGGCACTTAACACAATGGTTCTTTAAAATAACCGAATATGCTGATGAGTTAATTGAAGGCTTAAAAAATTTGGATTGGCCAGAAAAAACAAAGAGAATACAAACTAACTGGATTGGAAAAAACACAGGAAGCGAAGTTGTTTTTGGAATTGAAGGTCACAAAGAAACAATAACCGTTTTCACAACCAGAGTTGACACACTTATGGGTGTTAGTTATGTTGTGCTTGCCCCTGAAAATAAATTGGTTGATTTAATCACAACACAAGACAGAAAAGAAGAAGTTGAAAAATACAAAGATTATGCTTTGCATTTAAGTGAAATTGACAGAACAAACACAGTTAAAGAAAAAACGGGAGCATTTACAGGTGCATATGCAATTCACCCACTAACAAAACAAAAAGTGCCAGTTTGGATATCTGATTATGTTATTGAAAGTTATGGCACAGGCGCTGTTATGGCAGTTCCCGCACACGATGAAAGAGATTTTGAATTTGCAAAAAAATTCAATTTGGAAATTAAACAAATTATAACAAACAAAGAAAATAATGTAACACTTCCATATACATCTGATGGTATTTTAGTTAATAGTGGAAAATATAATGATTTAACAACAAAACAAGCAAAAGATGCAATTGTTGCAGATTTAGAGCAACTTAATGCAGGCAAAAAAACAACAACATATAGGCTTAGAGATTGGCTTATTTCAAGACAGAGATATTGGGGTGCTCCTATTCCAGTAATCTATTGTCCACATTGTGGAATTGTACCTGTTCCAGAAAAAGACCTGCCTGTTAAATTGCCTTATAATGTTGATTTTAAACCAAACGGAAAATCACCTCTTGCCTATTGCGAAGAATTTTTAAATACAACTTGTCCTGTTTGTGGGCAAAAGGCAAAAAGAGAAACCGACACACTTGACACATTTGTTTGCTCTTCTTGGTACTACTTAAGATATCTTGACCCTCACAACAGCGAAAAACCTTGGGATAAAAAAATAACCGACAAATTTATGAATGTTGATAAATATGTTGGTGGCGTTGAGCACGCAGCAATGCATCTTTTGTATGCTAGATTTATTTACAAGGCAATGCGTGATATGGGCTATGTTTCAGGTGATGAACCATTCCAAAGTTTAATACATCAAGGCACAATTTTGGGCAGTGATGGTCAAAAAATGAGCAAAAGTTTGGGCAACACCGTTTCTGCTGATGAATATGTTGAAAAATTTGGAAGCGATGTTTTTAGAACATATTTGGCATTTGGATTTTCTTACACCGAAGGTGGTCCTTGGAGCGATGATGGAATTTTGGCAATTAACAAATTCTTCCAAAAAATACAGAGAATTTTTGAAAACTTTGCATCACTTCCAAAAAACAATATTTCAGAAAGTGATGAAGACCTAACACTTGCTCTTCACAAAACAATAAAAGCAGTAACAAATGACATTGAAAAATTCCAATTTAACACAGCAATAGCAAGATTAATGGAATTAACTTCTGCACTGCAAAAATATCAAGCAAAAGAATCAAGAAATTATGAATTGGAAAAAGAGGCAATTTATGCTTATGCAAAACTCCTCGCTCCATTTGCCCCACACTATATGGAAGAAGTTTGGCAAAGTTTGGGCAATGCCCATTCTATATTCAATCAATCTTGGCCAACATATGATGAAAATAAAACAATTTCAAAAAATGTTGAAATTGTTGTGCAAATTAATGGTGCAATTAGAGCAAGAATTGTAATTAAAGCAGGCACAGAACAAAAAGAGATGGAAAATCTTGCATTAAACAACGCTCAAATTAAACAACTTTTGGAAAACAAAACAATAAAGAAAGTTATTGCAATAAAAGATAAACTTGTTAATATTGTTGCAGTTTAATTGCAAAAATTTAACAAAAGAAATTGCAATTTTATAATTAACTTGTAAAAATTTTAAAAATATGTTAATCTTTGTTAAAAGTGAGGAAAAAATGATAAAAAAAGATTACAATATTATTAATGATAATGATTATATTAATGTTGCCAGTGGCGTTGTTGATAAAAAGATAACAATTCCCCTTGTTGTAACATTGGAAGACAAAACATATCACGGTTTTGTGCCAGGAATTGTTATGAATGACATTATAGAAAATGATATTGAAAAATGTTTAAATGCATTAAAAGAATATGTAAAAAAATATGTTCTTCAAAAAATAAAAAACAAACAACCTTTTCCATTTTTCCCAACAAACGAAGAAATAAAATCTGATTTTAAAAATGTTGTTCATATAAAGCGTTTAACAGCCAAAGTTGAATAATAAAAAAATCTGCAGTGATTTGCAGATTTTTTTATTACATAACCAATTCATCTTGGTTTTCAGTTTTTGCTTGTTCCTCTGTTTTTTCTTGTTCAGAAGATGCTTCTTTCTTTTCTGTTTTTTCTTCTGTGTGTTCATCTAAATCAGCTTCCTGTTCGATACTAGCACCATTTTCATTTTGTTCTATGGCCAATTTCAAGTTTAAACCCAATTGTTCTAGAACTTGATTTGCAATTGAAATTTTATTTTCAAAAGATAAATTTTTTATAACATCTTTTGTTGCAACGGCAATATTAGCATTATCCAATTTATTTGATTTTATGTTTGTTGTGTCTTGAACAATTGCCATATTAGACCATTTTTCTTGTTCAGTTATGCCATTTGCCAATTCAAATGCACGCTTCTCAGAAATCTTTTCTCCTGTTGCATAATCTTTGAAACAATTGTCAACATAATCAAAATAACACTGAGCAAGTCTTGAATTTAGTGTTTTTTGAATTTGATATGTGTCCATTGATTTTTCATCAATATCACCTCTGATCATTGCAAAAATATTAGCATTTGTGTATGTGTCTCTTAGGTATTTGTTAACATTGTCAAGTGTTAACTCTTTAACTCTATGAATTTGATTATTGAAAAAAACTTCTGTCCCTTCCAAATATCTTTTTAATATAACTTCTGGACTTATTGTTTTTAAGTTATTTCTCCTGTCCTCTTCACGAGTTAATATCATATTTTTACAATCATCAAGTTCTTGTTGCGTTACACCATTTTGAGTAATATCTTTTATAATTTCACCTAAGCACTTTAATGTTTCATTAACTTTTTCTTTACTTGTTAAAACACTAAAAGTGTTAAGCGACATATTATTAGGTAAGAGTATTGTTCTATAATCAGTAGAATAAGCCAATCCTCTTTTTGTTCTTATCTCTTTTAACAATCTTCCTGCAAAATCATTAAATATATAATATTCTACATAACTATACAAATGTGTTTCTTTTTCATATTTTCTGGACATATAAGCAACATTAATTTCAACAGTTTTTTGATTATTGTTTCTCAATTTAAAAATATAATTTGATGGACTAAAATATTTTGTTTTTTTGTATGTTATTTTCTTTGTTTTATCAGACTTTGCTTTTTCAACAAAATGTTTTTCAAAAATATTTTTAATTTCATCAAATTCCAAATTGCTGACAACTGAAATAACCAAATTTTCTGAAACAAAATTGTTGTCTATGTATTCCCTTAACACAGACTCGTCAATTTTAGCAATTGACTCTTTTGTTCCCAAAATATCAATCTCATTCCAATTTTCAATTATTTGAGAAAGCACAATATCGGTAAAGTTATCATATGAATTGTCTGCACAATCATCGCCATACATATTTATTTCTTCGTTTATTGCACCTCTTTCAAGGTCAATAGATTTTGCATCAAAGCTTTTATTAAACAATAATTTTGAATATAAATCACAAACCTTTTCCAAGTTTCTATTAGGAACATCTGCAGTTAACATAATTCTATCTTTTGTTGTGTATGCGTTAACAACTGTATCCATATCTTTAAATACTTTTGAAAGGTATTCTTTTGATAATTCAGGTGTTTCTTTAATTAACATATGCTCCAAAAAATGTGCTGTTCCCTCAATTTCTCCATCTAGTGATGCTCCACCTAAAAAACCAAGCAAAAATTGAGTTGTGTTATTTACATTGTGTTTGTAATAAATTAAAGTTGCTCCATTAGGAAATTTATGAATTCTGTGATATCTTGATAATTCTGCCATATTTTCCTCCATTAATATTTAAATTGTAACATAATATGTCGAATTTGTCTATACCCAAATTTTCATTATTTAATTATATTTCATTTAGCAAAAAAGACATAACAAATTTGTTATGCCTTACAAAATTATATGCAACTTAAAATAAAATTGCTTTTTGTTATTCAATTACTTTTTTATTGTTTCTAAAAGTTTTGCAAGTCTTGCTTGTTTTCTTGATGCATTATTTTTATGAATAACATTTTTGCTTGTAGCAGAATCTATAACAGAAACAGCTTCGCTAAAAAGTGCTGTTGCTTTTTCAACATCTTTTTCTGCCACAGCCATTTTGAATTTCTTTATAGCTGTGTTAATTTGAGATTTAACTGCTTTATTTTCTGCATTTTTCTTTTTATTAACATTCACTCTCTTAATTGCTGACTTAATATTTGGCACTTTTTTCTCTCCTTTATTTAATCTGATGTATTTTATCATATTGATTTTACTTTTGCAACTATTTTTTTAATTTATTTTTATTTTATTAATTTGTTTAAAACTATATAAAACAAAAATGAACTAATTATGTATTTTGCTTTATTTTTTTAAATATTTGGTATATAATAACTTTGAAATTAATACTTGTGGGAGAGTTGTATTATGAACAAATTTAAGTTAACAATAACCATAACACTTTTAATTATTATATTTTTACTGCTAGGCTTTGGCGTGTTTGCAATAATAAGAGCAAACACCGGAATTGCCAACACAACCGATTTTGTTAGTGGTGATGAAAATGTATTTGTTAGAATAACAGGTGCATACGAAGGTCCCGAACTTGTAACAAACGGTGCAACAGAAACATACTACTATGAACTTGACCGTGCCGACAGAGAGGGCTACACAAACGAACAAATTAACATTGCCCCTTGGGTGCTTGGTCAAACAAACTTCACAGAAAAAAACACATTAATTTCTTTAACATTCACATTTGAAAACCTTAATGGAGTTAATGATTTAACAATTGACATAACAAATGTTG
>CASFHZ010000037.1 GCA_949294585.1 uncultured Christensenella sp. | reverse complement strand
ATTTCTGCCTTATCAACATCTCCAACAACAACATTTTTTGCAATTAAACTTTTTTCTGTTTTAACAGAATACCCCATTGTTTGTGCATTTTGAGTAAGGTCTTCTCTAAATTTCTTTTTTTGACTTCTGTGCATTCTAACACCATATTTGGTGCATAACTCATTAAACTTATCCATACCATCATATTATCACATAATGTGACAAATTTCAACATTGATTTTAAATAAAACAATCTCATAAGAATGAGATTGTTTTTATTTTACTCTTCTTTTTCTAAATCTTCTTCCAAAACAGTTGCAATGCATTCACATCTAACTCTTCCTTCTCCAAGTTCTGGAGTTTTTATATTTGCTCTAAATGCATAATATGTTTCGGTTGTGTTTGTATCAAGTTTTGCATAGAAATATACATATTCCCCTGCAATATCACAAGAACCTGTTTGAATATTTTTTTGTTCTGCAACAGTTTGTTCCTTTTTATCTCTGTAACTTAATTTATAAAGTCCATCACTGTTTGAATAGTAAACATAATCACCATCAACAAGTTCTATGTTTGCATCTTCACTAACAAGTATTTCATAGTTTAAATAAATTTTTGAATCATATTTATAAACAACATTATTTTCATTTATTGGTGTAAATTGAGAAATACTATCTGTTCCATCAACATCTCCAACAACTGTCCATTGAGTAACATTTGCACCCCAAGATGATGTTAGTTTTTGAGAATAATAACACGCTTCACCATCAACAAGCAATTTATAATATAAATTCCCAAACTCGTATGCAACAAGTGTTATTGTTTGTTGTGTTGGTTTTCCAAGTTTTGTTGATTGATTGTTTGCAATATTGTATTTATATAAATAATTACCAGTTATTCCAGCATTTTTATCATCTTCGTTTATATCAGTTGTATAATATATTTCATTTATTAAACCATATTTACTTGGAAAAACTGTATCTAAAACATTTTCAACAAGAACTTTTGGAGATGACAAATTTTCTTTCAGTTCAAGTTTAACAATTTTACTATCATCAAATATCAACAAATATGGGTTTTCCTCGGTAACTAAATAGAATTTACCTTGAATTGTTTTTGTGGTGTAAATTTCTTTTAATCCCGTTCCATCAAGTTTTATTCTAAACAATGTTGTTAAATCAAACCTATCATTTCCTGTTTTTTGTTCTTTGTGAACATTAGGAGAAGTAAAGTATAAATAATTTCCACAAATAAACATATTAGAGTTATTAAACCCAGCAATTTTTGAGTAAACTTTTTCTATGTTTAATATAGCATCTTCATCATCTTTTTCCGTGTAACCATATTCATCAGTTTTTACTCTATATATTGCATTTTGTTTTGTTGTATTTTCGGTGTTATCATCTCCACTTAATGTTGAGTAATCAACAAAAGTGTTGGCATAATAAACATAATCTCCAATTACAACAACACTTCCTCCATTTGAACTAACCTCGCCAGTTGGCAAATTCAACTTTGGAGAACAACCACTAAAAATAAAACATAAACAAAGCACAAGTGCGCACAAAATTCCTAATTTTTTTTTCATCTCTATATCCTTATTAATTAAATAGTATGATTAATGTATCATTAAAACTGTTTAATGTCAACGCAAAATTATATAACTTCAAATAATAGTGTAAAATCGTTTTTTTCTTCCTTAAATCCTTTTGCAGGGTCTTTTACTTTTGTTTTTAAAACAACTTCTTTAAAACTTGCTTCTTCGCCTTGAGCATAACCATCAATTATAATTGGTTCTGAATATTCATTTTCAATATATTGAGAATCGTTAACATAACTACTAAATGAAACTTTTAAATCTTTATATGAATAGTTATAAACCTTTATTGTGTAAACAATTTCAGTTGTTCCATTAATGAAATTTAAACTCTCTCTAACAATCCAAGGATTTGCTGATAAATTCTGATTTTGCCCTCTCATATCCTCAGTGAAAGTTACTTGATGTTTAACTCCAATATCATTCCAATATTCCTCTAATGATGAATATTCACTTGGTGGAGTTGTTAAATTTGACTGAACACTTCCACTAATACTGCAATCTAGTGCAACATAAACATCTTGTGATGCAACAAACCCAATTGTGTTTGAAACTGAAAATGTTTGTTGCAAACTTGCATAAACACCATAAGATACCAACGCAAGTGCGGCAATTATACAAACAAGTAAACTTAAAATGGTAAATCTTCTACGCATTTTATTTTCTCCTTATAACTTTTTTAATTATACATTTGGCATATATTTCCTTGTTACACATTATTTTAATAAAAAAACTATAATAAAGTCAAGCAATATACAAAAAGTTAGCAATTATTTTAACATTACTAACTTTTTATACTATTATTATTAACTAAGATTTACAATTTTAAGCACATTAGGTTGTTATTTTTCATCACCAGGTTTTAAAATGTAACTTGCAATTTTGTTTAATATATTCTTACAAATCAAATCCAACTCACTTCCTTCGGCGTAATCTGCACAAGCAAGAAAATCCGACCTACGCTCAAGATATAATTTTCTGCATTCGTGATAACTCTTTTCATCATTTGGTGCATAAACACAAATTGATGTTCCACCTTTTTTGCTGACCGTTCTCATACAAGGAATGTCTGTTTCTCCATCTCCAAAATAAACAAAATTTTGATATGGAACCAAATCATCTTTACACTCAATATATTCATTAACACTTGATGGATTATATAAATCATCTAAAGCATTTTTTCTTATTCTGTAAATGTATTGAGTTTTTGTTGTGTAATTAACTGCTTGTGAAGGCCAAAATGGAATACCTTCCTCATCATAAGCGAACTGAGAAGCAAAAATCCTGTGAAAATTATGTGCGATTTGTGTTCCTTCAATAATCTCTTTAAGACCACTTGAAATAATATAGTGCTTTAAATCTAAACCAAGCGTTCTTGCATAATCAGAAATCCTTTTAAAAAATGTTTCAACTCCTGGATAAAATTCAATGTCTTTGCCAAGATTAACAATATCATCTCTTGTTAAATGAATTCCTTTTTTGCGTGTAACAGTTATTAACTTAAACATCATTGCAAGTGCTCCGTCCATATTGTGCTTTTTTGCGAAAACATTAACATCTGCCCACCAATCATCTTTGTTAGACTTTATTAAGTCTTGAAATGAAAATTCTTGCATATTTCTTGGCGATAATGTTTTATCAAAATCATACACAAAAACTACTTTAACTAATTTAGCCATATTCACCTTCCTTTAAATTTGTTCTAGTATAACATAAACAATATATAAATTTCAATAGCAACTAAAAAAAATAAAATGTAAAAAAAATATTGAAAATTGACATTTTATGTTGTATAATATCTTTGTTTTAAAAGGAAGGAGAATTTTATGTTAGAATTTTTAAAAGAATATTGGCCTCTTCTTGTTTGCATAGTTTTAATAATTGTTGCAATTGTTCTTTTGGTTGTTTTTAAAGATAAGGATAAACCAGAAAAATCAGAAGAAAAAAATGACAATGTTGTTGAAGAAAAAACATCAACAAAATTAGAAACATCAAATTTAGATGTAACAGAAAACAAAAAAGTTGCAAAAGAAACAAAAGAATCTAAAAAAACAACTAAAGAAAATAAAGTTGAGGAAAAAACGGAAGTTAAAGAAACCGAAAAAAAACAAGAAGAATTAAATGAAGAAACAACAGAACAACCAAAATCAAATGATGAAACAAAAAGTGTAGAGAAAAAAGAACAAGCACAAAAATATATGGTTTCATATGACAAAGAAAGCAAACAATGGGTTGTTAAAAAAACAGGTGCAACAAGAGCATCAAAAAGATGTAAAACAAAACAAGAAGCAATGCAAGTTGCTGAAAAACTTGCTGAAAAACAAGACCTTAACCTTACAGTAAAGAAAAAAGATGGAAAATTCCAAAAGAAAAGCAATGCTCAATAAAAGATGTTCAATTGAACATCTTTTTTTACACAAACAATTAAAAAATAGCATACTTCTTCTGGGGTGCACCCCAAAAGTTGGACAAAAATTTAATTAAATAATTTGATTTTGAGTTCGGTATTTTGCCGGACTCATTTTTAATTTGAGTATTATTCTCTCGTTATTGTAATAATATATATATTCTTT
>CASFHZ010000036.1 GCA_949294585.1 uncultured Christensenella sp. | reverse complement strand
TTTAACATTATAAAAAATGCTCAAAACACTATTTAATTTTAAACTTGTTTTGGGCATTTTTATTAGTATGTTATAGAAAAAACTGCCAAAAATGGGGTGCACCCCAAAATAAAGGCAGTTTTTTTGTGGTTTTTTATTTTGTTAATTCATTATTTGTTTTTGAATTGGTTTTTTGTTTTAAATCATTTTGTCGTTTTTGCTTTGCTTTTTCTCTTCTTTCAAGAATTTCCTTAGCGCGTTGTTGACTTCTTGTAAGTTCTGCTTTTGAGATTATTGCAAAACTATTTTTTGCACCGTATGAAAATGCTTTAAATGCCTCATTTTTTGTTTTGTCTATCACTTTTTTAACATAATCATCTGTTTGTTCTTGTGTCATATTATCAACATTTTTGCAAACAACACTCAATGCTTTTTCATAATCCAAGTCGTTTATTATTGATGTTTTTTGTTTTATTTTGTTGCAAACACTTTTTAAGAATGTGTATTCCAAAACTGAACCTTTAAAAAAGTTTGGATTGTTTAGATTGTCTAAAAGATTTTTATATGATTCATCGTTGTAATCAACAGCATAATTTTCATATTTGTTTAGCACAATTTGTTTGTATATTTCTCTTTCATCTTGCATATTTACAAAATTTTGCTCATTTAAAACATTTCTAACATTAGAATTAATAGCATCAAGCATAGTGCTTGGTTTGTGTTCGTTTAATAGATATATAAACGGATTTGTGTTTGATGAAACAATAACACGAGGTTGATAGAATTTTAAATCATCAATTGGAATTAAACAATTTTTTAATGTCATAACACTTTCTGCATCTTTTTTGCTATCCCAACAACTGTCTAGTGAATAAAAGCCTTCAATGTTATATTTTTCATCTTTTAAATAAACAATGTTTGTTCTGTGTCCAGTTGTTGTTCCTTTGTATTCATCAATTAAATCAACACTGCAAGCATAAACTTTTATATTGTTGTTGTTTAGCATTTTAAACACTTCATAAACCCATTCTGCATAGCCTGTGCATACAATTTTATCTGAGTTGCAAATTCCATAAATGCTTCTTGACAGCAAAGAATTTTCTTTTTTGTTTTCCGTTGTGTAGATTCTGTTTGTTATTTCTCTATACGCACACAAGATTTGTTCAAAAGGTGAAAGTTTGTTTGATTTTAGTTTTTTTACTGTTTTTGCAATTTGTTTATATGTATCTTCAACTTGCTTTATTGTCCAAGTCATATTGTATTCTTTAAAACTAAAAGCAATTTTGTTTGCAGTTAAATATGAATAAAATTCCCTGATATTTTTGTAAGAGTTTAGTGGCAATAATCCTTTTTTTAATTCCACATCAAATTCACAATCAGATAGTTTTATGTTTGCTTTTTTTATGCAATCCAAAATTTTTGCAAAAACTTCAAAATTGCTATAATCACTTAAATCAATAGAAATTTTAAATGTTGAAAAATGGTTTTTAGAATATTTCAATTTTTCTTCAAGATAGTCAATTGACCAATCAAAAACTGTTATTAAACAAGGTTTGTTATACAAAATAGCCCTCCATAAACATTACATCACATATTATAGAATATTTTTATTAATAAGTCAATATCACATATTTTGAATAATACAAAAAGATAAGCAAATAATATTCTTAGAGGTAATATATGAATAAGAGAAAGAAAATATTTTTAATAGTAAGTCTTGTTTTTGTTGTTGCCATTGGAGTAATAGGCTATGGCTATTATGTTTTTAAAGATGTTTTGTTTGTGAATAACAAATTCACTAATGGAACTCAAATTAATGGCATAGATGTTTCGGGACTAAGCAAACAGCAGGCACAAAATGTTGTTGCAACAAAATTGACAGATTCTCGAAAAGATATAGAAATAACACTTCATCACAACGAACAAGTTTGGGTTTGGAAAGGTGAAGATTTTGAAATAGACAATTCCATTATGCCATATGTTGAAAATGTTTATAATTACTTTAATTCGGGAAATTTGATAGAGAAAAAAATTAAATTGGACAAACTGAATGGCGAAAAAACATTTAATGTGTCCTATTCAAGTGTGCTAACAGGTTTGCCTGAAAAAATATCAAACTTGGCAAAAGAAATAGACAAACCTTTTGTTAACGCAGAAGTTGTTTTTGATGTTAGCAAAGATGAACCATTTTCATTCACACAAGAACAATCAGGAGAGATTGTTAATCAAGAAAAACTAAAAAATGACATCGACAACGCACTAATGACCTCTTTAAAGGTGGATATAAACATTCCAACAATAATAACTGAACCCGAAGTGAAAAGGGAAAACCTTGTTAATTCAATTGCAAAAAGGGGAAGTTTTAGCACAAGTTATTCAACTTCAAGCGATGATAGAAAACACAATGTAAGGCACGCACTTGAAGCATTTAATGGAATGATTGTTGAGCCCGACCAAGAAGTTTCGTTTAATCAAACAACAGGTTCAAGAACAGCAGAAAACGGTTACAAAAAAGCAAATATAATTCTAAATGGTGTTTATGTTGAGGGAACAGGTGGAGGTGTTTGCCAATCTTCAACAACTCTATATAATGCACTTTTGAATGCAGATTTGGAAATATTAGAAGTGAACAAACACACTTTGCCATCTTCATATGTTTGGCTTGCTTTTGATGCGATGGTTAGCGAGGGATATTCTGATTTGAGATTTAAAAACAACACGGGCGAAAAAATATATATAAAAACATATTCGGACAATGACAATGTTTATGTTGATGTTTATGGAAAACCTTTCAACGAAAATGAAAAGGTTGTTAGAAGAGTGGAGTTTTTGGGAGCAATTCCACACCCTGGTGATAGAATTGTGCCAGACACAACAGGACAGTATTCAAATAAGGTAACATATAAAGGTGAATATTTAAGGCTTAAATATCCACGAGAAGGTTACAGAGCAAAGGGATATATTGATAGGTATATAGATGGTGTGCTTGTTGAGAGCAAACTTATTAGAGATGAAACATATGAGCCACAAGAGGGTATAATAATTGAAGGGGTTGAAGAGGTAACAGAGGGAATTACTTTGCCACCAAACACAGTGCAATTTATTCCACCACAAGAAACAAGCAATGTTAACGAAAGCAATGTTGCAAAGAAAATTTCGAAACAAAATCCAAGCAACTATAACCCTTAATGAAAAAAAATAAAAAATAGGTATTGCCAAATTGAAAAATGTGTGTTAATATAATATCGAAATTAATAACGGAGGACAATATGAAAGAATTAATAAGTAATCGTACAAGCATTGGAAACACAAATAATCCTGCATTAAGAGTTGTTAGTTTGGTGGCTGCGTTTGAAATTCCTGAAAAAAAGAATTATATGACTGATGATATGAAATATTCAAACAAGAAAGGGTTAAAAATGATTTCTGAAAAAGCAAAAAATTTCGACAATTCAAACGATTACCAATTCTAATAATATACAAATTCAAAGCAATTGCTTTGAATTTTTTTTAAAAAACATTTTGAATAACATAAAATATGTGATAACATATTCTTAACTTGATATGTAGGGGAGAGTTTTATGAAACAATTTTTGTTTCCAGCAATATTTTATAAAGAAGAAGATAAATACACTGTTTTGTTTCCAGACTTAAACATAACAACAGATGGCGAAACAGTTGAAGAAGCATATCTTTTTGCAAAAGACAGTTTAAAAGTATATTGCACATATGTTGAAAAATTTGAATTAGAAATTGACACACCAAGCAGATTTGAAGAAGTTTTGCAGAAAAATCCAAAACAACTTGTTTTGCTTGTTGATTGTTTTGTTTTGAAAAATGGAGAAAAGATATAATAATTAACTTTGATTATAGAGGAAGATAATCCACAAAAAATTGGCACTTTAAATAAGAAATGGCACTTTTAATTTGAAGTGCACCCCAAAAGTTAGACACTTTAGGAGGTGCATTTTTTATGAGAAAAAATAGAAAATATAGTCCAGAATTTAAAATTTCGTGTATAATAGATATGCGGGAACATAATCTATCTTACAATGAAACTGCTAGAAAGTATCTTTGTGAAAATGGTAAAGAAAGCTGTTTTAGGAATAGGTTAAAACTTTGGGAACGCATATTCTTAGAAGAAGGAGAAGCTGGGCTTTACAAAGAACGGCGTGGTAGAACTACGAAAATGGACAACCCAAATAAAGGAAAAAAGAAAAAGTTAAATAAGCAACTAAAAGAAGATTTAATTGCTGAAAATCAACAACTAAAAGAAGAAAATCAATATTACAA
>CASFHZ010000035.1 GCA_949294585.1 uncultured Christensenella sp. | reverse complement strand
TAACACCTGATGTTACTCTACCCATAAGTGGAATGTCCAAATTTTCAAAATTTAGAACCATACCATTTTTTGTCATCATTAAAATAGATTTAGACTTGTCAAAAGTTTGAACGCCAATAACTCTGTCGCCGTCTTTAAGTTTTATTGCTTGGAAGTAATTTTTGCTAATAAAATACTCGGCAAAATTAGTCTTTTTAACCATTCCATCTTTTGTAAAGAAAATAAGGTCTTCATTACTTAGCATTTCAACATCATCAATTATTCTCACTTCCACTGCTATTTCATCTGGTTTTACATTTTTATCTAGTGATTGCAATGTGCAACCCTTCTCTCTCCATTTTGCTTCTTGGATATTTTTTATGTTAACCTTTAAACAATTGCCCAAATTTGTGAATATTAAAGCACTTTGATTTGATAAAGCATTTCTTAAAATTTTGTGAACATCATTTAGTGTTGATGTTTCAGAAATTTCTTTTTGTGCCAAGTTGTAGTTTTTAAGTGGTATAGATTTTATTGTGTTTGATGCAGTTAACCCAACAACCACTTCTTTTGCAAATGCTTCATCTTCGTTTATTTCTTCATAAACAATTTCATCTGAATTTGATAGAACTGACCTTCTTGGTGATTTGTATTGTTTTTTTATTGCAGATAGTTCTTCTTTTACAACATTGTATTGTAATTTTTTAGAATTGTATATTTCTGTTAATTCTTTTATTTTTTGTTGTAACTCTTTAAGTTCTTGTTCTAGTTTTGTAATTTCAAGATTAACAAGTCTTGCAAGTCTCATATCCAAAATTGCTTGTGCTTGTTTTTCGCTTAATACAAATCTTTCTTTTAACTTTTGTTTTGCTTCAAATGTTGTTGCTGATTTTTTAATAATTTTAACAACTTCATCAATGTTTTTAATTGCAACTAATAAGCCTTCAATAATATGTGCTCTATCTTTGCAAGCATCTAAATCAAATTTGGTTCTTCTGTGAATTATCTCCCTTTGATATTCAACATAATATGATATTATGTCCAAAAGTCCCATTTGTTTTGGTTTTCCATCAGCAATAGCAACCATATTAATTCCATATGTCACTTGCATTCCCGTTGCTTTAAAAAGATAGTCCAGTATTGCTTTTGCGTTGCCTTCTTTTTTCAATTTAATAACTGCACGCATTCCGTGCTTGTCTGATTCATCTCTAATTTCACTAATTGTAGATAGTTTATCCTTGTTTTGCTCTTTAAGTTCTGCAATTTTTTGCAAGAGTGCAACCTTGTTTGTTTGATATGGCAATTCAGTTATAACAATAGATTGTTTATCACCATCTGTTTCAATATTAACAGTTGCCCTTATTGTTATTTTGCCTTTACCTGTTTTATAGGCATTAACAAGTTCTTCACCTGCAATAATTTGTCCACCTGTTGGAAAATCAGGTGCTTTTATATAGTGCATAATCTCTTTTAATGTTATTGTTGGCTTATTTATATATGCAATAACTGCATCGCAAACTTCGGCAAAGTTGTGTGGTGGAATGTTTGTTGCAACACCAACTGCGATTCCCGATGCTCCGTTTACAAGCAAGTTTGGAAATCTTCCTGGCAACATATCGGGTTCTTTTAGTGTGTCATCAAAGTTTAAACTCCAATGTACAGTATTTTTTTCTAAATCTCTTAAAAGTTCCATTGCAAGAGGTGCAAGTCTTGCCTCTGTGTAACGCATAGCGGCAGCACTGTCACCATCAATTGAACCAAAGTTTCCGTGGCCATCTACCAAAACTTCACTCATACTATATGGTTGTGCCATTCTAACCATTGCATCATAAACAGAACTGTCACCGTGTGGGTGATATTTACCCATACAGTCACCAACAATTCTTGCAGATTTACGATATTGCTTGTCTGGTTCAAGTCCAAGTTCAAGCATAGAATACAAAATCCTTCTTTGAACTGGTTTAAGTCCGTCCTCTACTCTTGGCAAAGCCCTATCCATAACAACGTGTTCGGTGTATGGTATCATTGAATCGTGCAAAACTTCTTCAAGTGATTTAAAAATTAAACCTTTATTGTTATTGTTGTCATCTAATTTTTTAGATGATTCTTTTTTCTTTTTTTCTAAATCTTCCACTTTGTTTCCCTTATTTTCTATGTTTGTGTTATTCACATTTTTACTAATTTCATCTATGTTCATTTGTCCATCTAAAATTGCCACATTCGTATCTTCTTTTTCTTCTTCATCAGTTTTTAAGTCTAATTCATCATAGCAAATTTGCCCAACAATAGGTTCAAGTGGCAAATCTTTATCATCTTCCACATTAATCTCCTATTTTAAGATTTCTTCATCAAATTTGTCTTGTCTGTTAAAATTTGCGTGAAGTGCAATATATGCCTTTCTTGCATCTATGTTGTCACCCATCCAAGTTGTAACCATTTTTTCTGCTTCTGCAGCATCATCAATTGTAACTTGAATAAGACTTCGCTTTTCTGGGTCCATTGTTGTTTCCCAAAGTTGTTCTGGGTTCATTTCGCCCAAACCTTTATATCTTTGAATTTGATATCCTTTCCCTGCTCTTTCAATTGCCTCAGGAAGTTCATAATCTGAATACACATATTCTGTATAGTTCTTTTTATAAACTTTATATAGTGGTGGCAGTCCAATATAAACGTGCCCATCATTTATAAGATTTCGCATATACCTAAAAAAGAATGTCAATAAAATTGCTCTGATATGTGCACCATCTTGGTCTGCATCGGATAGAATTATAACTTTGTTATATCTTAAATTATCTCTGTTGTAATCTTCGCCAATTCCCGTTTCTAGCGCACTTATAATTGTTCTTATTTCCTCGTTTGCAAGCACTTGGTCAATCCTTTTCTTCTCGGCATTAAGTGGTTTACCTTTTAAAGGCAAAATTGCTTGAAACATTCTATCTCTGCCTTGCTTTGCACTTCCACCTGCAGAATCACCCTCAACAATAAACAACTCGCTTTTTTCTGCTTTTCTTGATGTGCAAGCAGCAAGTTTTCCAACAAGATTAAAATTATCAGCACTTGATTTTGCCCTTGAAATTTCCTTTGCTCTTTTTGCTGCTTCTCTTGTTTTTGCAGCAATTTTTGCCTTGTCCAAAATTGTTGTTGCAATTTTTTCATAATCTTTATTTGCAAAAATTTTAGATAGTTCTTGAATTGTAAGTCTTTCAACCTCAGTTTTAGCTTCTGGGTTTCCAAGTTTTGTTTTTGTTTGACCTTCAAATTCAACATTGTGCATTTTTACAGCAATAACACAAGTTATACCCTCTCTAAAATCTTCACCAAGAAAATTGGCATCTTTTTCTTTGAGATATCCACTGTTTCTTGCATAATCATTTAACACTTTTGTCCAAGCAGATTTAAAACCTGTTTCGTGCGTTCCACCTTCAGTTGTTGGTATGTTATTTACATAACTAAAAGTGTTTTCTGTGTAAGAATCAGTGTATTCCACTGCAATTTCCATTTTTACAATGTCACTTTCGGCAGAAAAATACAAAGGTGTTGAGAATAACCTTGATTTTCCCTCATCAATATATTTAATGAAATCTTTTATTCCACCTTCATAGTGATATTCATCGTGTTGACCTGTTCTTAAATCTTGAAGTCCAATTTTTAAGCCTTTATTTAAAAATGCAAGCTCTTTTATTCGTTTATTAATTATTTCATAAGAAAAAGTAATGTCACCAAACATTCTTTTATCTGGCAAAAATGTAACTTTTGTTCCTGTGTCATTTGTTACATCAATATCTTTAAGTTCGCCTAGAGGCATTCCACTCTTTATTTTTCCATTAACCTCTTTGCTTGCAAATTCCATATAATACTTTCTGCCATCTTTGTGAACTTCAACTTTAAGCCATTCGCTTAATGCGTTTGTAACAGAAGCACCAACACCGTGAAGTCCTCCAGAATAACTGTAACTTTTATTGTTAAATTTGCCACCTGCGTGCAATTGAGTAAATACAACTTCAACACCAGATTTTTTTAATGTTGGGTGCAAATCAACAGGAATACCTCTACCATTATCAACAACAGTTGCACTTCCATCTTTGTTTAATGTAATAGAAATTGTATCTCCAAAGCCGTTGGAAATTTCATCAATACTGTTATCTACAATTTCCCATAGTAAATGGTGAAAACCTTTAACACCTGTTGTTCCAATATACATACCAGGTCTTAATCTTACAGCATCTAAGCCTTCTAAAACCACAATGTCTTTTGAATTATAAGTATTATTTGCCATTATAACCGTCCCAATTTTGTTATTTAAAGTAAATTTTTCAAAGTATTCTTTGAAGATTTTAATCAAATTGTCAAAAATAACCATTAAAAGAGCATAAAATGATAATTTGATATTAAAATAACTTTATATAAATAGAATAAAACAATTTTTTAATTTTGTAAATGTTTTTTTAGAAAATTACTACAAAATTAGCAATTTAATAATGTTATTTATCAATAAAAATTTATTATACCTGTTTATTCAAAATTTTCATTCAGCATAATTAATTTTTGCACTTTATAAAATGTAGTTTAACATCTTAAAAAAATTTAATTTAATATACTAACCTTTTTAAACCAACGGGAGAACGCTTGATTTTATCAAGCAAATTGCGTACGCAATTATTAAATTTGAATACAATTCAAATTTAAGTTCTTCCGTTTTTATTATTAACATAAAAACAATAAGTAAAATATTTTTATTTAATGAAATAATTTTCTTTTAATTTACATAAATTAAAATGAATAAAAATGGAGAAAAGTATGGCAAAAAAAGAAAAAATTATTGTTTTAACTGGTGGAGGAACGGCTGGTCATATTATGCCAAACCTTGCACTGGTTGATGAATTAAAACAACATTTTGACAAAATATATTACATTGGTTCAAACGGAATGGAAAAAGAAATAATTGAAAAAACAGATATTCCATTCTATCAAATAAACGCAACAAAATTTGTTAGAAAAATATCATTTAAAACATTTTTAATACCTTTTAAACTACTAAAAAGCATTAGCGAGGCAAAAAAAATATTAAAAAAACTACACCCTGATGTAATTTTTTCAAAAGGAGGATTTGTTTCTGTTCCTGTTTGTATTGCTGGAAAAAAACTAAAAATTAAAGTTGTTAGTCACGAATCAGATTTAAGTATGGGGCTTGCAAATAAAATAATTCTACACTACGCAAATGCAATGTGCACAAGTTTTAAAGAAACATCTTTAAAAAATAAAAAATGCATATACACAGGTTCGCCAATAAGAAAATCAATTTTTAATGGAAACAAACAAAATGTTCTAAATAAAGCAAATTTTAACTCGCAAAAATCAACGGTTTTGTTTATGGGTGGAAGTTTGGGGGCAAAAGCAATAAATGATGTTGTTTTTAACAACATTGATGAATTAACAAAAAGATATAATGTTCTTCACATTACGGGAAAAAGTGATAAAAACATAAAAAAACAAGGCTACTATAAAGTAAATTTCACAAATGACATTCAAGACTTTTTTGCTTGCAGTGATATTTGTGTAACAAGAAGTGGTGCAAACACAATTTTTGAATTGGCTTCCCTAAAAAAACCAATGCTTTTAATTCCTTTGCCAAAAGGCAATTCAAGGGGTGACCAAGTTGAAAATGCAGAAAACTTTAAAAAGCATAACATTGCAAATGTGCTACCACAATCAAATTTGAATTTAACTAATTTAATATATGAAATTGAAAAAACATTAAAAGATAAAGAAAAATTGTATAAAAATATGCAAAATTTGCACTTTGAAAGTGCAAATGAAAGAATAATTAAAGTTATATTAAATCAACTATAAAAATTTTATGATAAAATAGGATATCCCCAACCTTCCAAGTTATGATTGTGTGTTATTGCTTTGCAACTTCTTAAAAGCATTTTTTTAACTTGGTCTGGTCTAAGTGTTGGGTATTTTTCTAATATTAAAGCACACGAACCTGCAATCATAGGAGTTGCAACACTTGTTCCACTAAGCGTAACATAATTGTTTTTTAGTCCACAAGAAGTTATGTCAACACTAGGTGCAACCAAATCGGGTTTAGACTTAGAAAATGCAGGTCCTCTTGATGAAAAGTCTGCAATGTCAAAAAAGTTTTCTCTAAACTCATTTCCCATTCTGTTGTCATTAAATCCACCAACTGTGAGAATTTTGGAACTAACCCCGGGACTTTTTATTGTGCTATACTTTGGTCCACTGTTCCCTGCTGCCGCAACAACAACAATTCCACTGTTCCACAACTTTTCTGCACCTCTCATAATTGGATCATTAAAACCAATAGGTTCACTGCCAAAACTCATACAAACAATTTTTATATTGTATTTTTTGTAATTGTCATACACCCATTCCATTGCATCTAAAATTACCATCGCATTTGCTTCGCCATTTTTATCTAGTGCCTTAACAGAAACTATGTTGCAGTTTGGTGCAAATCCACGATATTTTCGAAAAGACAATATTCCACTACCAGCACACACGCCACTAACAAATGTACCGTGACCATTGTCATCGTACATATTTTTTTTACCATTTATTAAATCTACAAACTTAATAACTCTGTTTTTTCCAATAACAAAGTCAAAATGAGGACTTATTCCCGTATCAATAACTGCAACAGTTACATTTTTACCATTATAGTTAACATTATCTGTTCTCATAATTTTTCTTGCAACATCAACAAGTGCCATAACACAAGAAGATTCAGAAATATATTCAACAAATGGCAATTTTTCAAAACTATAAATTGTGTGTTTTGTTGATTTAACTGCCATTAAATTTAAAAACTTATATTCTTTTACAACAACAATGTTGTTCTTTTCAAAAAAGTTCTTTGCCTTAAAAAAATCATTTACATAAACCAAGCAAAGCACATCTGTGTTATCTGATGTTAATGTGAATGTTTTTATTAATCTCTCATCCAATTTTCTCATATATCATTCTATTTAATTTTTTCCAAAATTGACAATAAATTATTTTTTTGTTCTTCATTCAAAAATGGAGTAAGTGTTTCAACAGAATTTTTTATTTGCTGATAATTAAAAGTACCATTTTGTTTTTGCTTGGAAACTTGACTTAATAGTTCAGCCATAAGTTGATTTTCATTCATATCTTTGTATGTATTATAGGCTTCCTCAATTTTTTTGTTATCAACATTTGTTTTATTTATTTTTTCTTGTTTTGTATCTTTTTTCTCATTTTCTTTTGGAGCATTTTTAAATTCACTCAGTTTCATATATCCTCCATTAACTAAAATAATATATGCTTGCATATAATATTTAGTGATGGAGATTTTATGAACAATATCTTAAATAATCTTTTTTCAAATTTATTATTCAAAAATAACAACTTGCAACAAAACAATAATTTTCAACAAAACAAAACTATGTCAAATGAACAACAATTTTACAATCAGCAAAATAGTTATCAACCTCAAAATACATATCCACAGTTTAACAACGATTTTATGAATAATCAAAACCAACAAAATTCTCAAAACAACTCAAATTTTCAAAATAACTCAAATTTTCAAAATAATACGAACTTTCAAAATAACTCAAATTTTCAAAACAATGATATGTTGCAAAAACTTTTGCCAATGCTTTTATCTGGAAAAGGACTTAACGACATCTTGCCAAATCTACAAGCAAACAACCCATTAATTAGTTCAATATTAAACACACCTCAAAAAAAAGATGAAAAAAAATTAGAAAGTGATGTTATAGACACATCATCACTTTCTAAAATAAATTAACTTATTAATATCACCATTCATACGATGGTATGGAGGTTTAACATATGAGGAATTACAGATTATATCAAGAATATCCTTACTATGATATGCACAATAATTATTTTAATTATGGTCATAGTAACTGTGGTTGTAATAATCCACCACCAAATATACATCAACCTTGCTTTCCCTGCAATCAGTTCCCACCTTTTCCACCAAATTTTCCAAATAACCGAAGATGCTCTAACAGCAACTTACTATATCTTTTGAGTGGAATAATAATAGGTCGTTCACTAGATGATTGTTAATTTTTCCCAATCACCCAAAAGCCTATTCATTTCTTTAAAAACATAATTAAATGTTTCCTTTTTACTTAAATCCACTCCTGCAACTTTTAAAAGTTCAACAGGAGGTTTTGTTGCGCCCAAAGTTAAAAATTTTCTATAACCTTCAAGAATTTGTTTATTTCCAGAAAAAATTTGATTTGCAATATAGAATGCAGAAATTAATCCCGTAGCATATTTATAAACATAAAATGAAGAATAAAAATGAGGAATTCTTGACCATTCATATTTTATTTCATCAACAAGTTCAACCTGATTGAAGTATTTTTTGTTTAAGTTATAATAATAGTCATCTAATGCCTTTGTTGTTGTGTCTTCTCCATTTTCATAACAACTGTGTATATGTTCCTCAAATTCAGCAAAGAGTGTTTGCCTAAAAATTGTTGAATAGAACATTTTAAAAAGATAATCATAGTAATAAATTTTTTCTTCTTTTGTTGTTGCGTTTTTTAGTAAATAATTAATAATAAGCATTTCATTCACAGTTGAGGCAACTTCGGCAACAAAAATTTCATAACCTGCCTTTTGAATAGGTTGATTTAGGTTTGAATAGTATGTGTGCATTGAATGTCCAAGTTCGTGTCCCAGTGTGAACAAATCTGTTATGGTGTTTTCAAAGTTTAAAAGAACAACTGGGTGTTTTCCATAAAATCCCCAAGAAAAAGCACCCGTGTCTTTGCCTTGGTTTGCAAAAACATCAATCCATCTGTTTTGTTTCGCCTCTTTAAGCACATCTGTGTAATCTGTGCCCAAAACATTTAACGCATCAAGAACAACATTGTATGCCTCATCATAACTATACTCTTTTTCGTTTTCTAGTGTACCAACTCGCATATCATAAACTGCCAATTTATCCAAGCCCAAAGTTTTTCTTTTAATTTCAAAAAATCTGTGAAATACTGCAAGATTTTCATTTACACTTTCAATTAGTGAGTCATAAACTGATTTATCAACTTCTTCTGCATATAATGATGCTTCCAAACTTGAATTAAAATGTCTTATTCTTGCATAAAAACAATCACTTTTTACATTGCCCATATAAATTTCAGACAAAGTGTGATTTAATTTGCCATATGCGCCATTCATACTAATGTATGCATTTTTTCTTAAAACTCTGTCACTTGATTGAGAATATCTTTGATAAAGCGAATTATTCATTTCATAAATTTTTCCATTGGAATCAACTATATTTTCAAACTTTATATCAGCAGTGTCAATTTTGTCAAATATGCTTGAAAACTGCCCAGAAAATTCATCTGTTCCTGCAAGCAATTTTTCTTCTGATTTTGAAAGCATATGTTTTCTATTTTTTAAAATATTCTTAAAGTACAAGTCATAATCTTTAAACTTTTCATCTAAAATTAACTCATTTATAAATTCATCAGACAATTCTTTAATTTCAACAGAAATAAATGAGTATGCTTCATCAATTTGTGTACTTAATTTTTCTATTTTGTTAAGTAGATTTTGAGAGACAGAATTTGTTGAATCTTCTTTAACCTTCAAACTTGCATAAACATACAAAAGTCCCATTTTGTATGAAATGTCGTTCTCTAACTCAAAACATTTTAATATATTTTCTTTATTGTTTAGATGATTTTCAAATTTTAATACATTTTTGTAACTATTTTTTAATTCCTCAAAAGTGTTTTCCCATTCTTTTTCATTTGCAAAATAATCGGATAAATTCCATTTATATTTTTCCTCAATTTCCTCTCTTAATTTCATAATTGTTTCCTTTTATTTACAAATTTTTTTAATGTCTTCAGCAAAATATTCCCAAGGCAAATCCTTTGTTGGAGGACAAGCTGTGAATGAAAGTTCTTGTTTTGTTGTTGGGTGTATAAATGAAAGATGATATGCCCAAAGTGCCAAATTTTTACCTTTATTTATGCCACTGCCATACTTGTTATCACCGTAAATTGGATTTTGAATATTAGCCAGTTGAACTCTAATTTGATGACTTCTTCCTGTATATAAATTTACATCTATAAGTGACAGATTATTCTTTGTTTTAATAACATTGTATAATAATTCAGCTTTTTTTGCATCTTTTGCTTTTTTTGGTACAACTTGAACTTTATTTCTTCTTTCGTCTTTTTTTAAATAATTAACCAAGAAATCACTTTTTATTCTTGGTTTTCCATAAACAACTGCAAAGTATTTTTTTGAAAAATCTTTTATTTTTATTTGTTCACAAAGCCTGCTTGCAGATTTTGATGTTTTTGCAAAAACCATAACACCACCCGTTGGTCTGTCTAACCTATGCACAAGTCCAACATAAACATTGCCTTTTTTGTCATATTTTTCCTTTATATATTCTTTTACCATTGTAAGCATATCTTTGTCTTTGCTTATATCTTCTTGCGTTGGAACATTTTGAGGTTTTATGCACACTAAAATATGGTTATCTTCATAAATTACATCTACCATATTTTAACTCCGCTTGCACCACAAGGAAGAATTAAATTATCTTTGCATTTAATGCCAACTTCATAAGCATCAATGTTATTTTCTCCAAAAACAAGTTGCAATATGTTTCTTAAAACCAATGGTTGCAAACCCGTTGTGTATGAATTTATAAGCACAAACAAAGGCTTATCAGACAAAACTTGACTGCATAGTTTAACAAAATCAAAAAGATTATCCTCAATCTTCCACATTTCGCCACCAGGCCCTCTGCCATAACTTGGAGGGTCCATAATTATGGCATCATATTTATGCCCTCTTCTTATTTCTCTTTCAACAAACTTTTTGCAATCATCAACAATATATCTAACAGGCTTATCTTTTAAATTAGACAGTTCCATATTCTTTTTTGCTCTGTCAACCATATTTTTACTTGCATCAATATGTGTAACTTTTGCACCTGCACTTGCACAAGCAACGGTTGCACCACCTGTGTATGCAAACAAATTTAAAACATTAATTTCTCTGTTTGCATTTTTAATTAAGTTAATCATCATATTCCAATTAACAGCTTGTTCAGGAAAAAGTCCTGTGTGTTTAAATCCCATAGGTTTAATTAAAAAAGTTAAATTTCTCCAACCAACAGTCCATTCTTCTTTCATTGGCAACAAATATTCCCAGTGCCCACCACCCGAAGAGCTACGATGATAGTGTGCATTTAGTGTTTTATCCCTTAAATTTTTGCCACTATCCCAAATAACTTGTGGGTCTGGTCTAAGCAATTTATACTGTCCCCATCTTTCTAGTTTTTCACCTTTACTGGTTGAAATAACTTCATAATCTTTCCATTCATCGTTATATTTCATAATTTATCCTTTTTATATATAAATAAATCACCTTTTTTGCATACTTTAAAATTGTTGTTAATTAAAACTTTGTTTGCAAGTTCATTCCTCTTTTCAACATTTGCAAAAATAACATCTATATTATTGTCAAAAAGCCAATCACAAATAAGACTAATCGCAGTAGAGGCATAACCTCTCCTGCGATAATTTTTACTTATTGCAAAATTGACTTCTATTGATTTATTTTCTTTGTTATAGTTTTCAAAACTCATAAATCCAACAATAGATTTATCCAAAATGGACACAACAACCCAAAGAGTTTTTAAAGGGAACTCGCTTCTATTTGTGCTGTTTAATAAACTGCTAAATTTTAAATTGTTGTCATACAAAATATCCAAAGCATCTACTTTTAAATTTATATAATTTTCAAAATAGATAATGTCATTTTTTAATAAATCTATCTCATCAAAAATAAGTGGAAAAACAACAATATTTTCGCCGTCATTTAAGCAAATAGCATCATCTTCTTTAATAAAAATCATATTAGTCCTTTAATTGAATGTTAACAATTTCTCCACCAATTTCAACATCTTCGTTTGTAACAGGATTTTCAATTTCTCCAAAATGTGAAACAAGTGCCTCAGAAATAATCTTTTGTTTATATGTTTCAATCACTTTATTTAATGTTTCATCTTTTGTTGTTAAATTTAATTTAATTCTCTGTTCAATATTGAAATTAGATTGTTTTCTTAAAACTTGAATTGCTCTAATAAGTTCACGACACAACCCTTCAATCATCAAATTTTCATCAAGTGTAATATCAAGCACAACTGTTATGTTGTTTTCAGTTGCAATAACAAAATCTTTTTTTGCCTTGTAGTTTAAAATAAACAAATTACTATCAAGCTCATATCCACAAATATTAACTTTGCCACTATTAAATTGACTAACCAATTCATTCATTTGCTCTTGTGACATTTCAAGCAAAGTGTTTCTAACTTTTTGAACATCACCTTTCAAAACTGCACCAGCAAGTTTAAAGTTAACTTGCAAATATGAATCGTTAAATTTATTGTTGTCGTGTTCAAAAACAATATTTTTTATATTTAATTCATCTTTTATAACATTTTCATAATCTATTACTGCATTTTTTGTTCTTTCATCAACATTAAGATATATAGTTTTTAATGGTTGTTTAATTTTTAATTGATTTTCATTTCTCAATCTTTGTCCAATGGCAATAATATTTCTAACTTGCTCAGTTTTGTAAATTAAATCGTTGTCCTCAACTTTCAAATCTCCGTTTGGAAATCCTCCCATAATAACTGTTACTGGAACATCTTCTTCCAAACTTCTAACCATATTTTGCCAAATGTATTCACACATAAATGGTGTTATTGGTGCCATAACTTGTGTTACAGTTTTAATAGCGTAATACAATGAATAATAGGCATTCATTTTATCATATTCATTTTCTGATTTCCAGAATCTTCTTCTGTTTATTCTTATATACCAATTTGACAAATCATCTATATATTTTTCAAAATCTTTAATAATAAGAAAATATTGATTTTTTTCATAATTTTCTCTTGCCTTTTTTGCAAATTGATTTGTATATAAAATTAACCACTTATCAGAAATATCTAAATTTTTTGGAACATAATCTATTAAATTTGGATTATCAATACAAGCATAGGTGTTAAAGAATACATAAGCATTCCAAAGCCCTAACAACTTTCTTCTTGTTTCATCGCATATATTAAAACCAAACCTTGTGTCGTTTTGCATATTATTTGAAGCAAAAATATAACGAAGAACATCTGCACCGTATTTGTCCACAACTTCATTAAAACTAATGTTGTTTGGCCCAGATTTTGAAAATTTAGAGCCATCTTCTGCAACTAGCATTGCAAAGCCAATAACTTTTTTATATGGTGCTCTTCCTTCAAGTGCAACACTCATAAACAACAAAGAATAGAACCAAAGCCTAATTTGCTCTTTCATTTCAATAACGCAATCAACAGGGAAATTCTTTTTCCAATATTCTTTGTCTGTGAAATATTTTTTTGTGCTAAATGGAGTTATTCCTGCATCAAGCCAACAGTCGCCAACTTCTGCAACTCTTTTTACTTTATTTTTACAATTTGGACAAGTTATTTCAATATCATCAATATAAGGTCTGTGAAGATGTGGAAGTTTTTCAACTTCTTCTTTACTGCTTAACTCTTTAAATTCTTCCAAAGAACCAACAACAGTTAATTTTCCACAATGTTCACATCTATAAAATGGCAATGGTAGTCCATAGAATCTTTTTCTTGAAATATTCCAATCTCCCATATTATTAAGCCAATCTAACATTCTTTTCTTAATAAATTCTGGTTGCCAAGTAACAGTATCAACAGCCTTTATTAATTGAGGTCGAATTTCATCAGCTTTTAAATACCACTCTTTTGACAATCTAAATATCAAAGGATTTTTACATCTCCAACAAATAGGATATCTGTGTTTGTGCTTGTGTGTGTAATATAATTTACCTCTATTTTTTAGTTGCTCAAAAACTTCATCAGTAACTTCAACAGTGTTCTTGCCTGCAAAAAATCCAAAATTAGAATAGAAAATACCGTTTTCATCTACAGGACAAACAATGTTTAGTCCCAATTTTTGCCCCAACTCAAAGTCCTCTGCACCACAACCCGGAGCAATGTGAACAGCACCACTACCCTCTGTCGCATCAACCATATCCCAAGGCACTATCTTGTGAACAAATTGTTGTTCTTCAAGTTCTTCAAAACAAGTTTCATATTCATAACCAACAAGGTCTTTGCCCTTAACAGTTTTTTCAACTTCAATTAAATCATCTTTTAAACATTTTAAAGCAGTTGAACAAACAATTAATTTTCTGTCTGTGCTTTTAACTTTGCAAATTGAATAATCAAGTTCTGGATTAACTGCAATAGCAACATTTGAAGATAGTGTCCAAGGTGTTGTTGTCCAAACAATAATAGACATATTTGTGTTTAACAAAGGAAGTTTAAAAAACACTGCCATATGTTCCATATCTTGATAGTTATCAGCCACTTCGTGTTCAGACAAAGAAGTTCCACAATGAGAACACCAAGGCATTGGCCTATATTTTTCAATCAACCAACCTTTTTCATAACACTTTTTAAGAAAATACCAAATTGCAGTGATATTTTCATCGGAGTTTGTGAAATATGAGTTTTCCCAGTCCATCCATTGACCAAGTCTTTTAGATTGGTCGCTTATTTTATTTGCGAAGAACTTTACTCTATCAATGCAGTGTTCAACAAACTTGTCCATTCCATAATTTAAAATATCTTTTTTATCATTAAGCCCCAATTCTTTTTCAACATTAACTTCAACCCACAATCCTTGTGCATCAAAACCATTTTGATAACAAGAATCATATCCTTCCATACTCTTATATTTTAGCATTATGTCTTTAAGTGCTCTGTTCCAAACGTGGTGAAGTTTCATCTCGTTATTGGCAGTTATAGGACCATCAAGAAACGGAAAGTATTTGCCAGTTTTTTGATTTTTTTCTCGCATTTTATTAAAACAATCTTCATTTTGCCAATATTTTAAGATATTTTCTTCCATTTCTATAAAATTAGGCATTCCCTGTTCTTTTTTCATATCAATCTCCTACAAATAAAATAGACTTTGCATAATAGCAAAGCCCAATAAATAAAAAGGTATATCTTTTTATAAACCTAATGTTATGAACACTTGCACAATTATGCAGTACTTTTTTAACGGTAAGTAGCCGACCTTTTTTACTATTATTTCTAAAAGGCAACTGGTGAAAGTGATATTGATTGAATTTTGTTATGTGTTTACACCACCCACACACTCTCTAAAAACAAAGGTTTCAAACAACTTGTCTTTCGTCATAGTTTTTCCTAAGTAAGATAGCATATATAAAAAAATATGTCAACTTGATATACAAAAAAAAGATGTTTAAAACAACATCTTTAATCTTTTATTACAAATCTTTAATTTTATTTAATTAATAATTTTCAACAATTTTATTTAGTTCCATAAAATCTGATGAAGTTATTATTCCAACAGGTGTTTCACCCATTTTTCCATATTTTGTTAAAATAACGCAAAGTAATTTTCTGTTGGTGAAAAACATATTCATAATTTCTTCTACTGTAACATCAATGCTTGCAACATCATAGTATTTTTTTTGACTTGGAACAGTTACAATCTCTTCAATTTTCTTATTTCCCAAAAAATCAGTACATTTTCCCCCATTAAGCATATATGTTCCAAACGCATCAATTATTTTTTGCCCATTTGCAACCCCTATCAAAACCCCATCTTTAAAAACTGGAATGTTTGAATATGTTGTTTGTGCCATAATTTCAATAACAGAACCAATTGTAACATCATATGAAACTGTGAACACATCGTGAACACAACTTGTTTCAATAACTTTTGGTGGTGTTGAAATAAGTTTAGCTATTTTTTCAATTTTTTCTGTAACATCAGTATGTGGTTCAGCAATTAAGTATTTGTCATTTGATTTATGAATTATTGCATTTCTCAATCTTCCATAATCAATTAAATCATCTTCATATTTTCGTACAATATGGTTACAAACAACTGCTTTTCTAATCATATCAGAAAAACTCATAC
>CASFHZ010000034.1 GCA_949294585.1 uncultured Christensenella sp. | reverse complement strand
CTTTCTAGCAGTTTCATTGTAAGATAGATTATGTTCCCGCATATCTATTATACATGAAATTTTAAATTCTGGACTATATTTTCTATTTTTTCTCATAAAAAATGCACCTCCTAAAGTGTCCAACTTTTGGGGTGCACTTCAATTTGGATAACCAACATAGAAGTTTTTTATTACAAAGTTTTTTCATCATCGCTTATATTTTCATTTACTTTATAATTATCTAAATTATTTGTTAATACCTTTTTAGATTTGTATTTTTTATTTTCTTTATTATATTCATTCCAAAAATCATTTAACACATCAACTTTCCAATAACCTAAATTATTAAAAATTTCATCTTTATCAATATTTTTTGATTTATTTAGATATGAAAACGCTTTTTTAAATACATCTTTTGAAATGTTTGTGTTTTGATGGTTTAAACATATATAAATTGTTTCTTTATTGTCAATTTCAATTGCAAAATTTATTATTTGTTCCACAATATTATCATCACTATACAGTAGCAACAGAGGTTGTATAATTAATGGCAAACTCTGGCATTTATCAAATTCTTTGTTTTTGTAACAATACTTATAGAATGGCAACCTTAATTCAACTTGCTGTGTAACCATATTTTTCAAACTTTTGTAGGTAATGTTAACATAACATAGATTTTTACTGTATAAATTGTTTTCAATATCTATATTATTATCAACTTTTTTTATGTAACCTTGCAATTGTTTTTTTAATGAAATATTATTTGTTAAATTCATTAAATCTGCAAAAAACTCTTTTGTTAATTCATTTGAATAATCTCTTGCGTCTTTTTCATTATTAGATGTTAAATAATAAGGAAACGAATCAAAATCTGGAACTTGTAAATAAGGTAAATATCCTGTACAAATATCAATTGGATATCTATTAATTTCTCTTGTTTCAAATGATTTAAAAGGTTTTAATGTCTTGTGTTGTTTGGAATGTCGCACCTCGTGAGAAATTGTGGTAAATATATCAACAATTGAATTTAAAAAAAAGTTTTTAGTTGAAATTTCAATTTTATCTTTAACACTATTGCCTTTTTCTGAGCCCAATGATGTTTTAAAATTAAGTTCTACATTTTGCAAATTTAGTTTGTTAAGACAATATTCAAAAAACAAAAAAGATAATTCTTTTTTTGCAGTACGGTTAAGAAAAAATTTGGCATTAAAAATTTCTAATGAGTTTTTTAAAATAATATCACAATCTCTGGGTTTTTCAATTATCATACTATATTCCTTTGTTATAATTATAAATTTATGTTTAATTGTTGTCAATAGTGAAAGTTTATTTTTTCTTATACGCTTGATTATATTTTATTTGTTATTTATTGATTTTTTAGTATTTTATGTTATAATATAAATAGTAAAATGTCGGAATGGATTTTTGATAAACAATAATGGTTTTTATTATATTTGTCAAAATTTTCAATTGTTTATTATGTATGCTAATATGAGGTGAATATGGGTAAAATTATAGCTTTTGCCAATCAAAAAGGTGGAGTTGGAAAAACAACAACTTGCATAAATGTTTCTGCTTCAATTGCCGCAATGGGTAAAAAGGTTTTGCTTATTGATATGGACCCACAGGGCAATGCAACAAGTGGTGTTGGAATTGAAAAAACCAATGACCTAAAAACTTTGTATAATGTTATAGATAAAGAAGTTTTAATTGATGAGGTAATAAAGGAAACTTGTTTGGAAGGTCTTGATATTGTTCCTGCAACCGTTGATTTGGCTGGTGCAGAAATTGACCTTGTTCAAATGAATGCAAGAGAACACGTTGTTAAAAAAGCGTTGGAAAGAATAAAAGATAAATATGACTTTATTATGATAGATTGTCCACCATCTCTTGGACTTTTAACAGTAAATGCACTAACTGCTGCCGATTCTGTTATTATTCCAATACAATGCGAGTTTTTTGCACTTGAAGGTTTAACACAATTAATGAACACAATAAGGTTAATTATACATCACTTAAATCCTCAATTAAAAATAGAGGGCGTTGTGTTAACAATGAAAGACAATAGGTCAAACCTTGTTGCTCAGGTTAGTGAAGAGGTAAAGAAATTTTTTAGCACAAAAGTTTATGAAACATATATTCCAAGAAATATAAGATTGGCAGAGGCACCAAGTCACGGACTTCCAATACTTTTGTATGATATGTCATCAAAAGGTGCAAATGCTTATATAAGTTTGGCTGAAGAAATACTAAATAAAAACAATATTAGTTATAAAAAGATAACTAAATCAACAAAAATTAAACTAAGAGGAGAATAAAATGGCACAAAAGAAGATGGGACTTGGAAAAGGACTTGGTGCTCTATTGTCAATTTATGACGATGAAGTAGAAAAACAAGAAGAAAAAGCACCAGAAAAAGTTAGTACTGAAAAAAAAGAAGTTGGTGTAAATGAAATAGATATCAATAAAGTTTACGCAAACCCAAATCAACCAAGAAAAAATTTTGATGAGGAAGCATTAAATGAACTTGCAACATCAATAAAAACACACGGAGTTATTCAACCCATTGTTGTAAACAAACAAGATGATGGTTATATGATTATTGCAGGTGAAAGAAGGTGGAGAGCATCAAAAATTGCTGGACTAGACACTGTACCTTGTGTTGTAAAAAACTATACGGAAAGACAAATTAAAGAAATTGCTATAATTGAGAACTTGCAAAGGGAGGACTTAAATCCAATTGAAGCAGCAAGGGCAATTAAGCAATTAATGGACGAATATAACTTCACACAAGAAACAGTTGCAGACAGAATTGGAATAAGCAGACCAAACATTGCTAACACATTAAGATTGTTATCTTTGTCACCAGATGTTATAAAACTTGTAGAACAAAACAAATTAACAGCAGGACACGCAAGGTGTTTGGTTGTTATAAGTGACCCAAATGCACAATTAAAATTTGCACAAGCAGCTTGTGATGGAAAAATAACAGTAAGGGAACTAGAAAAATTAGTAAAATCATATTTAAATCCAAAAGCAAGTACAAAAAATGTGCCTCCTCAACAAAGTATGGAGTTAAAAGAACTTATCAATGAAATGCAAAGAGTGTTTGCTACAAAAGTTTCTGCAATTGGTAGTGACAAAAAAGGAAGAATATATATTGATTATTATTCAAGAGATGATTTGGATAGAATATCAGAACTTTTGGAATTGTTAAAAACAAAAACATTAACACTAAAAAACCTAAGTGATTTTAACAAAAAGAGATAAATCTTAAAGAACTAACAACTAGTTACCCACATAAAAATTGTGGATAACTAGTTGTTTTTTTATTAATTAATAGAAATACTTAAGTAAAAGTCATCAAGTTATCCACAAAACTCACAATTTATAGCAAAAAATGTGGATAACTTTGTGGATAAGTTAAAAATGTTTCACGTGAAACAATAACATAAAATTGTGACTTTATTATATAAATAAAAGTAAGTTTATGATAAAACATTAAAGGGTCTAATGTATTTTACTTATGAAATATCAATTAGGAACGAAATTTAAAAATAATATAAGGAAAAATATAAAACAATAATGTTTCACGTGAAACATTATTATAATAATAAACAAATTTTTATGAAAAGCATAAATGAAAGGAACAAAATCAAATTATTATTAATGATACATAATTATTATAGTTAACCAAATTGTTTCACGTGAAACATTTTTTGCCGTATAATCACAAAATGCCTATAATGCATCAAATTATAGATTGAGATTTGTTAATATATTGTAATTTTTATATTAAGATTTGTAATTAATTAATAATTTAGAAGAATACAAAAAATATAAAATATAAATATATAAGTAAAAACCTGATTTGTTAAAATATCAATGTTTCACGTGAAACATTGATATTTTTATGGGGTAAAACAAAAAAATAAGTTTTGAGCAAGCAAAATTTTAGTGAATAACTACTCATAAAAAAGTTTAAAAATAAGTTTAAACTCATATTTTATTAATCCCAATTTTGCTTAAAAATTTGATTTTGTATTAATAAAATATTTTAATGTTGTTTAGTAATAATTGAATAAAAAACGTAAAGATAGCAATAATTAAGAGATGGTTATTGACATAGTTATTATTTTGTTATTATGTATTTTTTCTGCAATTGGTTTTAAAAAAGGTATGCTTGTATCTCTTTTTTCAATTTTTTCATTTATTGCATCAATATATTTAACTTATTTAATTTTGCCACTGTTTACAGAAACTTTGATTTCCATTTTGGATATTAACACACTTGCAAACGAAAGTATTGCAAATGATAATCAAATTATAAACTTTTTCTTGAATAACCAATCTAAACTTATACTAATTATAAAGTATTTACTGCATATTGATGGTTCTGTATTAAATATATCATCAATACAATTGATTATTAATATAATTTCTTTTATTTTGCTATCAATAATAATTAAATATTTATTAAAAATAACATTAAAAAAAATTGCTCTAGGCTTAAAAAGCTTTTTTATTATTGGAACATTGGACAGAATGTGTGGACTATGTTTTGGATTTATAAAAGGCGTTATTATTGTTTGCATACTATGCTTTGTGCTAACTTCCCTTGTTGAATTTAAAGATTTTAACAATATAATAGGAACACAAGTAGAAAATTCTGTGCTTATTGAAACTTTTAATGAGGGAACAGATTATATTGTTAAAAGTGTTAGCAATTTATTTGATATACGAATAATATAAGATATACTAATAATTAATATGTAGATGAATAAATCTTATTTTTATCGTTTGCTTAATTAATAATGTATTGATATAAAAAATTGTATGCAAGGTATTTTATGTAAATAAAAAAGACATCTATAAAATAAGATGTCTTAAATAGTTATAATATTATAACTATTTTGCTTTTAATTTAAAGTTGTTTTATTGGTATAATATTTTGGCAAATCAAAGTTGTCTGTTGTTATATACCCTGCACTTGCTTCAATTATATCAGGTATTCTGTTCACAATTGTTGCACAAGTTAATTCAACGGTTTGTGGTCTGTTAACTGTAATGGTTGTGCTTGGCTCCCCTTCAATTGTCCACTCGTTTGAGTCAAATTCATCAGGCGCATATACTTTTCCTATGCACTCGCTTTCAATAATAACACCTTCTTCTGTTTGTGAAGTTACAACAGCACTCATTCCTGTTGCCATACCCTTTTTTACATTCATATTTAGTGTGGAACTATATATGTCCTCTTTTGCAATTTGTGGAACACATTCTTGTTTTTGATGAATTATGTGAAGTCCAAGTTTTCCAGCTAACCAACCGTTTACATTCCACATATAACTTGGCATAAATTTGCCATCTTGAATTAAAGATTGTCTTTCTTCTTCAGAGATTTTATCACTTGATGCAATTTCTTTATCAAAATCATCTAAACTTAGTCCTGCACCGTGTGCACGAGCCAAAGCAATGCCGTAATCTTCAACATTATAACTGCTTTTTCCTTTAATTTTTTTGATATTGTGAGTTGAACCTGCTATGCTTGCAATTAAGTTGCCCCAATATATATCTTGATATCCACTTCCTACAATTGTGCAATTTGTTTGTTTTGCAATTGAATCTATTTTATTGAACAAAACTGGATTGCTGTTTTGTGGATAAAATGCTTCCTCGCAAGTTGTTATTGCATTTACCCCACATTTTGCACAAATTTCCAATGAGTCGTATATGTCACCAAACAAACTCATTGTTGTAACAATAACAGCATCAGGTTTTTCTTTCATCAAAAATGCTTCAAAGTTTGAACTTGATTGTACTTTTATTCCATACTCTTGTTTGCTCTCCATAATTTTAGAGATATCAACTCCCTCTTTGTCTGGATTTTTATCGAATGCACCAATAATGTCCCAACCTTTTTCAATAACATAACGCATTGTGTATTTACTCATTTTTCCAACGCCATATTGAACAATTCTTAATTTCATATTTTTTCCCTCCTAAGTTATATTGTGCAACAAAATTACAATTAATCAAAATGATTTTTAAAAAAATACCAAAACTGAGACAATTTTTTTTCAAAAAGTCGTTTTTTTGGTATTTTTTAGATTAAAAACATCAAAATTATGTTTTTTTGAATAAATTTGGTATTTTTGATTATGTTTTTCTTTAGAATAAATTATTATTACAACCACATCTGCAGTTGTTTTGATTGCAGTTTCCGTAGTTACCATATAATGCTAATAATATAATTAGCAGTATATTTGAATTGGTTGCTAAATCTGTACCAGAAGCATTAGCTATGGTTGAGATTAGTATAACTAATAAAATATCTTGCGAAAAATTCACTTTTACCTCCTTCAACAAAAATAGATTTTTTTTGATGTTTTCAGTCAAAAAATTAAATTGTTAAACTTATTTTATATTTTTTAACTGTGATAAAATATATTTGCCATAAATAGCAATAAAGTTTAACTTGAAAACAATCAGTTTTATATATGATTGTTATAGATTTTGTGTTACAAGATAAAGGAGGTTAAATGGATAAATTTTTAGTGCTTTCACAACGCAACAAATCTAAAATTTTAGAGTATTTACCATCAGACGATGATATAGAAAAAGTTGCACTTTATTTTCAAAATTTCAGCGATGGAACAAGACTTAAAATTATTTCTTGTCTTGCTATGTGTGATATGTGCGTTAATGACTTATCATTAATTTTGGGAATTAACCAAACGACAATATCTCATCAACTTAAATTATTAAAAAGTCAAAATATTGTTTCTTTTAAACGAGATGGAAAAATACTATTGTATAGTTTAAATGACAAAAAAGTAAATGATTTAATGTATCTTGCAGTTGTGAATAGTTAGTTGACAATATTTTTCTATAATGTTAATCTACTTCTATTGGAGATGTTATGAAAGGAAAATTAATTGTTATTGAAGGTACAGATTGCTCTGGTAAAGAAACACAGTCAAACTTGCTTGTAAAAAAATTAAATGATGATGGTATAAAAACGGAAACGTTTTGTTTTCCATACTATAATAGCCCAACTGGAAAAATTATTGCAGGTCCTTATCTTGGCAAAGAGGAATACGGAAAAGGATATTTTTTGGAAGGAGCAAGCAATGTTAATCCACTTGTTGCAAGTTTATATTTTGCGGCTGACAGAAAATATAATATTGACAAAATTAATGAAAAATTAAAAAATGGAATTAATGTTGTTGTTGATAGATACATAGATTCAAACTTAGCACATCAAGGTGCAAAAATTTACGATGATGAAGAAAGAAATAAATTGTTTAAAACATTGGAAACACTGGAGTATGATTTGCTTGAACTTCCAAGAGCAGATATAACAATTTTTTTATATATGCCATATCAATATGCAAATTTATTAAAACAAAATAGAAAAGAAAAAGCAGATGAACACGAAAGAGATGAAAAATATCTAAAAAATGCAGAAAAAACATATTTAAGTTTGGCTAATAGAAATAATTATATAAAAATTGATTGTGTTGAAAATGGGGAAATTTTAAGTGTTGAACAAATAAGTGAAAAAGTATATAATGAAATAAATAAAAAGATTTAAAAAAAACGCAAAAAATGCGTTTTTTTCTTTAATTTTTATGTTTTTTCTTGTTTTTTCCTTTAATTCCAAAAACAATTGAAAGTATTATAATACAAGTTATAAGTGTTGAAATTGCAACAATAACAGAATAATTAATT
>CASFHZ010000033.1 GCA_949294585.1 uncultured Christensenella sp. | reverse complement strand
TGAAAAAGTTAAACAAATTTTGTCATCTTGTATGGAAAATGTAGCACAATTAAAAGTGCCATTAATTGTAAGCATACAAAGTGGCAAAACTTGGTTTGATGCAAAATAAAAAACAGATTAATTTAAATCTGTTTTTTTGTTATCTAGTTTGGTTATAAAAATATTAAAATTCCATAAAATATTTTTATGAAGAAAAAACTAGGTTGGATATCTATTATTCTTGTCACAATTCTAATTATTGGAATATACCTTTTCTTATGCCTAGGTTATTTTTTATATCCAATAAAATATAAAGAAAGTATTTACACTTATTCAACTGAGTTTAATGTTCAAAAAGAATTAATAGCAAGTGTAATTAATGCTGAAAGCAAATTTGATGAAGATGCAATTTCATACAGAGGTGCAATAGGACTTATGCAGTTAATGCCAAAAACAGCAGAGTGGCTTGCAGAAAAACTTAACATTGATTACAGCGAGGACCTTTTGTTTGAGCCAGATTATAATATAAAATTAGGAACATATTATGTTTCATATCTTCAAAATAAATTTTCCGATTTGCAAGTTGTTTTGTGTGCTTATAACGCAGGAGAGGGTGTTGTTAAACAATGGTTGCAAAACGAGGAGTATTCAAATAATGGAGAAACTCTTGATTATATCCCATATGAAGAAACAAGAAATTATGTAAAAAAAGTTATGTCCAATATGAAAATCTATGCTAAAAAATTGAAAAATTAACTTTGTAAATAAAATTTTTATTTGGTATTTTAATTCTTGTTTGACTAATGTTTTTTAATGTGTTATTATTTCTCGATAGGAGAAGTAAATGGACAATAATATACAACAACTTTCAAGCGAAATTGATATTCGTAGAGAAAAAATTTCATCTTTAAAAAAATCAGGTGAAATAGTTTATAAAGAAAAATTTGAAAGAACTCATACAATTGAACAAGCAAGACAACTTAATGACGGCGAAAAGGTTAAAGTTTGTGGAAGAATTATTTTTAGAAGAATAATGGGTAAATTTGGTTTTATGCATATAAGAGATGTTAATGCAAAAATACAAATCAGTGTGGGTATTAATGAATTAGACGCACAGGCCTATGAATTTTACAAAAAAATGATTGATATTGGTGACTTTGTGGGTGTAAGTGGTGAAATTTATCACACACAAACTGGTGAAATTACTGTAAAAGCATATGAAGTTACATTGCTTAGTAAATCACTAAGACCACTACCTGAAAAATTTCACGGACTTGTTGACCAAGAAACAAAATATCGTCAAAGATATCTTGATTTAATTTCAAACGAAACAGCAAGGGAAGTGTTTATTGGAAGAAGCAAAGTTTTGACATTTTTAAGAAAATTCTTAAATGAAAATGGCTTTACAGAAGTTGAAACACCAATTCTTCAATCTGCTGTTTGTGGTGCATCTGCAAAACCTTTTTTAACTCATCACAATGCACTTGATAAACAATGTAACTTGCGAATTGCACCTGAAACATATTTAAAACAAGTGATTGCAGGTGGCTTTGACAGAGTTTATGAAGTTGCAAAATGTTTTAGAAATGAAGGAATGGACACACAACATTTGCAAGAGTTCACAATGGTTGAATGGTATGCTTCATATTGGAATTTTGAAGATAACATAAAATTCTATAAAAAATTTATTCAATCTCTTTTAATGGAAGTTAAGGGAACAATGCAAATTGAATATCAAGGCACAATTCTTGATTTTTCAAAAGAAGTTTGGCCAAGAATTAACTATGTTGAAGCAATGCGTGAAATTTTAGGTTTTGATTTCTTGGAATGTGAAAGTGCTGAAGAATTAATTTCAAAAGTTGTTGAAAAAGGTCTATTCACAAACGAAGATTTTGCAGGAATAAAAACACTTGGTGGAGTTATAGACTTTATTTATAAAAGAAAAATAAGGGTTAATATTGTTCAGCCAACAATACTTTATAACTACCCAGCTTGTCTTATTCCACTAGCAAGAAGAAATGATAAAAATAATAAAATTATAGATGTTTTCCAAATTTTGTGTGTAGGAAACGAACTTGCAAAAGCATATAGCGAACTTGTTGACCCAATTGTTCAAAGAGAAGAACTTGAAAAACAAGCAAGGGCAAAAGCACAAGGCGATGATGAAGCAATGGAACTTGATGAAGACTTTGTTCTTGCAATGGAACACGGTATGCCACCAATAAGTGGTCTTGGTTTTGGTGTTGATAGGTTAATGGTAATTCTTTTCAACCAAGAATCTATTAGAGATGTTGTTTTATTTCCTCTAATGAAATAGTTACACAAAAAAATGACTCACAATTTCTGCGTTTACTGTCATTTTTATCACAAAGTCATTTGCGTGAGCAAACTCCTTCGTGAATAAAAATGGCGAGCCTTGAACTTGTGGTCATTTTTTTGTGTAACCATACTACATCAATCAAAGTAAAGTAATAACAACTTTATTATGTTAATCGTTTACTGTCATTTTTATCACAAAGTCATTTGCGTGAGCAAACTCCTTCGTGAATAAAAATGCCGAGCCTTGAACTTGTGGTCATTTTTTTGTGTAATAAAATTAAACAAATCATATCAAAATAACAACAAATGTATTAATATATTTTATTGTCATTTTTTTGGAAAAATCATAAAAGACTAATTTTTAAAAATAAACAATTTATTTTATTAAATTAATAAAATTTTAATTATTTATTTAAAAATAAAAAATATTAATAAAAATCTTTTTTATTATAATTTATTAATTTAATCATTATCATCAAGTCGCAAAGAATCTGTATTTATAAGTGTTTTATTATCGGCAATTAAAGGTTTAATACTTGAATATCCATATTTTTCTCTTATTTTATCAATTGCTTTATTTAATCTCTCTTTATTTTGTGTTGTGTTAAACAAACTTATTTGACTTTCGTTTTCATCTTGTAAATTAGAAACACTTATTCTAATGCTTCTAATAAGGGAATAATTGTCCCACATTTTTGAAATTATATCCATTGTATTTTTATATAAATCTTTTGCAGTGTTTGTGTATTCTGAAATGGTTTTACTTTTTCCCGACCAAGTTAAATCACTTTTTCTTAAACTGACCGATAGCGTGCAACCAACTAAATTTTTTCTTCTAAGCCTTGTTGCAATTTCATCGCATAAATACATTACAACACTTTTCATTTCATTTATGTTTTTTATATCAACAATTGTTGTTGTTCCATTTCCAATGCTTTTTACTTTTCTTGTGTTTGTGGAATATTCAACTTCATCATCGCCAATACCTCTGATTTTTTGTTGTAAATTTTCACCAATTACACCAAATTTTAGTTTTATAATTTTATCATCAAAATTTGCAAGTTCACCAAGTGTAAATATGTTCATTCTATTAAGTTTTTTCTCTAATTTTTTACCTATTCCAATTATGCTGTTAATTGGAAGGTGATAGGTTTGTTGTTTAAAAGTTTCATAGGGAATTTCTGTAATTGCATCTGGTTTTTTCATATCACTGCCAAGTTTACTAAATGTTTTTGAAAAACTTAGTCCAATTGAAATGGTAACTCCAATTTCATCTTTTATTCTCTTTCTAATTTCATTTGCAACATTAAATGGAGTGCCCCAAAATTTATATGTGTCTGTTATATCTATCCAACATTCATCTATTGAAAAAGGTTCAACTCTATCTGAATATTCCTCATATATATGTCTAATATTTTTTGAAAATTTTTCATAGATATCGTGATGAGGTCTAACGCAAATAAGGTCAGGACACTTTTCTTTTGCCTTATATATTATATCTCCCGTTGCAACTCCAAAACTTTTGGCAATGTTGTTTTTTGCAATTACAATTCCATTTCTTTTGGATTTTTCGCCAGTTACTGCAACAGGTAATTCTTTTAAACTTGGGTTTAATGCACACTCAACGGAGGCAAAAAAATTGTTTACATCACAATGCAATATTATTCTTTTTTTCATTTGCGATAATACCTCCTTTTTGATATAATATATAGGCAATTTTTGCTATATAAACACTGTTTTATAAAATTATATCATATTTAATATGACAATATAAGGAGATTTTATGAAAATTCTTTTCAAAAATGCAAACATTTTAAATTTGGATAAAAAATCTGGATTTGATTATGGTTGTGTTGTTGTGGACAATGACACAATAACATTTGTTGGAGAAGTTGAACCAAAGGATAATTATGATAAAATTATTGATGTAAATGGAAATATTTTAATGCCGGGATTTGTTGACACGCACTGCCATTCGCCAATGACAATTTTGAGGGGAATAAAAGATGATGCACCACTTGATGAATGGTTGTTTGAAAATGTTATACCTTGTGAAAATAAATTAACTCCTCAAGATATCTACTGGGGAGAAAAATTGGCTGTTTTAGAGTATGTTAGGGCAGGAATAACTTGTATTGAAGAGGGTTATTTTTGCAACGATGCAATTTTGCAGGCATTAAAAGAATGTGGAATGAGGGCAAGAATAGGTTTTGGACCAACAACACGAGATGTTGGAATGGATAATTTAACATATCTAAAAACTCAAAGTGAAATGATTGAAACAAGTGATTTAATTAAACCTGTTTGCTTTGTGCATTCAATATACACAACAGATGAAAACACTATAACGGATTGTGTTGATTTTACTGCAAAACACAACATACCAAGAAGTATTCACCTGTCTGAAACATTAAAAGAAGTTGGTGATTGCACAGTACAGCACAGCAACAAAACTCCACCACAATATTTGGAAGATTTAGGCTTTTTTGATAGGCAGTGTTTGTGTTATCACTGTGTTCATATGGACAAAGACGATTTGGAAATTTTGGCAAATTATGATGTTAGCGTTTCAACTTGTCCATCATCTAATATTAAACTTGCAAGTGGAATAGCACCAATATTTGCAATGCAAAACAAAAATATAAACATAACAATAGGAACTGATGGAGTTGCCTCTAACAATAGTTTAGATATGTTTAAAGAAATGTTTTTGGTTGCAACATTAAGCAAGGTTAGCATAAGTAATGCATCAGTTGTTTCTTGTCAAGATGTTTTAAAAATGGCAACAATAAATGGTGCAAAAGCACTTGGATTTGATGTTGGAGAAATTAAAGTGGGCAAAAAAGCAGATATTATTTTAATAGATACAAATCAACCACACTATCAACCAAAGCATAATTTAATTTCGCATCTTGTTTATGCTGGAAAATCTAGTGATGTTTATTTAACTATGATAAATGGTAAAATTTTGTATGAAAATGGTAAATTTAATATTGGCATAGATGAAAATTTAGTTTATAATAAAGTTAATGAAATAAGAGAGAGGCTGATAAAATAATGAATATACAAGAAACATTAAGTAAAGAGTTTTCAATTAGATTAGACAGAGTAGAAAACATAATATCTTTAATAGATGAAGGGTGCACAATACCTTTTATTGCGCGTTACAGAAAAGAGTTAACAGGAAGTTGTGATGACCAAGTGTTAAGAGATTTTTCCGACAGACTAACATATCTTAGAAATTTGGAAAAAAGAAAAAGTGAAGTTGAATCTTCAATTAAAGAACAAGAAAAGTGGACAGATGAATTAGAAAAGAAATTAAGTGAGGCAAAAACACTAACAGAAGTTGAAGATATTTACAGACCATACAAACCAAAGAGAAAAACAAGAGCATCTGCTGCAATTCAAAAGGGATTGCAACCTCTTGCAGATATCTTGTTAAAGCAAGAAACAAAAGAAAATATGCTTGATTTGGCAAGTGCATACATTAGCGAAGAAAAAGATGTTAAAACAAGCGAAGATGCTTTAAACGGTGCAAAAGATATTGTTGCCGAAATGATTAGTGATGACAGTGAATTAAGAAAAACATTGAGAAAACTGCTTCAAGATAAGGCAGATATAAAAACAGTGTTAATAGAAAATGAGAAATCAAATACTTATGAAATGTATAAAGACCACACCGAGCCTGCAAGAACAATACCAAGCCACAGAATTTTGGCAATAAACAGAGGTGAAAAAGAGGGTTGCTTGAAGGTTAGTGTTGTGCTAGATGAAAAAATTGCAATACAAGAGATAAACAAAGTTTATTTAAAAGAAAATAAGCAAACATATGAAATAATGAAAGAAGTAATTTTGGACAGTTACGACAGACTTTTGTTCCCATCACTTGAAAGGGAATTAAGAAGTTCACTAACAGACAGGGCAAATGAACAAGCAATTAAAATGTTTGAAGTAAATTTAAAACCACTACTTCTTCAAGCACCTTTAAAAAATAATGTAATTCTAGGGTTGGACCCTGCTTATAGAACTGGTTGTAAAATTGCAGTAATAGACAAAAACGGAGATGTTCTTGATACAACAGTTGTTTATCCAACACCACCTCAAAGCAAAACAGAGGAAAGTATTGAAAAATTAAAGAATTTAATTGAAAAATACAATGTTGATACAATATCAATAGGAAATGGAACTGCAAGCAAGGAAAGTGAAATTTTTGTTTGCGAACTCATTAAACATCTAAATAGAAAAGTTAATTATGCAGTGGTAAATGAAGCAGGTGCATCAGTTTATAGTGCATCAAAACTTGGAGCATCTGAATTTCCAGAT
>CASFHZ010000032.1 GCA_949294585.1 uncultured Christensenella sp. | reverse complement strand
TAACCCCAGAATTAGAGTATGATTCAACATCAATTGATAAATGACTTATTTTATTATCAAAATACACATTTGCAGTACAATTGTAATTTACATCTGCAATATTTTTTGAATATTTTACTGTATATTGATTAGACACTCCATCTTTTACTATGTTAAATGAATAATTATATTCATTTTGATTGTCAGAAATTGTGCAAACATAATTTTTATTTTGTTGCAACTCAACTGTTATAAAAACATCACCCGAGCTTATTATAATTTCTTTTGGATTGGAAACAACGCCATAACATTCAACAGATGCAACAATTGCCATTTCTTCATATAAATTTGAATTAAGATTATTTAAAACTAAATCTATTTTGTTTTTATCACTTGCATCAATTTCATCACTTGAAAAATCTTGTTTAATTGAATTTTGACAACTTACTAAATTTTTATAATAAAAGTCATAAACTCCATAGTTTGTTTGAACAAATTGTGTTGTTAAATTATCGCAACCAACAATTGCAAAGCAACACAAAACAAGCAACAAAACAATAAATTTTTTAGCTTTCATTTTACCTCCTAACATTTATTAATATTTTATACGATTTTTTCTATTATTACAAATAAAATATTATATTTTTAATGTTTTTAAATATTTTTTTGTTTTTTCATCAATTCTAAAACTCTCACAGCATTTTTGTATTGCCTTGTTATGCACCCAAATATTTTTTATTTTTTGTTGCTTTAATATCTTTACACAAACATCTTTTTGTTTAACCATAGCAACACTAAAATACCAAGCAAGAGCCATATTAACATAGTAGTTGTCACTATTTACAAGTGCCAAAAAGTATAAATCTTCTTCTTTGAAATTATCATCAAGAAAATATGTCAGCATACAAACTATGCCAAATCTTTGATAATAATCTTTTTTTGTTTCGATATATTTAATAATAATTGGTTTAATAAAAGTTAAATTTGATTTAAAAATCTTTAAATTGGCAACAGTAGCATCGCAAGTTGCCCAATTGTCTATGTGTGGCAAGAACTTGTCCAAACAATCAACAATTATATTAATATCTTTTTTTAAATATCCAATAATTAGTCCGTGAATTGTATTTTCATCAACACTTTTGTGAGGAAGAGAGTTTAAAAAAACTTCCCCTTCTTGTGTGTTTGCATACTTTTTTGCAATTTTTTTTAACATTGGCATTCTTATTCCAATAATTTTGTTTCTGTCAACATTTGGAATAAGTTTATGAGAAAAATTTGCATATTTTTCATCACAATTTGCAATTATTTCATCATATATACTCATACTATAATTATAGTATATTTCCAAAAATTAGGCAATAAAAAAAACAAGTGGAAAAATTTTCAACTTGTTTTTTATTATAAAATGTTTTCATATGTGTTGTTGTTAACATTTTCATTGTTAATATTGTTTTTAACATCATCTCTGTGACAATACTTTACAACATTGTTTAATTTTCTTCTTACTTCGTGATCTCTTCCTTCAATAAAGTTTTCTGCGATAAATTCTGAGTAAACTCTTAAATTTTTAGCACTTTCAACTTTATTTGTTGCAAATGGTGCATAGTATGTCAAAGGTTTGCATTTTTTGAAATCATCTGATTGAATAACAATTTGATGAAGCTCAGTTGCTTTCTTAAAATCAACAACTTCCATTTGGTTAGGAATTTGACTATTTGGTATAACAATAAATTTATGTCCTTGTTTAACAACCAAAACATAGCAAGATTTAACCTTTGCCAACTTTATACTTTCAATAACATCAAAATTGAATTTTTTAATGTCCATAACACTATAAAGTTTTGCAATGTATAATTGATTTGAATTAACCTTGTTTAACATATTATATCCTCCTTTTTTAAAAAATCCTGCTAAGCATAGCACAATAATATATGTTTGTCAACAAAAAAATGTGAATTTTTTAAAAAATTTATTGTATAAAAATATAAAAGCTTAATAAAAAACGAGCCCAAAAAGGTTCGTATTTTATTGGAACTCAATTTTATTACAACTCCATACCATCTTTATTATATGAATTTTTTTTCATTAAACTGCTATATGCATCAACAAGACTATCTTGATTCATCAACAAGTTGTTTTCCTCCAAAATAGACTGCAAAGAAAGTCCATCTTTTATTGTATAATCATACATAGTTAACTGATGAGTTTTTGAAATTTCACTTTTATTCTTTAAAAATGCTTTAAATTTTTTGTTATGCTTTTCAAATGTTGGGTCAAGATAATAAATAGAGCCATTTATATTTAAAGATGAAATTTGATGTCTTATATCGCCAAGAGTTAAGTCCCAATTGTGATTTTTCATAAAGTCATCATTTGCCTTTTTTAAACTGCATTCAACAATTCCTGTCACAATGCCAGCATCTGACAAAATTAAATTTAATAAATTACTTAATCCTGCACAAGTTGACTTTCTGTCCCACAGAGCAACCAAAGATGAACGAATAACATTAGTTATTGAATTTTGGTCTAGTCTGCCCATACGCCTTTCTTTGTTAGACATATTCGCCTCTACAGCCACTCTCTCATAGTCATATCTAACATTGTTAACAACCCATTTGTAAATTTTGTAAATCTGTTCAATTTGTGAATCATCTTCATCACAAATAGTTTTTATTATGTTATCAATTTTATTTTTTGCCAAAGCCATTTGAACACTATTATTTCTAATTCTTGTATTTGAACCAGAAATTTCACACCATTTTACAACATTTTTTAAATCATCACTGCACAATTTGTTTAAAATTGTTTTATTTTTATTTGTTAAAAAACAGAATGTTGTTGTTGGTAAAAATATTAAATCATTTTGAACTTTCTTTTGAGAAAGTTTAGTTAGTAAAGAACCAAAACCATTAACCTTTGAGAGTTTAACACAACCAGAAAAATCAAAATTGATAATCTTTAATAAACTTTTATTCCAACACTGCAATTTATCTATGCCATTAACTTCTCGCAAATTTGAACAAGATTGCAATGATATAGTTTCTAACTTTGGCAACATTTCTAAATTAATAGATTTTATGTTTCTTTGATTTTTTAAACTTAGTACTTTTAAGTTTGGCAAATTGTAAATTGGAGTTAAATCTTCAATTTGATTTTTATTATACAAATATTGAATTTGTTTTATATTTTGATATAATTCTTTCTCGTTTTTTAACTCCGAATATTTTAACTTTGAAATTCTAACTAATTTTGTATATTCATTAGAATCCATACCATCAATATGTAGTTTTTGCAAATTTTTTAATTGTTCAATGCCTTTTAAACTAACAATATTTTGCTTTGATTTTGTTAAATTTAGCGTTTTTATTGTATTAAGTTGTTCATCGGTCATTTCCGATACTTTATTAAATGTTAAATTCATTAAAAAATTAATATCCGTTTTTGCATATTCTGTTGCTATTGCGTTAAATAATTGTGGATTGTCCTCTCTTCTTAGCATTTTTTCTCCTATTTGTTTTCGTCTAAATATTTTTTAAGCATTTTTTTATTAATTGCTTCATCATAAATATTATACTCTGGTTTTCCCATATCAATTTTTTCTTCAACAGATTCAATTTTAATATGTTTCAAATTTCCTTTGATTTCCATAATTTATTCCTTGTATTGTTCTATTTTGTGCCAAATTTGTCTTCAAACATTTTAATGTTCTCTTGAATTGTTTGTTTTGCCTTTTCACAACCAGCTGTTTCTGTTACTTTTACAATTTTATTTTCCAATTGCTTGTAAACAGACAAAAAGTGTTTTAGTTCATCTAAAATATGTGGTGGCAATTCACTTATATCTTTGTATGTGTTATATTGTGGGTCACCATATGGAATTGCAATAATTTTTTCATCTGTTTCATCTCTGTCAATCATATAAATAACACCAATAGGGTAACATCTTACCAAACTCATCTTTTCAATTGGTTGACTGCACAAAACAAAAACATCAAGTGGGTCATTATCCCCAGACAAAGTGTGTGGTATAAAACCATAGTTCATAGGATAGTGTGTGCTTGTGTATAGAACTCTGTCCAAAAGAATTAGTCCTGTTTCTTTATCTAATTCATACTTATTTTTGCTTCCCTTTTCAATTTCAATGCAAGCAATGAAATCGTTTGGTTTAATTCTATTTTTATCAATGTCAGTCCAAATATTCATAATCTGCTCCCTTAATGTAAGTAATTTCACAACTAAAAATTGTTTTTACAAAATTAGTATATCATATTTAAAATTTATTTCAATACCAATTTTTAATTTAAACACAATTTAATATAAAAATGAAATTTGTTGCATAAAAAATAGCATTATAGTTTGCTAAAAACCAGCAATTAATAACACTATTAAAAAATAAAAATACTGTAATTTTTTAAACACTTTAAATTATTATAATTGTAATTCCAGGGTTTGAATGATTTAGGTCCTCATCGTTATAGCAGTCTTTTAAAGATGTTATAATTTTTATACAATTTTCGTTGGACAAATCCCATTCACTACCAATCAAAAAATCTTTTATTTTATGTTGTTTTTTTAATCTTGAACATAAATTTCTAACAGCAAAACAAATGGCACCACCCTTTCCGTGTGAACCATATCCGTGAACAACTTTTAATGCCTTAACACCTTCAAGTTTACAACATTCCAACTCTATGCTGAGAATTGCAATAGCTTCATCAACACTTGGAGAATTATATTTTAAATTTATCTTTTTAAAATCCATATAAAAATTATATACATAAATAAAAACAAAGTAAACTAATAAGCATAGAATGATAAAAAAATGAAATAAAATCTCATTTTAACTTTCTATAATAATAATATCATTAGAATCTTGTGATAACTTTTTTTCTTTTTTTGTTTTTATATAAGATATTATAATCAATACAAATGCAAGAATAATTGCACCAATTAGAGCAAGAGCATACCAAACATTATTGTTTACTATAATTTGCCAAGTTGTAATTTCTCTGTCAGCATTATTTAAAGTTATATTCCATTCGTGGTAGTACACACCATTTACATATCTAACCAAATCGGCATTGGAGTGCAATTTTTTTGATGGCGTTCCATATCTATATATAAAAGTTTTTGGTATAACAGAATTAATTGTCTCATCGGAAAGAGTTGTTTGCTCTTTTAAAATGGAATAGCATTGATTTGAAACATACTGTGCAAAAGTTTGTGAAGAATCATATTGCATATTTACTCCAAAAATAGATTTTCCCGAACTTATTTTTTTATCAGTAAAAAATCCCTCTTCAACAATGCTGTCATCTTTGTTGAGTTCTTCAACCAAATCGTTATAATAGTACCCTTCCATATTAAAATAATAATAGTGAAGTGCAGTTGCAAATTCAAAATCGTATGAAATGCCTGCAAGTTGACCTTCCCCTTGCATATCTTGAATAGTTGGGCAACCATTAATTATATATAGTTTATCTTCTTCGCTAAGCCCTGCATCTTGTTGCACTCTAACAAGAAAATTGTTATACATATTAGTGAAATACATATCAAAAGTGTATTTTACATAATTAGATAAACTTGCAACAACATCAAGAGATAACCCTAGGTTTGAAAGTTCCTCGGCAGAAAAAGGAATATACACACTTTGTGAAACTGTGCCATCGCTTTTTTGTGCAATAGTATATTGAGGAGGCACCGAGCAACCACAAAGAATAAACGAAAACAAACAAATCATTAAACACAATAATTTTTTCTTCATAATAATTATATTACCATATTTATTCAAAAAATAAAAATATAACACACATAATTGTTTATTTTTTTAAAAATGTTGAAAAATTTTATTAAAACCATTATAATAACAAAGAATGCTGATGTGGTGAAACTGGCAGACACGCTAGATTCAGGTTCTAGTGCCTAATAAGCGTATGGGTTCAAATCCCTTCATCAGCACCAATAAAAAAACTGCATAAATTTTTTAACAAATTTGTGCAGTTTTATTTTTTTATGTTTTTTAGCAATACAAATCTTTTGATTTTAAATAATGGTGTTTGCCGAGAGGATTTTTAAATCCAAAAACTGAAACACTAAAAGACTGTGCAAAAAGAGTTTTAAAAAATGAAACAAACTTGTCGGACATTTATTTGGAACAACTATATACTTTTGATGATATAAACAGGGACCCAAGAACACGAGTTGTTTCAACATCGTATGTTGCACTATTAGACAAAAATAAACTAACACACACACTTAGTAAAAATGCATTATGGTTTGACATAACAGAGTTTAAAGAAAAAAATAACATAGTAGATGTCACTTTGCAAAATAGCAATGAAACAATTAATTTTTCCATTAAAAAAATTTGATACAAAAAACAACAAATCAATATGCTTTTTCAATAATAAAAAATGAAAGTATTGCCTTTGACCACCCAAAAGTTATTTTGGCAGGAATTGAAAGAATACGAAATAAAATTAATTATACTGATATAGTTTTTAATATGATGCCAAAATATTTTACTTTAAGCGAACTTCAAGATGTTTATGAAACAATTTTAGGAGAAAAATTATTAGCACCTGCTTTTAGAAGAATTATTGCAAACAAAGTTGAAAAAACTGATAAGATGTTAACTGGCAAAGGTCACCGACCTTCTACTCTATTTAAATATAAAGAAAAGTAAAAAATATCATTAAGTTTATTATTAATTTTTAATAATTAATTTTTTATAATGTTTTTTATTTTTTTAATTTAATTAGATTAAAACTCTTAATTTATGATGATTTTTGACATTTTTTTTATGTTTTGAATATCATTAATCTTGTTAGGAGTGTTTATGAATTACATTGATAATTATTTTTATAATCTAATTGAAGAATTTAAAACAAAAGATATAGATTTTTTATATAAAAATATGGTGTATAAATTTTCTCAAATACCAATAGTCACTCAACAATCTTTTGAGAAATTTTTTAAACAATTTAACTATTGGGGTGAACTTGACCTAAAAACATATAACTTTGACATATTCTATCAAAAGGCAAAAGTTTTTAAAGAACATTACAATGATTTTGTTTGGCTCTACACTCACCTACAAGATTTTCAATCAAAATTTTTGTTGTTTGCCATTTTAAACAACTACTATAATTTTGATTTTGTAAATTTAGACAAAGCAACTGAAAAAGTGTTTAAACACTATTTTGATTTAAACATTATGCCACAATGCGAAAATGAAGTGCTGGTTGATGTTGGAAGTTACACTGGTGACAGTTGTATTGATTTCATAAATTCATACAAAAAAGACAGTTACAAAAAAATATACTGCTATGAAATAACACAAGAGGTTCTACAAACTTCAAAAAACAATCTAAAAAATTACGATAATATCATCTACAAAAACAACGCAGTAACAAACCAATCTGGAAAATGTTTTCTTGAACAAAACCAACACTTTTCGGGAAACAAAACTTCAAACAGTGGAAGTGTTGAGTTGCAATCGGTAACTCTTGATGATGACATAAAAGAAGAAATAACAATGATAAAAATGGATATTGAAGGTGGCGAAAAAAATGCCATTGAAGGTTGTAAAAATCATATAAAAAACCAATCTCCAAAACTTTTAATTTCTGTTTATCACAACAATACTGATATATTTGAAATTCCAAAACAAATTTATGAAATAAATGATAATTACAATTTTTATTTAAGATATTATGGTGGCAAACTTTATGCAACGGAAATCGTTTTAATATGTACAAAAAAATAAAATTGGCAACAAAGAAAAATTGTTAAAAAGACCAAACATTGACTTTTTGGTGCTTTTATGGTATATTTGCTTCGGAGAAATTATGACAATAATAGATGATGATATTCACATATGCTCTTTTAAACAAAATCCAACTTTTTGTGAAGAAAATATGTGTTTCACATTTGATGATTTTATTAAATATAATTCTAGTCACATAGATTTGCAATTGACAAACAAATCTAATATTTTTGTCGGCACAAAATTTTTGCAAGACTGTTTAAATAACCCAGTGCTTTTTAAAAAAATAAAAAATGTATTTAGTAACCCAAACGAACAAATCAATTATTTTTTTCTTTCCAGCGATAACAAAAAAATTATACTTCAAACAAGTCTTTGTAAAGTTGATTTTTTAAATGCAGTTAAAAAAGCACAAGATGAAAATGTTTTGAAATTAAATGACATAGAAAATGATAATTTAATAGAACTACAAAAACTTGCATCTTTTAACCAATTTAAAGACAAGTATAAAAATAAACAATACACAATAAACATTGATGGTTCACCATTTGTTATAGATATGGCACAAGTATTTAACATATTTAGTTTAGATGATAAAATTTTTGAAACATATTTAAGATACAGTTTAAACTATAACGACTTTCACACAAAACAATGTTTAATGTATGGTGCAATCAGTTTTTTTGATAAAGTTAAATTATTTGATAACTACATTGTTCCAGAAAATTTTGAAAAAAAATATAAAATAATTAAAGATTGTTTGTTTTTAGATATAGAAGCACTAAATAAATTAAACAAAACAGAAGATGAAAACATTGAAAAAATATCTGTAAATGAACAACTAAAAACTGCGATATTAAAAGATATGCCAAACACATTAACCAAACTTCAAAAGTCAATTTATATATACATAAAAATGTGTAAACTGTTAAGTTATGATGAAGAATTTTATGTTTTAAACCAAGTAGGAGAAATCGCAAAAAAACACGAAGATTTAAAAAACATCAGCCAAATTAACGCTGTGAATAATAAAGTTGTTTGTTATGAATTTAATTTAATTTATGGGAAATTATTAAATGAATTGGGTATCAATTTTAAAACTCATTCAACTGGCAAAATCTCATATGGTGGAGGACACAGTTATTTGCAATATAGAAGTGGGAATTTTTTAGTTTCTGCCGATTCTGTAATTTCAATTCTAAATGGCGATTTGTATAATGCCAAATTAAATTTTGAACTAAACGGAATTAAATGCCTCAATAAAAACGCAGGTACAAATTTAAAATTCAACGAAACAATTGAAAAAATATATAATTTAATAAAAAGCCAAGAAAATAACAATGAAATAAATGAAAATTCATTTAATAAAAATTTAATTGAATATAAAAAAATAGCAAATAATATTAAGCCAATAGAACTAACTGAAAAATTAAATATTCTTTTTGAAAAAGTCAACGAAAAACATCTCGAAAAGGTTGATTCACTGGCATATATGTTGGAATTAAAACGAATATTATTCAATGAACACGAATTGAAAAATAAGGTATCTTTTTGCATAATTAAAGATATTAAAAGTGCAAAAGTGCAAAATAAATTGGCTGTTGCAACAGTAGTTATAGCAGTTAACAAAAAAAGTTTGGTTCTGAATTCAAAAAATAATGAGTATTTTATTTATTCATCTAATAATAAATTAGAAAAAATAAACAAAGAAGATTTATCAAATAAATTTATCTCTGGGGAATACGGTTACATAAACGAACAATCTCCTAAAATTCCGGGAATACACAAAGAAAAAAATAATGAAGATTATTTTTTTGGAGAATATGAATTATGTTAAAAATTTTAAGACAAAAAAATGAAAAATTAATTTTAAAATACAAAGATAATGAACTTGAATTAAAAAAACAAAAATTAATTAAAAACATTTTATCAGACTACAGTTGCTTTTTTAAAATGAATATTGAAACAGCATACAGCATATTAAGAGATTTACAAATAGATGAAAGTCAATTGCAAAAAGTTTATAAAAAACTTATTGAAAAAAAAGACCTTTAAACAAATGTTTAAAGGTTATTTTTTATGCTCCCTCTATAATCATTTTATCTGCAACAAGTGCAATAAATTCACCATTTGTTGGTTTATCATTTGATGTGTAAACTTTTAAGCCAAAAATTGAATTTATGTTTTCTATCTTTCCCCTGTTCCAAGCAACTTCAATGGCGTGTCTAATTGCCCTTTCCACTTTGCTTGAACTTGTATCAAATTTTTCAGCAATTGCTGGATACAATTTTTTTGTTATTGAATTAATTATCTCAGGTTGGTCAATTGCCATTTTAATTGCCTCTCTTAAAAATTGATATCCTTTAATATGAGCAGGTATTCCAACGGTGATAAAAATATTTGAAATCTTTTCTTCTAATGCCCTATTTTTTGGTTTAACTTTTTCCTCTTCCTTTTTTTCCGCAAAGCCAAACACATCTTTTATTCTTTGTTCAACAATATCCATTGTTGTTGGTTTGCAAATAAAATAAGATGCACCTTGTGCCATTGCCTTAGAAACAAAGCCCTCGTGCGATAGTGATGACACAATTATAATTTTTGGTCTGTTTATTCCCATTCTCTCTGTTAATTTGTCCATAATAACAAAACCATCTAAATTGGGCAAAACACATTCCATTAAAATAACATCGGGTTTTAAGGCACATATGTCAATAAATGCTTTTTGTCCATCATCGGCATAGCCAACTACTTCATAGTCCTCCTTGTTTTCAAAATATGTTAAAACTTTATTTTTAAAATCTGTATTATCTGCTATATAAAGTTTAATTTTTCTCTTACTGTTAATTTCCACAATACACTCTCCTTTATTTCTTAATTTATTTTTTCCTTTATTATCATATCACATCAAAACATAAGTAAAAAGAATTAATAATGTTGAAAAATCACTATTAACAAACTAATTTGATATCGAAATAATATTATTGTCGATTTTTGTAAAAAATGTTAGTTTTAAATGACATATTTTAAAATTATTTTGAATATTTTAGTTTAAAATATTATATAAATATAAAAAAAGGATATTAGAATTTATGTATAATGATGAATTACTTTCACCCGAAAGCTATGAATTAATGGCAAAAGAATATGCAAAATCAATAAAAAATGACATTAGGTTTGTAAAGATAAACACAGACAAAACCAAACAATTGCAAATTTGCGATAATTTAATCTTGTATGCAAGTAGTGTAGAAAAATATATAAATTGCCTTTTAAACATAAAAACTTTAAACACAAACAGAATTAAAGAAGCAAAAAGTTTACAAAATTTGTTTAACAACTATAAATCAAGCATTGAAGAACTGTGCAACAAAAAGACAAATGCTTCAAACATAAAAACTAACTATTGCGACTGTTTAACAAACATAATTGCAAATTGTTTAAAAAGCATTGTTGACATTGAAAATTTAAAAGATTTTTATGACATTGAAATAATAAATAAATTAACAGATAATATTATTGCATTAACACAAATAATAAACAAAACCTGCTCAATGTTTGGAATTTGTAAGTTTAGAAAATAATATATCCTATTCACTATTGACAAAATGCAACTTATATCTTATAATAAAGGTGATTATGGAGGTATTATGTCAAACTACATTAAAATTATTGAAAAAAATGAAGATAAGTTAATAAAATTCTTAGAAAAGTGTGATAATAAAGTAACAAATATAAAATTTAAAGATGATTGTATTCAAGTTCAAATGATAGCAGACGCAAGCACATACAAAGAACTTGGACACTTAGATGAAATGATTAAAACATTAAATGCACACAAATCACTTTGGGCTAATCCATACGGTTCAAATGTTAGAACAATAACCATTTACAACAGTGCAAATATAAATTACGACCGTGCTGGAGCAATTAAACAAAAATCTTTAAAAAGTGTTGAAGATTTAATGCAAGCATTTTTCTGTAAAGTTTGTCCAGGTTACAAAGAAGAATTTAAAAAATCTTTAGAAAAAAGATATAATGCAACAATAAAGAATGCAAACGAAATGGAATTTTAATAACAAAAAAAGGTATATTTTTATATACCTTTTTTATTTTTCACTTTTTCTTTAACTAAATGACTGATTTTTAGTAATTTACAGTAAACAATGCAAGAAAAATTTGCAATTTTTTAGTTCAGACAGTTTTTAATAATATAAAAAAAGGTATATTTTTATATACCTTTTTCATTTTTTAATTTTGCTCATCTGGCAAAATTTCGCCAAATTCAAGATTAAACTCTCCATTTTTTACTGTTAATTCTTTTATTGAACCAACTGCTTTTATATCAACTTCACATTGTTTAATAAAATCACTGTGTTTTGATGTTATTGTTAAATCTTTAATAAATGTTTTTAATGAAATTTTGTTTTCTGATTTAAATTGTCTAATACCGGAAACAATATTCATAACCTCTTCTCCACATTTAACAAAATCTTCATCAAAATCTTCGCCCAAATCTAAATAACCTGTTAGGTGTATAGATTTTGAATGTTCTTTTTCTGCATAATAGTCCATATAAATTTCTTCTGTTATATGTGGCATAAACACTGCAAACATTTTAAGCAAACCATTAAGCACATAATAACAAGCATATTGTGCAGATTGTTTTGCCTGTTCGCCATATATGTCTGGATTATAAAGTCTTCTTTTAACAAGTTCAATATAGTCATCACAAAAATCCCAGAAAAATCTTTCAACTTCATTTAATGCTAATGATATGTCATATCTGTCCAAATTTTTTATAAATGACTTATAAACTTTTTTATACTTGTCTAATATCCACTTATCCATTGGCAAAAGTTCAACTTTTTCTGAAGTGTAATCATACAAGAATGACAAAACAAATTTAGATGCATTCCAAATTTTATTTGTTAGTTTTTTACCTGCATCAAAAGAATCTAATGTAAAGCAAGTGTCTTTTCCAAGTGATAAATTATTTGCCCAATATCTTGTGACATCTGCAGAATATGTTGCAATGATGTCTTGTGGAGAATTTTTATTATTTCCACTCTTTTTTGACAACTTACTGCCATCTGCACTTGTTACATAGCCAGATATCATAACATCTGTCCAAGGCAACTTGTTAAAATGGTACAAACTTTTAACAACTGTATAGAAATCCCAAACTCTAATGTTGTCGTGTGCATTTGGTCTAAGGTTCATAGGTGTCATACTGTCATCTAAGCCTTTGTGAGTCGTTAAGTCACAACAAATTTGTGGAGTTAAACTGCTTGTTGCCCAAGTGTCCATAACATCTCTTTCTGGTTCAAACTCTGTTGAACCGCATTCGCAAGCACATTTTGGAGAAGTGCTTAATGGGTTAACTGGCAATTCACTTTCATCTGCAATATGAACTTTGCCACATTTTTTACAATACCAAACTGGGAAAGGAACACCATAGTATCTTTGACGAGAAATACACCAATTCCATTGCAAGTTTTCTACCCAATTCAAAAATCTTGCACGCATTGTTTCTGGGCGCCAATTAAGTTTAAGTCCAGCATCGTAAATTTCTTGCTTATGCGATAAAACATCAATAAACCATTGTTTTTTTACAATTATTTCAATTGGTGTTCCACATCTTTCGTGAGTTGAAACGGCGTGTGTTAATTCTTCTTGTTTAATAAGTAAATTTGTTTCTTTTAACTTTTCAATAATTGCCTGTCTTGCATCTTTAATTTTCATACCTTCAAATTCACCTGCAAGAGCAGTCATTCTTCCAGCATTGTTAAATGCCTCTTTAATTGGCAAATTGTGTTTTCTTTGCCATTCCTTGTCAACTGTGTCACCAAAAGTACAGCACATAACAATACCGCTTCCCTTTTCCATATCAACAAGTTCATCGCTTAGAACTGGAACAGTAAAGTTAAAGTATGGAACAACAACATTTTTGCCTAGTAAATGAGCATTTTTTTCATCTTTTGGATTAATAAACACACAATCACAAGCAGGCAACATTTCTGGTCTTGTTGTTGCAACAACAACATAATCATCTGTGCCTTCTATATAAAATTTAATATAGTTAAAAGTGCTTTCAATATCTTGATTTTCAAGTTCACTCTGAGCAACAGCAGTTCTGCATTCTGTGCACCAAAGTGCTGGAGCCTCTGCGTGATAAATTAAACCTTTTTTATACAATTCAATAAATGACTTTTGAGAAATTTGTTGAGAACGCTTTGAAATTGAAGAATAGTTATTGTTAAGATTACAAGAAAAACCTGCACTTTTGTATAATGCGTGAAATTCTTTTTCCAATTCTTTTGTGGTTTGCAAACATAAGTCAATAAAATCTTCTCTTGGCATTTCGTGTGCTTTTTTGTTAAACTTTTTCTCAACATATCTTTCTGTTGGAAGCCCATTATCATCAAAACCAAGTGGAAAATAAACATTCTCACCTTTCATTCTGTGGTGTCTTGCAACTGTTTCGATGTGCATATATGATGACAAGTGTCCCATATGTATTTTTCCATTAACAGTTGGAGGTGGAGTGTCTATGGAATAAGTTTTTTTATCAGAATTCTCTTCATATTTATAAATATCATTTTCTTGCCAATAATCTTGCCATTTTTTTTCGCTTTCGGCAAATTTATACTTTTTATCTAACACAATTTTTCTCCTTACATAACAAACAATATTATATCAAAAAAACTTCTTTTGTCAATTATTTATAATAACATAGCAAAACATTTTAACAGTTGTTTATATATTAAAAACTAAAATTTAATTTAAAAAATCACATACTTTCTTTTAATGCAATGCTATTGCAAAACTCTAATATGTCATTTAGATATTTCAAACCATCTGTTTCATTAAAAAATTCGTGCCTTGCCCCATTATACAGTTTAATTTCAACATTTTTCATATGTGCTTTTTTGTAAAAGTTATAAAGTTTAACAACACCTTTGCCCATATCCCCAACAGGGTCATCACTGCCTGAAACAATTAACATTTTTAAATCTTTGTTTAAATTTTTCCAATATTGCTTTTTATACAATGTATCTAACATTGCAAAAAAACTATCATAAAAATTATAGGAACAAACAAACGAACAAAACATATCATTTTTATATTTTT
>CASFHZ010000031.1 GCA_949294585.1 uncultured Christensenella sp. | reverse complement strand
GGCAGAAGTGCAGTTGAAGTTGTTTTAACAAAATTGCACGCAGGTGGAAAGTTTGGTGGAAATGGTTACAAAATTTCTGGCGGACTTCACGGTGTTGGTGTGAGTTGCGTTAATGCTTTAAGTAAATGGTTAAAAGTTGATGTATATCAAAATGGATATCATTATTTTGTGCAATTTTCAAGAGGGGTTGCAGATGCTCCACTAAAAAAACTTGAAAAATCAGATTTAAGAGGAACAACAGTAACATTCTTGCCTGATGACACAATTTTTGAAACAGTTGACTTTAATTATGAAACAATAAAAAACAGATTTCGTGAAATTGCGTTTTTAAACAAAGGTATTGTTATTTCGTTGGAAGACAAAAGAACAGGCAAAGAGAAAAAAGATGTTTTTGAATTTAAAGGTGGAATTATTGAATTTGTTGAATATTTAAACAAAAACAAAACACCGCTTTTTCCTCACCCAATTTATTTCAATAAATTTACAGATACAAATGAAGTTGAAATAAGTTTTCAATATAATGATGGTTACAATGAAATAATACATTCTTATGCAAACAACATTAACACAGAAGAAGGTGGAACTCACCTTACTGGTTTTAAAAATGCTTTAACAAAAGTTATAAACGACTATGGTCAAAAAAATAACATACTAAAACCAAATGAAAAACTTTCTGGTGAAGATTGCAGAGAGGGAATAACAGCAGTTATAAGTGTTAAACTTATGAATCCTCAATTTGAAGGTCAAACAAAAACAAAACTTGGAAACAGCGAAATGAGAACTGCTGTTGAAAAGGCTATGATTGATGGCTTTGGTGAATACCTAGAAGAAAACCCATCTCAAGCAAGAGAACTTGTGTTAAAATCTGTAACTGCTCAAAGGGCAAGAGAAGCAGCAAGAAATGCAAGGGACTTAACAAGAAGAAAAGGTGTTCTTGAAAGCACAACATTGCCGGGTAAATTGGCAGACTGCACAGAAAAAGACCCAACTCATTGTGAAATTTATCTCGTTGAGGGAGATAGTGCAGGTGGCAGTGCAAAACAAGGCAGAGATAGAAGATTTCAAGCAATATTGCCTCTTCGTGGTAAAATATTAAATGTTGAAAAAGCAAGACTTAACCACATTCTTGAAAACAATGAAATTAAAAGTATGATAACTGCATTTGGTGCAGGAATACACGATGACTTTGATGAAAGCAAATTAAGATATAACAAGATAATTTGTATGACCGATGCCGATGTTGATGGCTCGCACATTAGAATTTTGTTGCTTACATTCTTCTTTAGATTTATGCGACCACTAATTGAAAAAGGTCACGTGTATTCTGCACAACCTCCACTATACAAATTAAATAGAGGAAGGGAAGAACTATATTTTTATTCTGATGAAGAACTTGAAGCAAACCTCACTGAATTTGGAAGAAAAGGTGTTACAATTCAAAGATACAAAGGTTTGGGTGAAATGAACCCTGAACAACTTTGGGAAACAACAATGAATCCAGAAAACAGAGTTTTGATACAAATAACAATGAAAGATGCTGTTGAAGCAGATGCTATATTTAATCAATTAATGGGCGAAGATGTTTCTTTAAGAAAGAAATTTATTGAAGAAAATGCAACATTAGTTGAAGAACTCGATGTTTAGTCGTTATATAATTAATTGTCCTAACAAAGTTAAAATATTATAAAAGGTGAAGAAATGGAAGAAAACAAAAAAGAGTTGCACGAACTTTTTAAAAATACAAAAATTAAACAAGTTGAAGCGACTGATGAATTAAAAAAATCATTTATATCTTATGCGATGGCTGTTAATGTTTCAAGAGCGATCCCAGATGTTAGAGATGGACTTAAACCTGTTCACAGAAGAATTTTGTATAGTATGGGTGAACTGAATAACTTTAATGACAAACCATACAAAAAATGTGCAAGAATTGTCGGTGAAGTTATGGGTAAATATCACCCACACGGAGATAGTTCTGTTTATGATGCTTTGGTTAGACTTGCACAAGATTTCTCTATTAGATATCCTTTAATTGATGGACACGGAAATTTTGGTTCTGTTGATGGTGATAGTCCTGCTGCTATGCGTTACACAGAGGCAAGATTAAGCAAAATTGCTGCATATATGCTTGAAGATATTGACAAAGAAACAGTGGATTTTTATCCAAACTTTGATGATACTTTAATGCAACCAAGAGTTTTGCCTGCAAGATTTCCTAATTTGCTGGTTAATGGTGCAGATGGAATTGCCGTTGGTATGGCAACAAACATTCCACCACACAACCTAACAGAAGTTATTAATGGTGTTGAGGCTTTAATTGACAATCCAGATATTGACATTGATGAATTGATGGAATATATACCTGCTCCCGATTTTCCAACAGGTGGAATTATTATGGGAAGAAATGCAGTTAAACTTGCTTATAAAACAGGTAGAGGTGGCATTGTTGTTAGAGGTAAAGCAGAGATAGAAGAAACTGCAAGTGGAAGATTTAAAATTGTTATAACAGAATTGCCATACGGAGTTAACAAAGCAAGGTTTATTATGCAAATGGCAGATTTGGTTAAAAACAAAAAACTAGAAGGCATTTCTGACATAAAAGAGGAATCAGACAGAGAGGGGTTAAGAGTTGTTGTTGACATCAAAAAAGATGCAAATGCACAAGTGGTTTTAAACACTCTTTACAAAAAAACTATGTTGCAACAAAGCGAGGGAATAATAATGCTTGCCCTTGTAAACAACGAACCAAAGGTGTTAAACCTAAAAGAAATGCTCTACTATTATCTAGAACACCAAAAAGATGTTATTGTTAGAAGAACAAGATTTGATTTAAAGAAAGCAGAAGAAAGAATGCACATAGTTAGAGGTCTTGTTATTGCTCTTGCTAACATTGATGAAGTTATTAAAATAATAAAAGAAGCAGATGACAAAGAAGATGCAAGAATAAAATTAACTCAAAATTTTGAACTTGATGACATTCAAGCAAAAGCAATACTAGATATGCAACTTTCAAAATTAACAGGTTTGGAAGTTGAAAAACTAAATGCAGAATACAAGGACCTTTAAAATTTAATAAATGAGTTGAACAGTATTTTAAATTCTGAACAAAAAGTTTTAGGAATTATTAAAAACGATTTGGAAAAGCTTAAAAGTCAGTTTGGTGATGAAAGAAAAACACAAATAAGTCACGATTTGGGCGATATTAATATTGCTGATTTAATTGAAAAAGAAGATGTTGTTGTTTCAAAAACTCATTGTGGATACATTAAAAGAATGAGTATTAATGAATATAAATCACAAAAAAGAGGTGGAGTTGGCATAAGTGCACACAAAACAAAAGAAGAAGATTTTGTTGAAAACATATTCATTGCAAACACGCACGATGATTTGTTATTCTTTACTAATTTTGGAAAGGTTTACACAATAAAAACCTATGAAATTCCAGAATCGCAAAGACAAGCAAAAGGCAGAGCAATGATTAACTTGTTGCCTCTTTCTGCTGGTGAAAAAGTTAATACAATTATTCCATTTTGTGAAAACACGGTTGGAAACTTGGTTATGGCAACAAAAAATGGGTTAATTAAGAAAACAAAATTAATTGAATTTGCTAACATACGAAAAAATGGAAAAATTGCAATAACATTAAGCGAAGATGATGAACTTATTGATGTAATGATTTCAAGTGGTGAAGATGAAGTTTTAATTGCTTCATCTGATGGAAAGTGTGCAAGATTTAGTGAAGAAAAAGTTAGGTCAATGGGAAGAACTGCACAAGGTGTTAAATCTATTAATCTATCACCAAATGAAAAAGTTGTTGCAATGACAATAATTAAAAAAGATGACAAAGATGCTCAAATTGTAACAATTTCCGAAAATGGTTATGGAAAACGAAACAAAGTTGATGATTTCAGACTTACTTCTCGTGGCTCAAAAGGTGTTAAAGCAGGTTCATTTACAGACAAAACAGGAAAACTGGTTGGTTTAAAACAAGTAACTCTTGATGAAGATTTGATGATTATTTCTGATAATGGCGTTATTATAAGAACTCCTGTTAAAGATATTAGTTTGCTTGGAAGAAACACACAAGGTGTTAAGATTATGAGGTTAAAAGAGGGTTCAAAGGTTGTTTGCATAGCAACAAGCGAACACGAAGATGATGAAGAAAAATCAATTGAAAGTGTAATTGAAGAAAACATCGTCAACAACGAAAATAACGAAAATAATCAAAATTAACATTAATTTTAAAAAATTATAATAAAATTTTTAAAGTTGTGCAAAATAATAGCGTGAATAAAAAGGAGATATAAGCTATGGAAATGAAAAAATCAACTTGGGATATTATACTTATGGCATTGGTTGCAATAAGTGCAATTGCTTGTTTGGTTGTTTTAATTCTTTGTATAAACAGCATTATAGCCAATGGTGCAACTTCAATGAGAGTTTGGTCGATTGTTCTTTTAAGTATAACTTTCATTATCTGTGTTGCTGTTTGTGGAGTTATGTACACTTTGTACAAAACTGACAGAACAAGAGAAGCTTTAACAAAAGAAGAAAATTAATATCTTTTTTAAGTTAATGTGTTAATTTTTAACTTAAAGAGAAAATATGTGTGCTGATAAAATTTGCCGAGCAAATTTTATTAAATATGTCCATATTTTGCGAGCGTTGCTCGCCAGCACACACATCCTACTAACCTAGAGTGTTGTACATCAATTATCAAAAAACAACGCAAATATTGCGTTGTTCAGACTGTCGAAAAACGGCGTGACCGAAAAAATTTAGAAAATTTTTTCTTGCTTTGTTTACTGTAAAACGCCCAAAAACAGTCATTTAGGTCACTAAACTCCTGCTTTTGAGCATTTTACGAGCCTCGCCTCTCTTGTTTTTCGGCAGTCTGTTTCATATGCTTACACAATGAACAACGCAAATATTGCGTTGTTTTTTATATTTTTAACAAAAAAGTTGATTTTTTTGGATATTTTTGACAAAAAACACTAAATTTTTTGCATATTTTTATAATTTATGTTAAAACCTCTATTGATTAAACATATAATATTAGTTATAATTAGATGTAAGGAAATGTTAGTTATGGAAAACATAAAAAGATTGATAATTGAAAACAATTTAATAAAAGAAGGCGAAGTTATTGGCGTTGGAGTTAGTGGAGGAAAGGACTCTATGGCACTTCTTCACTATTTAAACAATTTGTCCAGGGAATTAGATTTTGAAGTTGTTGCAATAACAATTGACCACGGCATTAGGGAAAATGGTGCAAGTGATGCTTTGTTTGTTATGGACTATTGCAGAAAAAATAGAATAAGAGCATATAAGTTTAGGATAGATTCATATGCAATATCAAAAGAAAAATCTATTTCACTTGAAAGTGCTGCAAGGGAGGGTAGGTTTGGAGTTTTTGAAACAATGCTAAACAAGAATATTGTTGATAAAATTGCACTTGCTCATCATTTAAGCGACCAAGCTGAAACTGTTTTAATGCATTTGCTTCGTGGAAGTGGCATAACTGGACTTAAAGGAATGTCATTAGTTAGAGATGGTGTTTATATTAGACCAATGCTTGAAACAAACGAAAAGGCAATTTGGCAATATATTTGTGAAAATGATATACCAATTGTTGAAGATGAAACAAATCAAGAGAGTGAATTTTCACGCAATTACATAAGAAATGAAGTTTTGCCAGTGATATTAAAAAGATGGCCAAACGCAATTAATGCAATAATTAACTTTTCTAACCTTGCAAGCCAAGATGATGAATACATAAACAGTCAAGTTCCAACAGATGCATTTATTGTTAATGATAAAGAAGTAAAAATTCCGCTTTCATATTTTGTATATCCAAATCCAATAGTTTCAAGAATGGTGTATAAGGCACTGCATATGATTGGAGTAAGCAAAGATATTGAAAGCAAACACATTGAACTTGTGAAAGATGTTGCAAAAGCAGAGAACGGAAAAAGAGTTGACTTGCCATTAAAGGTTAGTGTTCATAAAGAATATGATTATGTTACTTTAACAAACAAACAAAAAGAAGAAGTTAAATTTAGCGAAAAACATAAACTTGGCACAATAAATGTTCCAAATTTTGGAAAAATAACAATAAAAAAAGTTGATAAAATAAGTCAAGATGGTCAATTGTTCTATGATGCAGATAAAATTCCCAAAAATGCAACTTGGAGATTTAGAGAAAACGGTGATGTTTTTGAAAAATTCGGTGGAGGAACAAAAAAACTAAAAAGTTATTTAATTGACCAAAAATATCCTCAAAGATTAAGAAGCAATTTGCCTGTTCTTGCAAGTGATAATGAAGTTTATATAATTGCAGGAGTTGAAATTTCAAACAAAATTAGGGTAACCGATAAAACAAAAAAGATTTATATGTTGCAAACAACAAAGAATTAATTTTAAAGATTAAATAAGTTATAAAAGTGTTATTTTATAGTATTATAAGGAACATATTATATAATAAAAAACATCTTTAAGTGAAGTGCACTTCATTTAGTGAAGGTGTTTTTTTATTTGTAAATTTTTTTACAATTTAATTTTTTTATTCACAAATCTACTCTGCCAAGCAAATAATCTAAACTGACATCAAAAATATTTGCAATTTTTACTAAATTTTGTAGTGTTGGTTCACTTGTGCCTAGTTCGTATCTGATATACGATGGTTGACTAAGAGATAGCTTATTTGCCATATCTCTTTGAGTGTAACCAAATATTTTTCTTAATTCAATTAATCTTTTACAAAAAATTTCCATAGTTTTCTTGACATAATAATAGCAGTTTGTTATATTTATAGTGATTTGATAGCAAATTGCTATCAATATCAGAGGTAAAACAGCCTCTTTGTTAATAAAAAGTTCAATTGACATAACGGCAGGTCAATAAAAACTAATAATCTCCCTTTTTCTATTTTTAGATTTTCTAGTTGGAACTTTTTATTAACAAAAAAATGGTATAAATGCCAATAATTAATTCGCCATTTTATTTATTGACATCTATATATAAATTATAATAAGGAGATAAGAAATGAAGAGAAAATTCAAATTATTTGCTACCGTTGCTTCATTATGTCTAGCAGTAGCATTGATGGCATTTGGTGTTTATGCAGCATCAAAAGTTGACTATAACCTAAATGGTTCAGTTACATACGAAGTTAAAGATGTTTATGTAACAATAACAACAGCAGTTGATTATTACACAGGCTCAACTGATGGTTATGCAAACGCAGAAGCAGTTAATGCTGTTTCATCAGATGACGCTTGGACAAGTGTGTCAGGAGTTCCAGGGGTATTTAACAATGGCAATCAACCAGAAGCTGAAAATGCAAGTGGAAAGACTGATTATTTGCCAGCATTTGATTTTAACACAAGCACATTGTACAGAGTTACAGTTAAAGTTGTGTCAAGAAACCAAGATAAAGCAATTGTTGTTACTCCAACAATTGAGGCAAAAGGTGTTGAAGCAAGTCAAGGTGGTGGTGTTGGCTCAGCAGCAACAAATATAACTGTTGTTAATGCAACACAAAGTACAATAGAAGCAGAAGGATCACAAAATTACATATTTTATGTTGCACTTCAAGACGCAACTTTGGCATCAACCGGAACATTCCAAATTGTTTTGAGTATTGAACAAGATAAAACAGGCGAATAAGCGTAAATATTATTAAATTAAATAATGGCGATAAAAAGCAATGGCAAAATGTCATTGTTTTTTTATTAAATTTAAAAAATTAAAGCATTGCAAACAATTGCATTTTTTTTATTATTTTTGTACAATTTGTTGGAGGGAAAAAATATGAGAGAACAATCTTTTTATAAATGCGATATTTGTGGTTTAGTTGTTGGAGTTTTGGAAAATGAAAACAAACACATAACTTGTTGTGGACAAAATATGAGAAAAATTGTTGCAGGAGAGGTTGAAGCATCAGGAGAAAAACATATACCAGTTTGTGAATATGATGGCAAGGTGTTAACAGTTAGTGTTGGAAGTGTTTTGCACCCAATGGAAGACAAACACTTTATTGAATGGATTTATGTTCAAACAAAAAATGGTGGACAACGCAAAATTTTGCACGCACAAGATAAACCTGTTGCAAAGTTTGTTTTTGAAGATGATGAACCTATTTGTGTTTATGCATATTGCAATTTGCACGGACTTTGGAAGAAAGAGATATAAAATGTAGGAATATTATTAAATTCACAACAAAAAGTTGTGAATTTTTTTTACTCATCAAAAAATTTATGTTATATTTATCATATACAAAAGAGGTTTTTAATGGACACTAAATATTTTATTTCAAAAGGCAAAAAAATAGTTTATTATGAATGGAACGATATTAATGGAGCAATAAAAGGTGTGATACAAATTTCGCACGGGATGGTTGAATATGCAAAAAGGTATTCATTTATTGCAGAATATTTTAACAAAAACGGTTATGTTGTTGTTGCAGATGACCACAGAGGACACGGTTACACAGATAAATATACACTTGGTTTTTGTGATGGTGATATGGCTAATGACACAGTTTTTGATATGTATCAACTTTTGTGTTTAACAAAAAAGAAATATCAAAATTTGCCATATATTATTTTTGGATTTAGTTACGGCTCATTTTTAACACAAAAATTTCTTGAAAAATATTCATATTTAATTGATGGAGTAATTTTGGGTGGAAGTTCAAAAAATAATAAAATTTTAGTAAAAATTGGCAAATTTGTTTCAAAAATTAATATTATTTTAAACAGAAAAACAAAACCTGCAAAATTTATTAAAAAACTCACTTTTGATTTGTATGATAAAAAATTTGAAGATGGCTGTTTTCTTAGTGGAAATAAAACATCTAACGAAAAATATAAAAATGATGTGTTTTGTTCGTTTGTTTGTTCCTATAATTTTTATGATAGTTTTTTTGCATTGTTAGATACATTGTATAAAAAGCAATATTGGAAAAATTTAAATAAAGATTTAAAAATGTTAATTGTTTCAGGTAGTGATGACCCTGTTGGGAATATGGGCAAAAGTGTTGTTAAACTTTATAACTTTTACAAAAAAGCACATATGAAAAATGTTGAAATTAAACTGTATAATGGTGCAAGGCACGAATTTTTTAATGAAACAGATGGTTTGAAATATCTAAATGACATATTAGAGTTTTGCAATAGCATTGCATTAAAAGAAAGTATGTGATTT
>CASFHZ010000030.1 GCA_949294585.1 uncultured Christensenella sp. | reverse complement strand
TTTTTTTATAAAAATATAGTAGGACCATTTGACCCCAAATAGATAGAATTAAATAGAATAACATAGTAAATTTTAGTCTTTTGATATTTAACAAAAAGTAACTAAAAAACATCTATGGTTATCGCTAGTCTAAAAATAGAAATGGCTCTATAAAACATATTAGAATTTTGACAAAAATAAAACCCTTTAAAGTGGCTAAATGCCTTTATTTTAAAGGGTTTTATGTGCTTGGAGCTAACGAGCAGATTCGAACTGCCGACCTTTACATTACCAATGTAATGCGCTACCTACTGCGCCACGTTAGCATATTAAATTGGTTCCATAATTTTGGAGTATATTTAGTTTTTTATTTAGTCTTTTTTAGGCGCTAAAATTTCCTTACCAAGGCGGTGCACTACCGACTGTGCCACGTTAGCATATGCGATTTGTATTGAATTTTGAGTTGTTTTTATGTGAAAACTTGGGTTAGTTTGAAATTATCAACGAAGTGTTTATCAAATGTGATGCATTAGTGTGGGGCAAATGGTTGAAGGTTAGTGTGTGTTTTCACAAAAATGGTTGAGGGTTAGTTGTTGCTCTATTGGTTGAAGCATTAGTTATTGTTGGGTTTTTGGGATAGTGATTTTTTAAAAATTGTGTTTTTTAATAAAAACAACTAATTATACACGACATAATTGATATATGTCAACATTTTTTAGTTGGTTGAATTGTTTATTTTTTTGTAAAACAACTTTGTAAAAAAATAAAGTATGTGTTATTATATCTTATATGGAATTTTATAAATATTTTTTAAATGACAAATCTATACAAAAATTATTGCAAGATAAAAATAACAATTTAATTTCTAGTGGTTATTTATTTAGAAGTCCAGATGAAAAAACAAATTATTATTATTTAAAAAGTCTTGCAATGGGTTTTATGTGCAAAAATAATGGGTGTATGCAGTGTGCAGACTGTTTGAAAGTTATGGAGGACACGCACCCTGATATTTTGCAATATCCCAAAGAGAAATTATTTTCTGTTAATGATGCCAAAGATATTGTTATTGAAGCCACAAAAAAGCCTATGATTGCAAACTGTAAAATTATTATTATTAACAACATAGATAATTCCAGCGAAGAAGCACAAAACAAGTTATTAAAAACTTTGGAAGAGCCACCAAAGAATGTGTTTTTCTTTATATCAACAACAAGTTTTGACAAGGTGTTGCCAACCATTAAGTCAAGGTTAATTAAGATAGAAATTAAGCCTTTTAGTAAAGAAATTATGTCAAGCATTATTGATAATTACAAAAACAATGTGAATTATGATTTAGCTTTGATGAAAGGCAAAGGATATTTGGGAAAAACAATCAACATTTTAGATGATGAAAATTACGGCTATTGTTATAATTTGGCAAAAGACATTGTTATTAATTTAAAATCGAGTGCTGATGTGTTAAAATATGTGCCAAATAAAATGGATAAGAATATGTTTTCTTGCATATTAGAGAATTTATCATCATTTTACAGGGATATATTGATGATTTGTACTAACCAAGTTACACTTGTTGAGAATGAAAATTTTTTAAGTGAATTTATGGGAATTAAAGGTGAGTTTTCTATAAAGGCGTTGGTTGAAATTTTAAAATTAATTGACAAGTCAAATGAAAAACAATATTCTAATGTTTCGTTGACATTAATTTGGGAAACTTTATTGGTTAAAATTTTGGAGGTAAAATTTTTATGCAGATAGCAAAAGTGGATATAAGTTATGTTGAAGGTGGAAAAGTTTATTCATTTTCGCCCAATAATTTAAATTTAAAAATTGGAGATATTGTTGTTGTTGATACTGTTAGAGGCAATGAACTTGGATATGTTTGTTCCGAAATTGAATTGGTTGAAAACTATGAATATGCTGACCAATTAAAAAATGTTATAAGAATTGCAACAGAAAAAGACAAGCAAATGAAAAAGGAAAATATTGAAAGAGAAAAAGAGATTAAGTTAAAAACACAGCAGGTGGTTGAAAGATTGCAACTTGATATGAAGATAACAAATTCAGAGTTGAATTTGGACAGGACAAAAGTTGTTATTAATTTTACTTCAGAAAACAGGGTTGATTTTAGGGAACTTGTTAAAGAACTTGCCAATATGTTTAAAATTAGAATAGAGTTAAAGCAAATTGGTTCAAGAATTGAAACACAATTAATTGGAGGACTTGGTCCTTGTGGTATGCAAATATGTTGCAACAGGTTTTTAAAAGATTTTGAACATTCAACTATTAAAATGGCAAAAAATCAGGGGCTTAGTTTGAATCCTTCAAAAATTAGTGGACTTTGTGGAAGGCTTATGTGTTGTTTGTCTTATGAAAATGATAGTTATAATGAACTTTTGAAAATAATGCCAAAGGTTGGAACAGTTGTTGAAACCCCAAAAGGCAAAGGTCAAGTTGTTTATAATAATCTACTTAAAAAAATGGTGCAAGTAAAATTTGTGTTTAATGATGACAATTTTGAAATTCAAGAATTTCCTTTGGAACAAATCAAAAAAATTAACAAGGAGTGATATGGAACTTAGGCTTGATGATTTGAATTTGGACGGTTTAGAAATTTATCAATATGTTGATGGTTATAATTTTACCAGTGATAGTGTTTTGCTTGCCAATTTTGTTAAAACTAAAAAAACAGATATTTGTTTGGAAATTGGTGCTGGTGGAGGAGTTATTTCAATTTTAGTAAACTACAAGAACAAACCTAATAAAATTTATGCTTTTGAAATTCAACAAAAATATTGTGATTTAGCAAAAATTAATATTAATCACAACAATATGCAAAACAATATTGAAGTTATAAATGATGCAATACAAAATTATAAAAAATATGGCATTGAAGCTGTTGATGTTGTATTTTGCAATCCTCCTTATTTTAAAAAAGATATATTTATGAAAAATAATAATGAGGAAATTGCAATTTGCAAATATGAAAATTGTTTGCCATTAGGTGAACTTATTAATTGTTCTTCAAAATTATTAAAATATGGTGGCAAATTTTTTATAGTTTATCCAGCAGAAAGAGTTTGTGAATTAATTAGCGAATTGACTTATAATAAATTAGAGCCCAAAAAAATGTTTTTTGTGCAACCAACAGAGCATAAAAATGCAAACACAGTGCTTGTTGAATGCGTGAAAAATGGCAAAAAAGGTGTTAGAGTTTTGCCAACTTTAATAACTAATAATTTAGACGGCGAATATGTTCAAACAATACAAAAATTATATAGGGATAGGAAATAGAAATGGTTTATTTTGTTGCAACACCAATTGGAAATTTAAAAGATATAACATTTAGAGCAATTGAAGTTTTAAACTCTGTTGATGTTATTGCTTGTGAAGACACTAGAAATTCTCTAAAATTGTTAAATAATTACAACATTACAAAAAAATTAATTGCATATCATAAATTTAATGAGAAAAACAGTGCAGAAGGCATTGTGAAATTGGCAAAAGAAAATAAAAATATTGCAGTAATTAGTGATGCAGGAATGCCTGTTATTTCTGACCCCGGTGCTATTTTAATAAACAAACTTATTGAGGAAAATATTGATTACACAGTGATACCCGGAGCATCTGCAAGTTTGTCGGCACTTTTGCTTAGTGGATTTGATGCACAAACATTCACTTTTGTTGGCTTTTTAGATGAACGAAATAAAGTTAGAATGGAACAAGTGAGAAAAATTAAAGATATTGAAACAACTTTAATTTTTTACATTTCTCCACACAATTTAATAAAAGATATAGAATTTTTGAACATTAATCTTGGAAACAGGCGTGCTTGTTTGGTTAATGAAATTACAAAAGTTTATGAAAAGGTTATAAGGTTTAACCTTGGTGAATTGCCAGAATTTCAAATTAGAGGGGAATATGTTTTGCTTGTTGAAGGCAAAAGCGTTGAAAAAGTTGAAGATACGGATAGTATTGAACAAGAATTAAAACAATTATTAAAAACAGGAATGGCAAAAAGTGATGCTGTGAAGTATATTTCAACTTGCAGAAATATTCCTAAAAACAAAGTGTATAAAATTGCATTAAATTTATAAGAAATTTGTAGAAGAAATGACTGGTTTATTTAAAAAGATAACTTGTTATTTCTTTTTTTATATAATTTTTAAAATTTTTTAATTTATATGCATATTGTAAACAAGAATTCAAATCCTTTAATATATAGGAACAAAAATATATAAAATTTTACAAAATATAACAAAGATTATTTGATAAACTATTTAAGTTTGTTTAATTAAAGGAGAGTTATGAAAAAAAAGGCTGGTTGTGATGTAATGAAAAAGAGTCCTATGTTATATTTGGTTATGCTTTTGATATGGACTGCTTTAACTATTGTTTTATGGTTTAATTTTGTAAAAAGTTTTGTGAATGTACCATTTATTGAAGGAGTAACAATAACTAACACTGTTAGGGTGCTAGCAATAATACTTTTAATTTTTAATGCCATATTTATCTCATATTTTTGGTTAAATGGTGTAAAAGATTTTATTTATGTAATTTGGTATTACATCACTAAAAAAGAACTTAATAAAAAATATAGAAGAGTAATAAATACAGATCTATCAAATGTAAATGATAAAGTTTTGATGCTTTATTGTACTTGTAATGACTTTGATGGTGAAAGTTTAGAAAAATGTATGCAACAAACTTACAAAAATGTTGAAACAATAATTTTAGACGACTCCAATGATGAGAAGTATAAAAAAGAAATTGATGATTTTGTATCAAAACATAAAGTTAAGGTTGTTAGAAGAGGAAACAGAGTTGGGTTTAAAGCAGGTAACATTAACTATTATCTTATGAGTGATGAATGTAAAAGTCAAGGTTATGACTATGTTGTAATATTAGATTCTGATGAAATTATACCTAGTAATTATATAGTTGAATCTTTGAAATATTTTTATACTTATTCAAATATAGGAATTGTGCAAGCAAATCATATTTCAACAAGAAATCGCAATTTCTTTATGAAATTATTTCACATTGGTGTTAATTCACACTGGCCAACATATCAAACAATGAAACATTTTTATGGTTTTTCAACAATGCTTGGACACGGAGCAATGATTAAGCGTGAATGTTATGAAAAAGCAGGTGGTTTTCCAAATTTGGTTGCCGAAGATTTGTGTTTGAGTATTGAGGCAAGAAATGCTGGTTACTATGTTGCATTTGCTCCAAACATCATTTGCGAAGAAGAATATCCAATAGACTATGTTGCATTTAAGAAAAGACATTCAAAATGGACACAAGGGAATTTGGAATTTATTAAAAAATACACTGGAAAAATTGCAAAATCAAAAATGAAATGGTATGAAAAAATGGATATTGTGTTATTCACATATAACTTACCACTAACAGCGATATTTGCATTTTATATTTTTCTCAATTTAATTTTTGTACCATTATTGCATATCAACTTAGGTCAAGTTTACGCTCTGTGGATGGTTATTCCAACAGTTATATTCTTTTTCTCTCCAATGCTTAATGATATTTTTTGTTGGATTTTTAGACTTAATATTTTTAGATTTTTGTGGTATTTCTTCTGTGTTATAATTCTATATGGTTCAATGCTTACAACCTCATTAATTAGTGCACTTTTGGGAATGTTTGGCAAGAAAGCAAAATTTATTGTAACACCAAAAACATCTAGCAAAATGACTTTGGGTTTTGCTCTTAAATTCCAATGGAAAGAAATTGTTTTCTCAACAATTTTATTGCTTATTTCAATATTTTTATGCAAGAGTGTTTTGCCTGTTATCTTAATTATTTTAACTGGATATTTGTCAATAATTTTGGTATTTTTCTCTAATAAAAAATACACACAAGAACAAGTTGAAAAAATTGACAAAAAAACCTCTCAAGTTTCATTATCAATAAATTATGCATATAATTATAATAAAAAAGTTAATTCTTTGGTTGAAAATAAAGATAATTATTATGAAATAGAATTAACAAATAAAAATGAAGATATTAAAATTATGGAAAATAATGATAATTTGGTAAAAATCGCCACAGTTGAAAATGCTAAATAATTAATTAATAATTTTTATTTTTTGTTTGTTTAAATTATTTTACACAATAGACAAGAAACAGTTGCACCAACAAGGTTGCCAATTAGTGCAACCATTATGGCAGGTGCAATGTTTTTTATTTTGCTATCTGCAAAATAGACTGCACTTACATAAAAAACCGTTTCACTGCTTCCAAGTATGCAACAAGCAGAACGGGCGATGTAACTATCTGCACCATAAGTTGAAATGATGTTC
>CASFHZ010000029.1 GCA_949294585.1 uncultured Christensenella sp. | reverse complement strand
CCATCAAAAACTTTAATGCCAAAAATTGCTAGGATAAAAAACAAACAAGTTATTCCAACGCAAGTTAATGAAGAAATTAATAAAATTTTTTTTGTTTTATTCATATAATTCACCCCTTTTTATATGTTTAGTATAACATACACAAATCAGATTATCAAATAAACATATTTAGTTAAATTATAAAACTATTAATTATTGTCAATACCTTTTATGAGGTGTAATTATGCAATATGTTAAAGGTACTCCATATTTTTGCAAAAATTTTAAAAAAATAAAACAATATCCATATCTAGAAAATGACATTTCCACAAACATATTAATTGTTGGAGGTGGAATTTGTGGAGCAATACTAAATTTTTATTTATCTCAAAAATATGATGTTGTTTTGATAGACAAAGGAAGGATTGGTCAATGTTGTACTTCCTGTGCAACAGCCATTTTGGAATATCAACTTGATGAATTTTTTAGCAAATTAAAAAATGAAATATCAAAAAGCGAAATAATAGAAATTTATAAAATGGGACAAAATTCCATTAAAAAAATAGAAAAATTTATTGCAAAATATGGAAATGAGTGTGATTTTTACAAAAGGCCATCACTTTTGTTTACCACAAAAGAATCTGAATATAAACTATTCAAAAAAGAGTATGAGCTAAGAAAACAAAACGGATTAAAGTGTGAACTTTTGGACAAGACAAACAATCCCTTCCCTTTTGAGTTAGCATATGGACTTTATTGTAAAGATGGAGGAGCAGAACTAAATCCATATCTTTTTACTAAGCAATTAATTGAAAATGCAAAAAATCAAACAAGCATATACGAAAATACGGGTTATGAAAGTATGGAGCAACTTAATGATGAAATAATTGTAAGAACAAATTATAATCAAATAATAAAATGTAAAAAAATAATTTTTGCAACAGGTTTTAATTTAGAGGAATTTGAAAACAAAGATATTATAGAGAGATTTGTAACATATACAATTGTAACAAATCCAATTGAAAAAGAATGGTACAACAGAGCAACTGTACACGATAACATTAGTCCATATCACTATATGCGCTTATTGCCCGACAACAGAATAATTTTTGGTGGAGAAGATATTGCTTTCAAACAAAATAATATGTCGGATAAAAAAGCAAATTCTATATACAAAAAACTTTTTAAAACACTTCAAGAGATGTTTCCAACTCTAAAAGATAGTCTTAAAATAGATTATCAATTTTGTAGTTGTTTTGGTGCAACAGATAACAACTTGGGTTTAATTGGAGAAACAGATGTTCCAAATGTTTACTATTTTATGAGTTGTGGAGCAAATGGAATTGTTAATGCAATGTATGGTGTTACTCTTATTGAAAATATACTAAACAACAAAATTGATAAATTTGAGCATTTATTCACTCCACTTAGAGTTTTAAACAAATAAAATGGTAGGTTTTTGCCTACCATTTTATTTGAGAAATAGTATTTTTTATACATTCTATTGATTGACTTAAAAAGTCTTTTTCTTGTTGATTTAATTCCAAAAACAATGTCTTTTTTACACCATCTTTGTTTAAAATGGTTGGCATACCAAAAAATATGTCGTGTTCTTTATTGTATGCAGAAACAGTCATAATTTTATTTGAGTCACCCAAAATTGCATTGGTTATATCTGTTAAACAAACTCCAATTCCATAGCAAGTGTTACCTTTTTTATTTATTATATCATATGCACTTGTTCTAACATTATAGAGTATTCTTGAACATTGGTCATCATCTAAATACAACTTTGCTTTATTTAACCCAATTATTGCATTGCTCCAAGGGATAAACTCAGAATCACCGTGTTCACCTATAACATATGCGTGTATGTTTTGAGGATTAACTTCTAATTCTGCACCAATAAGACCTCTTAGCCTTGCACTATCCAAAACTGTTCCACTTCCAATAACCTTGTGTGCTGGGAAATTTGAAAGTTTATAGGTTATATAAGTCATAACATCAAGTGGATTTGTTGCTATTAAATAAATTCCATTGAATTTTGTTTTGTTAATTTCAGTTATTATGCTTTTAAATACTTCATAATTTTTATTAATTAAATCTCTTCTTGTTTCGCCAATTTCTTGATTTCTTCCTGCACAAATACATATAATATCAGCATCATCACAGTCCGAATAATCTCCTGCTTTAATTGAAATTCTATTAGAATTATATGTGCTTGCGTGCAAAAGGTCTAGCGCCTCGCCCTCTGCTTTTACTTTGTTGATATCAATAAGCACAAGTTCGCTTATTTTGCATTTTGTAACAACCAAAGAGTATGCATAACTCATTCCAACATTTCCACAACCAACAATAACAATTTTACTCATTTTTTCCCTTCTATGTTTATACTATTTTATTATATTATTATTGAGTTAATTAATCAACTCTTTTGTAGATACATTCCATTGTAACAAAATTAACATTTAGTTTGTTTAAAGTTGGCAAACTGTCTGCAATTGCATAATAAACCACTTCTTCATCATTTTTATCCATATCAATTATAACAACGCATTTACCTTGATTTTTTGCAATCTCGCTTGCATTATATAATGTTTCTCTAATTGATTTTCCATCGCCATTTGCAACCAAAGACATAAACATTTTTGGTATTGACAAAGAGTTCACCAACATTTTATCAAATTTTTTTTCATAATCAGAATAATCATCTGTGTTGTTAACTTGAAATGTTAAAGGACATTTAATATCCCAAAACATCTTTTTGTATTCATCACTAACACTATCAAAATTATTCAAACAAATAATACAATCATTTGACTTTTTAATCATATCTGCAAAAACCTCATTATTTTTATATTGTGAAAATGAGAATAATAGAGAAATTGCAACTAAACAAAAAATAAAATACTTTTTAATTTTCATATTTATATTTTGTTTAAAAAAATATTAATTATTTATTTTTTTCTCTAAAAACAAAAAATTTACTATACAAAAATTCAGTGACAAAATTAATTATCATTGTTAGAGCCAAAATTAAATATTCATTCCAGCCAACATTTTCAAGTGCATCACCCCACCAAGTTGATAGAGGTGTGAAAACAAGATAATATGCCAAAACTTTAAGCATTGCAATTGGAATATTATTTGCCGATTTGAATGTGAATTTTCTGTTTAAAGTAAAATTCCACAAAACAGAACACAAAAGAGCAATTAAATAAGCAGGCCAATATGGTAATTTTGCCAATTCGTTTAAAAGTGTGAACACTAAAAGTTGTATAACACCAGCAGAGATTGAAAAAAGCAAAAATTTTACTGCTTGAATTAATGATTTGTATTTTTCTGATATTTTTATTTTTTTTGTTTCTATATTATTTATTTCTATATTATTAATTTTTTCATCAATTATTTCTATATTATTTTCATCTATATTTTCAATGTCATTTATAATAGTTTTCTCGTCATTTTCCATAGTTAATCCTTAAATAATTATTTAGATAAATTTTCTTTTATATTTTCATTATTTTTTATATTTTCTTTATTAATATTTTTTTTTACATATGAAGATTTTTCAATTCTTTCCATACATTCTTCAATTTCAATCATAACTTTTAAATTTGAAGTTAATTTTAAAATGTTATTTTTTACTAAATCTTTTAATTGAATAGATGTGCCTTTTAAATCTTTTTTAAACTTATCAATGCTTATGTTTTTTGAATTATCACCCAAAACCAAAGTCAGTTGATATTTTAAATTGTCAATCTCTTTTCTGGCATTATTAATATCTTTTTTTGTTAGTGATTGCAATGATTTTAACGACAATTCACCCATTATGTTCCTATTGTATTCCAACAATAAATCTGTTTGCAAAGTTATAATTTTTTTTAGTGCTTTTTCACGGTCAGAATTTGATTTTAACAATTTGTGTATTTTTTCAATTGCATTAACCAAGCCTTCAAAATACACACTTCTTGCATTTTTTACCTTATATCTATTTAATGACTGAGAAAAATCTTTAACATAGTTTTCATAAGCAATTTCAGAATTTATTGAATTTACAACATATCCCCTTATGGGATTAAAATTTGGAATTGAATTTAACAAAGTTGCAATTCCATTACCCCAACCATACCCAGACCTGCTGTTTGTGTTTAATATGTAAATTGTTTCATCTTCAAAACGAATTGCTTTCATAAGATGTAAACAATTTAACCCCAAAACCTTAATTGTTATATCCTCAGTTATTAACTCATTTAGTTTTTGCTTTTTATTAAAAATAAAATTGGCAGTTCTGTCATCAGAAATTGCGTGTAACAACTCGTGAACAATACTAAAACGCTTTATTTTATCCATAAAAGATTGATTTTGCTTTTGCTCAACAGTTAAACTTTTAAAAATTTTTGAAGTATTTTCTTTAACCTTATTAACATCAATAAAAATTTCTTTATTGTTGGCATCATAAAAAGCAAGTGCATCTTCAAAATACTTATGTGAATTTTGTTCATCTAAAACAACTTTGTTTATGTTTGAATAAAGCCTATTAAACACAACCTCTTCAATGTTGTATTGAGTTTTTTTGTCTTTAAACAAATTTATGTTGCCCAGCATTTCAGCACTATATAATTCATCTTTGCAAACCGATTTATAAAAAGAAACTATATCAAAAACAGACTTTAAAATAGCCTCATAGCAAAAATCAGGCTTATCTTTAAAATAGTATTCGTACTTATTTAAAAAGTCTTCCTTGATATTCACAGCTCTACCTTCACAAAAAGAATATCACATAATTTTATATATGTCAAACAACACTTATTGCATAAAAAAAGTGCTTCCTAATTTGGAAACACTTAACTAGCATTATTCAGCAATAACACTGACAATCTTTTTTGAACCACTCTTTGAAAATTTAACTTTTCCATCAGCAGTTGCAAATATAGTATAATCTTTACCCAAACCACAATTAACGCCAGGATAAACTTTTGTTCCTCTTTGACGAATTATAATTGAGCCAGCAAGAACTGCTTGACCATCAGCTCTTTTTACACCAAGTCTTTTGGAATTACTATCTCTACCATTTTTAGTACTTCCGCCACCTTTTTTGTGGGCAAAAAGTTGAATGTTAATAAATTTCATCTTGAACCTCCAATTTAATATAGTCGCCATAATCAAATGTTAAATCTTCAATACTTAATTGCATTGTCTTTAAAATAATTTGTGACTTTTTAAGCAACTCATCACTGAGATTTTTAGGCAAAACAAGTTTTAGATATCCAGTTTTGTCATTTTTGTTAACTATGGCATTAATTTTAAGAACTTTTTGTATTCCCAAACAAGCACTTTGTGAAATTGCAGAAATTGCAGAACAAAGGATATCTTTTCCCCAATCTGCATAACCAGTGTGTCCAGAAATTTCAAAAGCAACAATGTTTTTGTTTTTAGTTAAAAATTTAATATGAGTCATATTACTTAATCTCTAAAATTTTAACTTTTGTATATGGTTGTCTGTGACCTTGTTTGCTTCTAACATTTTTCTTTGCTTTATATTTGTAAACAACAATTTTTTTACCTTTGCCTTGTTCAACAACTTCAGCAACGCAAACTACTTTGTCAACAACAGGTGTTCCACAAACAACTTTTCCTTCATTAGAAGTGAGTAAAACATCAAATTCAACTTTTTCGCCAACTTGTTTTTCAAGTTTTTCAACTTCCAAAACATCACCAACTTGAACTTTGTATTGTTTTCCTCCGGTTTGAATAACTGCAAACATTTAAAATTCCTCCTTAATAAATCTCACTACGAAAGGTGGCAAATGCACTTTTTAACCTTTAATATGTGGCATACTGCATAAATATATCACATAAAAGCAATAATGTCAACAATTTAAAAAGTAGATTTTAAAAATATATGTAGTGTTATAGTAGAAAGTAGCTTAATTAAAAAAATTAAGCAATTTTGCTTAATTTTTAATTAATTCAAATTATGTTTCATTGCACTAAGTGCATTTTTTTCAAGCCTAGAAACTTGTGCCTGACTTATTCCAATTTCTTCACTAACTTCCATTTGTGTTTTGCCAATGTAATACCTCATCAATAATATTTCTTTTTCTCTTGGACTTAATTTTGCAAGTGCATCTCGTAGTGCAATGTGTTCTGTTAATGCTTCATCACTGTTTTTTACATCAGATACTTGGTCCATTATTCTAACAGCTTCACTTCCATCATTATAAACTGGCTCGTTTAAAGAAATTGTGTCACTTATTGCATCTAATGCAAAATTAACTTCCTTTGCATCAATTCCAATTTCTTTTGCTATTTCTTCAATCTCTGGGTCTTTGTTGTATTTTTTTAGTAATTTTTCCCTTGCCTGTAGTGCTTTGTAAGCAATATCTCTTAAACTTCTTGAAACTCTAATAGAATTGTTATCTCTTAAAAATCTTCTAATTTCACCAATAATCATAGGAACTGCATAAGTTGAAAATTTAACATTTAATGACATATCAAAATTATCAATTGCTTTCATTAATCCAACACAACCAACTTGAAACATATCATCAGACTTTTCACGCTTGTTAGAAAATCGTTGAACAACACTTAAAACAAGTCGCAAATTTGCAACAACAAATTCATCTCTTGCAAGTTCATCTCCGTTTTTTACTTTTTTTAATAATTCCAACAAATCATCATTTTTCAGTTTTGGTAGTGTGGAAGTATCAACACCACAGATTGCAACCTTATTTGCCATAGAAAACACCTCTCTATTGCAAATATACTTTCCTATTTTTGCATTAATTATACACAAAAAAATTTTTATATTTTTTTAATTTATTTTATTATGTAATTAATTTTTAATCATTTTTAGTGTTAATATTGAATTTTTTTTATATTTTAATATATAAATTTTTTACTTATTATTTTTTATTTTTTTACTTATATAAATCTCAAATAAGAATTTTGTGCCTGCGAATAATGTAAATCAAATTAATTTTTTAAATAAAAATTTATAGCATCTATATTACCTTTTCTAAATCCTTTTTCATTTTTCCTAAAATCTTTTTTTCTATTCTTGATATATAACTTTGTGATATTCCCATTAAATCTGCAACTTCTTTTTGTGTTTTCTCCTCTTTTCCACCCAGTCCAAATCTTAGAATCATAATTTCTTTTTCTCTTGAATTTAGTTTGTTAATAACATTCCAAAGCACTTGTTTTTCAGCTGATTTATCAATGTCTTTTGAAACAGTTTCTCCATCAATAAACAAAATATCTTCAAGTAGTAATTCATTGCCATCGCTATCTAAATTTAAAGGTTCATCTAAACTTATTTCATTTTTTAATTTGTTTGTTTTTCTTAGTTGCATTAAAATTTCATTTTCAATACATCTGCTTGCATATGTTGCCAGTTTAATTTTTTTATCAAAGTTATATGTTTGTACTGCTTTAATAAGTCCAATTGCACCAATTGAAAATAAATCTTCTATGTTTATACCAGTATTTTCAAATTTTTTTGCTATGTAAACAACAAGTCTTAAATTGTGCTCAATTAATTTTTCTTTTGCCTGTTTGTTGTTGTTTGCCAATTCTTCAAGCAAAACTTGTTCTTCTTCTGGTTCTAGTGGTGTTGGCAAAGTGTCGTTCCCACAAATGTACATAACAATGTTATCTACTTCATCAAACAAACTTAGTCCAAAAAATTTTTTAACTTTTATAAATAATTCTTTAAACATTTTTACACTCCCATAACAATTTTTGAATTTAAAATCACATCACAATCAAAACCAGAAATATTAACTTTTGACAATGCAAACATTGGACTTTGAATTGTTGTTGTTTTATTCTTTTGCACAATTTTTAAACAGTCAACACTAAACGCCAAAATTGTGTCAACAGAAGTTGCTGTTTTAACTTTAACATAGTGTCCATCTTTTAATTTTGAAACATTTTTAGTCAGTAAATCTTGCATTGAATAATCATCATAAATTTGTTCAAAAATTTTGAAATTTACCAAAATTATTGGTTTATTTGAAATTGGGTCACACAAAATATTCCCACTATCCAGATACGCCTTTGATTTTATTATTTTTTTATCTTTGCAAATAACAACATCAAACATAAAATTGTTTATTGTCTTTTTTTTATATAACACTTTTTCAAATTGTTTAAGCACAAAAGTAATTATGAATAATAGCAATATAAAAACAATTGTTGGAAGTTTATGGCTGCTACTAAATGTCCCATAAATAGAATAGTAAATCATTAAATTTATACCACCATAAATTGCAGTTATTGCCATAAACATTAAAAAGAAAAATATTTGCTTTTTTAGTTTGTTGTTGTTATAAGCAATTAATGTGATTACATATGCAACTCCAAATTTTATCAACACAACAAAAAAACTAGATGTTGAAATTAAAGGATATATTAAACTGATAATTGCTCCAAAACAACTTGCAAAACAAACTCTTAAATTGCTCTTTTTCTCTCTTAAAAAACCAAATATAATATTGATAATAAAAAATGTTATAAGGAAATTCTCAATTAAAGTATCTTCAATATATACTGTCATAACAAATCTCCTTAATGCATTATATAACATTGTCATATAAATATATCTATATAAAAACAACGAAATTAATCTATTTTTGACACAAAATAAGCATAAAAAAATGCCGTTACTTCACAGCATTAACTTTTATCACACTAAATAATTATAATATGTAAATAATAAAATTAAAATTTTAATTGAAATTCTGAAGTGAACCCCAAAAGTTGGACAACTTTAGGAGTTTCACTTCATAAAATCCGTGGATTTTTGTTATTTATTATCTCTATACTTTCTTAAAAATGGTGGAACATATGCATCATCAACACGAAGTCTAGAAGATTCTTCACCATCTGGTCTTTTTACAAACTCTGCTTTTGGTTCAACAGGTCTTTGTTCACGTTGTTCGTTAACTTCTTGTCTTGGGAACAAACTCTTTGTTGTTGGAAAGCCTTCATATCTTCTATCAGAAAAATTATTTGCAGCTTCAACATTTTGTTTAACTTTTGACAAATCCTTGTCTTGACCTGTTAGTTTGATTTGGAATCCTGTTGCGATAATTGTTATTTCAACTTCATCATTCATTCCTTCATCAATTCCAGAACCGAAAATTATATTACAACTTGGGTCAACAACTTCCCTAACCAAGTTTGCAGCTTCATAAACTTCATCAAGTGGCAAGTCCATTCCACCTTTAACATTTAATATAACACCTGTTGCACCTTCAATTGTTGTTTCAAGAAGTGGAGATGAAACTGCTTGTCTAACTGCTTCAATTGTTTTGTTTTCACCTTTTGCGTGTCCAATACCCATATGAGCAAGTCCTGTGTTTTTCATTACAGAACGAACATCTGCAAAGTCCAAATTGATTAAACTTGGAGTAACAATAAGGTCAGAAATACCTTGAATACCTTGTCTTAAAACATCATCTGCATACAAAAATGCTTCAATTATTGGTGTTTTTTGAGGAACAAGTTGCAACAATTTATCGTTAGGTATAATAACCAATGTATCAACATATTTTCTTAAATTTTCCAATCCCTTTTCAGCATTTTCCATACGCCTTCTACCTTCAAATCCAAAAGGTTTTGTTACAACGGCAATTGTTAAAATGCCCATTTCTTTTGCAATTTGAGCAACAACTGGGGCAGCACCTGTTCCTGTGCCACCTCCCATTCCTGCTGTAATGAACACTAGGTCACAGTCTTTTAAAATTTCAGAAATACTTTGTTTGCTTTCTTCTGCTGCTTTTTGTCCAACTTCTGGGTCAGCACCTGCTCCTAGACCTCTTGTTAATTTTTCACCAATTTGCAATCTGTGATCTGCTTTGCTTAAAAGTAAAGCCTGTTTATCTGTGTTAATTGCAATAAATTGAGCACTTGTTATATTTGCATCAATCATTCTATTAACGGCGTTGTTTCCACCACCACCAACTCCAATAACTTTGATATTTGCAACTGGACCTACATTGATATTACTATACATATTCCTTTCTCCTTATCTTTTTATAAATTTGTTTATTATATTTTTCAAAAAACCGTTATTTTTTGATTCTTGTTTTAGTGCTTTGTCCATAATTCCAAGCAAAGATGAATAATTTGGTTTTGATAAATGCACATCTTTTGGACACAAGATTTTTACATTTTCACCTAAACTTTCGGCAAGAATATCTGCTCCACCTTTAAGATAGCAAATTCCTCCACCTGTTATGTAGTATGGCATTGGTGGCAAACTTTCCATATCTTTTTGAAGGCATTTTTTCACCAGTGATGCAATCATTTCAATTCTTGCACAAGCAATTTCATTGGCTTGCTTCATTCCAACTGGAAAAACATTTGCATTCCTAATAATTTCATAATCATCATTTGCACTTGGCACAACAGTTAACACCAATTGTTTTCTTAACTGTTCTGCTTCTTCAAAATTAATGTGCAAACATTCTGATAGGTCTGCCGAAATGTGTGCTCCACCAATTGAAAATGACTTTAATGAAATTAATCCACCACCTTTAACAATTGCAACAGAAGTTTCAATATAACCACAATCAATTAAAACAGCACACTCTTCCCTTCGTTCATCTGGTAACAAATACAAACTTTCACACAGTGGTGATGACAAATATTCAACAGTTGTTATTCCAATATTTTTTAATAATGCATTAATTTTTTCTATAAATGTTTTTTCTGCGTAAACCAAACTTACGCTGGCTGAAATTTTTGAACTCTTGTGACCTACTGGTTTTAAGGTTTTTCTTCCATCATCTAACACAAATACAATTGGCGAACAACTTATAAGCACATAGTTATCATTGTTTTCAAATTCATTTGCTCGTCTGTATAATTCGTTTATGTCTTGTTCAACAATTCTTGTTCTTTGACCAAAATTTTGAGTTATTGTTTTTGTTTTGCAAAAAGAATAACTTGCAGGCACGCCAACATATAGTTTTTCAATTACAACACTTGCCGAACTTTGAGCATCGTTAATTGCTTTTGCAAAAACATTTTTCAGTTTTTCTTCTTCTAAAAACTCACCCTCATAAAATCCTGCATATTCACATTCGCCATATCCAGAAACAACAAAAGTGTCATTAACGCCTTTTGAGCCAATAAGCACTCTTATGCTAGATGAACCAATATCAACAACAGTCACTTTATCCCTTGGCACGGTTTTTCTCCTTTTACAAAATGCATATTTATAACATTTTTTTATAATTATAAACTTTAACAAAATTAATGTCAAGACAAAACATTAAGAAAATAAAAAATTAATTTTTTTCCAGTCTTATTAAAATTTGGCTTTGCAAATTTTCTCTAATTTGAAGAACATAATCAAGGTAGTACTTTTCTTCAATATTTTCAATATTTAAAGAGCCTTCTTGCAGTTCTTTTGCAAAAAAGTTTTGAGGATTATAAACAACTTGCGACCAAGTTGCAAACATATATTGAAATTTTTCAGCAAGCAAGGTTTCTAGCATATAGATATTTGTTTGAAAACCATTGAAATCTTTAATAATTAAATATGGCATATTTGTTGCAGTGTAGTAATAAATACCTGATGTTAACTCAATTGATTGTATGAGTCCTCTTTGCATTGCAACTGTTTTGTTGTTCATAAGTAGGCTTGTGCCAATGCTTTTAAGAATTTCAGTTTCTGAACTAAACTCAAGGAATTCCCCTGCATTTACCCTGTTTGTGTTCACAATTAAATTTTCAAGACCTGTAAACAAAATTGGGTTATATTGCTCGTTATAGAAAGATGTTGCAATGTTCAAAACCTTAAACTCTGCATCGCAAATGAAATATTTTGTGTCACTGGCTTTAACTGCATATGTTTCCTCTCTTTCGGCACAGTGTATAATTATTTTGTTTGGAAAAACAGTTTCAATGTTAATAACCTTTAAGTAAGGGTTGTCCTTTTCCAAAGTGTTTGTTATGTTTTTTTTACTTAAAGCAAAAATTGATGTGCCTTTTTTTATCACATCATTATTTGCAATACTATCCTTAGACTCCTCTGTGAATATATTTGAGTCGTTTTTAAAATCTATCTCAACACTTTTTAGTGCAAAAAGGGTGAAATTTAAAATTATTAAAATTAAAACAACACCCAATATAACACCAAGTGAAATGATTAATTTTTTATGCTTTTGTAATAATTCTTTCAATATTTGCTCCTAATTTTTGCAAATCTTCTTCCATTTTGTAATAACCTCTGTCTATGTGTTTAACATCACACACAGTTGTGTAGCCGTTTGCAACCAATCCTGCCAAAACAAGTGCTGCACCACCTCTTAAATCATTAGACATAACAGTTGCTCCATAAAGTTGAGGAACTCCCTTAATTATTGCAGTTTTGTCATTAACAATTATATCTGCACCCATTTTTTTGAGTTCGCTAATATACTTAAACCTAGATTCAAACATATTTTCAACAACAACCGATGTACCTTTGCTTATGGACAGCATTGATGTTATTTGAGGTTGTAAATCTGTTGGAAAACCTGGAAACGGCATCGTTTCCACTTTTGCAATACTTTTTGGTTTTTTATCTGCAACCAAAATAAGTTTATCACCTTTATATGTAATTTTGCAACAATTATTTTTAAGTTTGCTCACTAGTGCAGACACATTTTCAATATTTACATTGTTAAGTTGAACATTGCCTCCACACATTGCAGTTGCAATTATGTATGTTCCTGTAATAATTCTATCTGCAATTGGAGTATATTCACCCCCATCAACTTTTTGTACACCCTCAATTTCAATTATACTTGTGCCTTGCCCCGTTATTTTTGCACCAATGGAATTTAAGAAGTTTGACAAATCTACAATTTCTGGTTCTTTTGCACAATTTACAATTCTTGTTTTTCCTTTCAAATACACAGATGCCAAAATTATATTTTCTGTTGCACCAACCGATGGAAAGTCTAAATTTACCGTTCCACTTTTCATATTGGAACCATCACAATAAATATATCCGTGTCTCTCAGTTATTTTCACACCCAAACTCTTTAAGCCTTTAAGGTGTAAATCGATTGGTCTTGCACCGATTGCACAACCACCTGGATATGAAACTTTTGCCTTTTTGAACCTTGATAATATTGAACCCAAACTGAAAATGGAAGAGCGAATTTTTGATGCTAACTCCACAGGAATTTCGCTTTTAGAAATATTTTCACCATCTATTACAACACTTTCATCTTGAAAGTACCATTTTGCACCCAAACTCTCCAAAATATCCAACATACTTTTTGTATCAGCATACTTTGGGAATTTATGTATTATAATTTGCTTTTCACATAAGATGCACCCTGCTAAAATTGGCAACACAGCGTTTTTTGAAGTAGATATATCCAACTCACCACTTAGTTTGTTGCCCCCACAAATAAAAAAATTCTCCATAACTTTCTCCAAATTAACTTATGAAAATTGTTTAATATTTGTGATTTGCACATTCATTATACTAAAACATAATTTATAACTTTACATAGAGAATTATATTTTTTATCAGTAAATAAAAGCCTATTTATAAAAATAGGCTCAGGCTGAAGACAAATAACTTTTTAAAAATGGGTTATTTGTCTTTTTTTATGCAAATTGTTTAAAAAGAGTGAGTTTCTCTAATATTTTTTGTATTTTGTTAATTATTGTGTGTTTTTGTTTGGTTTTGTCTGTGTTTTGCCACTTCCAATTCGCTAATTTCTTTAAATTCATGCACGCAAAAGTTAGTAAGACTTGTATACTTACTTTCTCTTTCCCTCTTAATTGTGTATATCTCATACCATGTTTCTCTTTTGCATCTCCAAATACTCGTTCTATTGTCTCGCTTCTCTTTGGATAGTATTCTTTCCATATCTTGGTATGCCGTATCTCATTTACTTTATCTATATACTTTTGCCATAAGTGCCTAAACATTGTTTTATGTTTCTGTGTCTTAGATAGGCATTGTTCTTGGTTTGGACATTGTTTGCACATACTTGCATCACTGGTATATTCTCTATATCCCAATCTATTTGTTGTTGTATGTTCTAATATGTTCCCGTTTGGACAAATGTAATAGTCATAATATTTATTGTATTCAAACTTCTTACTTCTTGGTGCTGTGTATGGCATTAACGGTAGTACATTACTTTCTATTATCTCTTTTGCTATTGCTGGTGTCTTGTATCCTGCATCCAAACCTATGTAATTAAATGTATATCTCTTCTTTATCTTCTCAAATATCTTAGAAAACATTGTGCTGTCATGCTTGTTTGCTGGTGTTACTTCACATTCTAGTATAAATCCTTTTGTATCGCATACTGTATGTGCTGAGTATGCAAACATTTTCTCATGTTCACCTTTGTGAAACTCTCCAGCATCTGGGTCTGTTGTACTCTTCGTTATCTTGTGTGTATCGTTGTCATCTCTATCTTCAAATTCTTTCTTGCCTTTGTTTATTCTATCTTCATTTATCTCTCTTTCTAATGTCTTTTGGTAATTCTTTGTTTCTTTTTGTACATATACTTCTATCTTCTTTTTTCTATTAGCATTTGCTTTAATGTGAGTAGAATCTAAGTATACTGCTTTAGTATCCACAAACCCACATTGTATTGCTTCAGATAAAATTTTATTGAATATCTTTTGAAATATGTCATTATCTTTAAATCTTCTTACATAATTCTTACCAAAGGTAGAAAAATGTGGAACACTTCCAGTTAATCCAAAACCACAGAACCATCTGTATGCAACATTTACTTCTATCTCTTTAATTGTTTGTCTCATACTTTTAATACCAAACATGTATTGTACAAGTACAATTTTAATTAAAGAGACAGGGTCAATACTGCCTCTACCGACATCTCCATACAAATCTTTGACCTCATTGTAGATAAAACTAAAGTCAATAGCATTATCTAATTTTCTAACCAAATGTTCTTGTGGAACCAATTGTTCAAGACAGATTAGTTCAATTTGTTTTCTATTATCTTCTACTTTTTTTAACATAATTTATTATACCACAAAAACTATATCTTCTCAAAGTATATACCAAAAAAAACAGACTGTAGTTTGTCTACAGTCTGAAAATTCTACATAATTGTAGAATTTTTTTTATTTGTTTAATTCTTTTTTGTGTTTAAACCTTTTAGCATTTTTGCTTTTTAAAATTTGTTTTTCTTCCTTATCTTTATTTAGCGTTTTCTTAACAAAAATGTACATCTTTATAGAAAGCCAAGCAACAATAATAACAATTATTATTCCACCACCAATTGCGACATAAAATAGCCAAGATGCACCATTATTTTCTTTTGCAAGCATAAATTTTAAAGACAAGTCTGATATTTCAAAAACAATTTTTCCATCTTCTATTTTATAACCTACTTCTTTTATTTCGTTTTGGTCATTATACAAAAATACATTCAGGTTTTCGGCACTATCCACATTTAATCTAATAACAACGGTTGTATTTGCATTTAATTCACCGTTTACATCAAACGAATATGAAGATATTGCTTGTTTCGAAGTTAGCATTTGATTTAAGTTAGATAGTGTTTTATTTGATTTATCTTCGCATAGAACCACAGAAACATTATGTGTTATTAAATCACCATTTACATCATAAACTTGATTTCCACTTTCATTTTCAAAAACAGGTGCTTCAATAATTTTTAACTCACCTTTTATTGAGCCTGTGTAGTTTGCTTCGTTAACAACTATTTCAAAAGGATAAGTACCAATATCAACAGCATTAAGCGTATCCATTTCAACAATTGCCGAACAATCTTCGCTTAGAGTGAATTTAGGCAATTTTGCATTTCCATCATAAACATATAAATCTTGCTCAACAGTAATAAAAACTGATTTTTTAACAATTGTCAATGTTGCAAAGTTTGATTGTGTTTTATTATAACACTCGTTGCCAGTAAATATTGCAATAACCATATATTCGCCAGCATTAACTGGTTGAGTTATTTCTATTCCGTTTTGATAATAAACATACTCGACATCATAATCTTCATTTATTGATATACTATGTGTATTTCCATCGTATGTGTATGTTGCATCATTTAATGAAATATTTATATTCCCTTTATTAATTGTGAAATAACAATCATTAATATTTGTTATAACATAATTTTCTAATTCATTTGATTCAACACATAATTTATATTCACCAACATCTTCGCCTTCTTCCCTGTAAACTTTCAAATCTCCTGGAATGTCAATTATGCTTAGTGAATATTTAATTTCTGGATCAATGTCGCCATAATTTTTACTTTGATTTACATCAAAAGTTAATGTGATTGGTTTTTTGGAGATTGTAAACAAGTTTGCAGTATAGTTGATATTATAATTTTGTAAATCATTTTCTCCAAGCATTATTTCATATGAGCCAATATTTTCTCCTGATTGTCGAACAAGGTTAATATCAAAATACTCATCGTTTACAAAGCCGTTTATTGTATATGTTAATACTGGGTCAGCATCTCCATAAAACTTCACTGTTGCGTTTGCACTAACATTTAATATTGCTTTTCCAATTATATATTTTGCACCTGTGAAATTAATTGAATAGTTATTATTATGCAATGTACCAATTGTTATTAAATATTCGCCAACATTAGTGCCTTGTTCTCTAAATAATTCACCTTCCAAAACATCGTCATTTAATAAATTTGCAGTATATGTTAGTTGTTTTTCTTCTTCGCCATAGATTGAGTTAATGTCATCTGCAACTACATTAATTTCTTTTGGTTTTATTTCAAGAGTTCCATTAATGTAAATTATTTCATAGTTCTCATTAGTTTCAAGTAGTGATGTTTGATATTCACCAACATTTTCACCTTCTTCTCTTGTGTATGAATTAATAAGAACATCATTGCCTACAATATTTCCATAATACAATGCATAACTAAATTCTGGATCCGAGTCGCCATATATTTTTTCAACATCATCAAGCTTTATTACAACTTTTCTTTTGTTAATCTTGTATGAAAAAGATGTTAATTTAACTTTGTAATTGGAATTGTTTACACTAACTATGTTTATTGCATAACTTCCAACATCTTCTCCAGACTCTCTTTCAATTGAAAATTCCAAAATATCATTATACATTACATCTTCTGTGTCATAGGTGAATCTAATTTCAGAGTCTTTTTCACCATATGTTTTTTGATTATCATTTGCAATAAATACATCAATCTCTTTTTGCTGTATAGTTAATGTTGCATTTTTATAGTCAACACTATAATTTTCTAATGTTTGTTGATTGATAACAATTTGGTATTCGCCAACATTTACAGAGTAATCTTTTACATATAAGTCAAACATTAAGTTATCCGATTTTATATCGTTTTCTATTGTGTAAACTAATTCGCCATAATCTTCACCATATGTTATGGTTTTGTTTTGTGCCAAAACAACAATTGGTCGTTTTTGTATTGTAAAATTAAAAAACTTTTCAGTAAAATAATTTTCTTCATCAACAACAACTCTTAAAACATATTCTCCTGCATTAATAGAATTTGTTAAATAGTCGTTTTGCAAAATAAATATTGTGTAACTGTGATTGTTTGAAATTTGTACACTAGGTGATTTTATTTGCCCATCATAAATTAATACATCATCATTAATTGAAATATCAACACTTGCTCTTTGTATTAAAAATTCTCCAGTTATTGTTCCTGTGTAATTGTCATTTATTATTACAACTTTATATGAATAGCTTCCAGCATTTATAGGTTGTGTTTCTTCATTGTTGTAAAAATATTTAGTTTGCATTTGCAAATTCAAATCATTTGAAACTACCAAATTTTTAATGTAACCATCATATATAAAATTAGACTGTTCAACTTTAATTTCAATTTCTTTTTTTGTAATATTAAAACTTAAAATCCCACTTCCAACAAACTCATTATTTGAAATACTATATTCAAGAATATAATCGCCTACATTTATTGGCGTAACAATTTCCATAGTTGTTGCTAAGTAATAAGTGAATACTATTTCACTTTCTTCAACATTAGATGAATAATCAAGAGTTAAACCATTTGGGTTATAAACATAAGAAGTTGTATTTAATGAGACATATCCAATATTTTTCTTTGTTATGTTTGCGTTAAGTGAACCACTTCCTATATATTCTTCTGTTTCTATGGTGTAATAAATTTGATATTCACCCTCTTCAATGAAATCGCATTGCTCATCATTTTTATAAAATTCAAAAACAATTAGTGAATTGTCATCTATGTTACTAGTGAAATTTAATTCAACAAATTCACCAGTATATGAATATGAATTTGTTAACAGAACAACATTTACTATTTTTCTAAATGCAAAATATACATCAATGTTTTGAGTAACCTCTATTTCAATACTGTTGCCATCTGTTTCAATTTTTTCACCATTAACAGAAACATAGTAAAATTGATATCCATCTTGACAACTAAACGATATTGTTTGTATGTCTTTATACCTTAAATTATCAATAGATGGGGGTACATCCCCACCATTTGAAGATGTTATATTTATACTATAATAACTATCATCAACATAAAAGGCAAATTCTTGAATTTCATTATAGTTGCCAGCCTCATCAAAAGATAAAATTTTTAAAGTATATTCACCATTGTTTTGCACTTCAATTTCATTAGTTCCATTCACTAAAACAGGACTATTCTCATTTGGTGTTGTGCCATCAATTGTATAAACAAAATATTCATTAGAGCTGTTAAAAGATTGCTCATATGTTGCTTCAAATGAAATTGTTTTTGTATAATACAAATCCTTAATTCCATTAACAAAAACTAAACTTGGCTTTTCTTTATCAATCTCGCTTTCTGTGTAACTTGTTTGAAGTGTGTTTCCAACATTGTCTGTAACTTTAAAATTGTACTCACCATTTTCTGTAATTTCATAAGTGTATGTTGCAGTTTTTGTATCTTCTTGAATAGAATATTCTTTTAGTGTTGCGTTATCGCACTCAACAGAAAAAATTCCAGACTCCAAATCCTTTACAGTTAATGTTATTGTTCTGTTATTAACAAACCCTTCAACATTTTTTGAAATGCTAACTGTTGGTGCAGTTACATCTGAAGATGTTAAAGTTATTGTTGGTTCTTTAACACGCATAATCTCATATACTGTTTTACCATATAACTCTTCAAATTTAAGTTGTAAATATTCACCACTGTTAACATCTATATTTAAAACAAAAGGTGTTTCACTGTAGTCATAAGATGTGTAGTCAACAGAATTTGTTGAAACAACTTCACCAGAAGATGTGATTGAACTTAAACTCATTCTAAGTTCATCAACACTATCATCTACAAAAAATATTTTTCCGCCATATTCAGATGCAAAATAAGCACTTGCAGAAACAGATAAATATCCATTTTTTCCAGCATTTTTTAAAGCATCTGATAAATTTATTGTAGAGATAAATTTTGTTGTTTCACTTGTTATTTGCATTCTACTTTTATACTTATGATATAACTCATTATCCCTTCTTTCCCAATTATTTTTATCTGTTCTATACTCAAAATAATCGCATATAGAATTAACTCCATTATTATTTGGATACAAATAATATGTTCCAAGATTTTCAAGTGTAATTTGTTGAGCCTGATTTATTGTTTCTGCCAAAACATTTTCGTTATCCTCTAAAATAAAAGGAAAGAAAATAGAAAAAATACATAAACAAATTGATGTTATTAATGATGTTTTTATTATTTTATTTTTCATTTTTCTTCCCCTTTTAAACTAAATTTTTTATTTGGCATTGACAAAACATTATTTTCATTTGTCTTTACCTCAAACTCCAACGATTTGTGAATATCGTTTAGATTTATGTCTGTTAATTTTGTATCTTTATCTGTAATCATATAAGTTTCTGTTATTTCAGATGTCCCTGTAACAGAAACAACTACATTAATTACATATTCTTCTTTTATTTTTAAAGTCCTAATATATCCATCATCGCCAATTGTGTAAGTCAAATTGCAATAGTTGAATTTTGATGGAGTTTGACCTGAAAGAGATGACATTTGTTTTATGTAGTTTGAAACAGCTGTTCCTGTGTTTAAATTGAATGTAAATGTTGTATTTGTTCCATCTTTTACTATGTTGTTAACACTTGTTATTGTGGACTTGTTAATTATGTATGCATAATGATCGTATGGATACAACCCATATAGTGACTTATACTCACTTGCAGAAGTATTTGTAAAACTGCCGTAAGTTGCGACATAGTCAGAACTAACATTTTTTACTTGTTGATATTTTGTTTCGCCAGTGTTTCTGTTGTAGTATGTTAAAAGAGAAACTTTTGGGTCAATACCTGCAACACTGTTGCCATAATTCATTTTTTCTGTTAAAGTTATGCCATTTGAATCTCTTTTTCTTATTCCTCTAACTTGTTGTGTTCCTCCCATAGTTAAAGAAACTGTTCCGTTCATACTTACATATGAACTATTTGCTTCCTCTAATAGTTGATATCCTTTTTGGAACATAAAGAATGTGTAGTCGAGTGCTGAAACAGTGAAATCTTGAACAATTTCACCTGACACTTGAATTGAAGATGTTGAAATTGTTATACAATTATCATAACTCAATTCACCTTTTATCACTGTTTTTCCAACTAAATTGTTTAACACATAATAACCATTTGAATCTGTATAAGCAACCTCATTTCCCGCAGAAACTTTCATTCCAATAATTGGAACATTGGTTCCATCAATTAAAACTTTTCCACTAACGGAATAAGATTTATTAACATTAACAGAAATTGCTGTTGGTGATTTTATCGCAAATACTTGTGGATTAAACACATAACCCGTTTTTGACAAAGACACATATATTTCTCCACTTATATTTTCAATTGTGTATCTAGAATTTGATGAATTGTAAATACTCTCTTCATCTTGTTCATTTGTAACAGAAATTATAATATTTTCATAATTATCTAAACCATTGAATATTATTGTTGCGTTGTATGATAAATTAATAATATCGTTTTCACAATATTCGAAATAAGTTTTTGTTAAAGTGTTATAACCTGTTTTTGAAAATTCAATTTCACCAGCATATGCTATATTTTCCATATAAAAGTAACCATTTTCATTAGTTAATGTTTCATTGTCACCGTATTTTACATTTACATTTGTCAAAACTGTTTCGCCAGACTTAATAACTCCACTTATAGTAAATAAAGCATTAAAATCTAATTGACAATATCCAGCATAAGTTTTTTCACCAACAAAATTGTAACCATTTTTTTCAATTGTTAAATTTCCACTACCAACAAGTCCTGAAATAATGTAATAACCATCTTCATTCGTTAAAACACTGTTGCCATTTGAAGAAACAGTTATATCTTTTAATCCAGAATTATTAAATGTTATGTAACCATATACACTAAATGTTGCGTTAGCAACAATTTCACCCGGTTCATTTACTGTTATCCTATCAATTTGATATCCATCTTTCTCAAAAGATAGTGTTGTTGTACCTGTTAAGTTTATTATGTTAAATGTACCATTTACTTCAGATTTATAATTTGTTTCTTCATCATTAATTTTTATAGTAACATCATTAATTAAAATATCAGATGATTTGACAATTCCACTAATAGAATAAGAAGCTGAAATACTTTGCTTTTCACCAGCTTTTATGGCAAAGTTTGAAGTATCAAAACTAAATCCTTCTTTTACACATTCAATTTCAAAATTGTTTTGATATACCGTTGCAACAAAAAGTCCACTTTCATTTGTTTTTGTTGTTACTATACCTAATTTTACATCAACATCTCCAACAAGTAAATCACCACTCAAAATCACACCAGTTATAATCGCACCTGCTTGAATTTTTAAATTTACATAACCTTTAATGTCATTAGAATATTTAATTTCATAACCATTTTTTGAAAAACAAATTTCATTTGTTCCAACAATTGAATCAAACTTAAAATAACCTAATTCATTTGTTGTTGTGCTATTATCTCCAACACTAACTGCCACATCATCAACAGGTTTATCACCCCATAGTATATAACCCTCAAAAATATAACTTGCCTCAAAATTGACATCTTTTCTTTCATTGTCATCAGTTGTTACCGAAATGGTGTTTGGTGTAAAACTGTAACCCTCTTTATATGCCATAATTTCACAGTCGGTTTTTAACAAATTAAAATAATAAAAACCATCTTCATTTGTGTATGTCACACTTTCTCCTGCTGATATTTTAACATCTTCAACAGGTTCACCATTTGAAAGAACATATCCTCCAAGCTCATATCCATTAAGCATAAAATCATATTGTCCGCCAGCTAAAACGCTATAAGATAGTGGTCTTAATTTTAAACCATCAGCATTTACATAAAACAACACATTTTCGCCATAAATATTATTAAATTCATAATATCCATCTTGGTTTGTATAAACAGATAAATTGTTTTCATCATTACTGCTTGTTATTATTATCTGAGTGTTAAATAACCCCAAGTCATCACTCATTGCATAACCAAAAACTTTATACGAAGTTTCAACAATAATATTATTATCTTGTGATGAAACAATGCTTGAAGTTTGAAAATTATAAAATTCTTTATAATATGTAATTTCAATTTGTCCTTCCAAATTTGTTATTGTGAAATATCCATTTTTATCACTTAAAACAAAATTATCATCATAGCTGACTTTTACATCAGGAACAAAAACATTACCACTTTTTACATAACCACTTATATTATAAGTTAATGATACATTTTTGTTATAATCTTTTGAGTTCGTATTTATTGAAATATTATTATATCCCTCGCAAGATATGTTAAATATTAATTCTCCAAACAAATTATTAAATAAAATTTCACCATTTTCATTTGTAGAATAAGTTTCTTCGTTTATTACAACTTGTTTGTTTGATAATACTATATCTCCAGTTTTTAATGTAATTGAAGCATTATATAACTTTTGCAAAACTATGTTATAAACATTTTGATTTTCACCAATCTCAACATTTTGTAAAGCCTTATAGCCATCAAGTTCAATATTGCAGTAATTTGTACCAAATAAATTGGTTAATTCAACAATTCCATCTTGATTTGTGACAAAAATATTATTATTAAGTGTAATGTTTACATTGTTTAAACTTTCACCATAATCATCAACAACACATATTGTTGCATTGTAATAATTTTGTGCAGTAACTTCGATAAACTTATTTGCCTCTAAAACAGTTGTTGCGTCAACACTTAGTTTTGCAGTGCTACATTCAAAATTTACAACATCACCTAACTGCAAATTATGTAATTCAAATGAACCATCAGCATTTGATATTGAAGTCATTTTTTTGCTAATTACATTTACACCAGCAAAACCACTACCATTGTTTGTAATTCTTCCAAATAAAGATGTTGTGCCTTGAAATTCAATTGAGTTGTTTGCTTCATTGCATACAATATTATTAAACTCAAATCCATCAACACTGCAACAAACAGTATTTTCTCCTGTTACATTATCAAATGTAAAATAACCTTGTGAATTAGAAAATGTTGTTATTTCTCCTATACTTAAAAGTGCGTTACCTAATGCAGTGCTTCCACTTTTTACAAATCCACTAATTGAATATATTTTTTCACCAACAAAATTAATTATTTGATTTTCTTTTGATATTATAACTTGATTAGGCTCAAACTTAACAAAATCATTGCTTAACGAAATTTTGGTACCAAATGTTAAATTTTCTAATACAAAACTATTACCTGTTACATTTACTTCACTGTTATTTACAAAAACTTTTGTATCACTGGCAAAATCACCTGCTAAACCACAATAATCAATGTTAATATTGCAGTTTGTCGTTGCTGTAATTTGAATATTTTGACTAGTTTCGTGAGAACAGGTTTTTTCAAAAAACACAAAACCTGCTTTTTCTGCACTTAGTGTGGCATTTCCAGCAATGTTATACAACACAAACTCACCACTATTGTTAGTTACAGTGTATCCACCTTTTAACGCACTTGCAGTAACTTTTACACCTTCTATACCAATTCCATTACTAACAACTTTGCCAGTTATGTCATAATATTTATGTGCTATAAATGTTGCATTTGTTGTTGCACCAAAAAATGTTTGCGAAATTTTTTCAAAAGTATATCCCTCTTTTTGAGCTTCAATTGTTAAACCATTTGATATGTCAGAAAAAATAAAAAAACCATTTTCATCTGTAGTCACATTGCCAACATCAGATGAAAGTGTTACATCACTAACACCAACACCATCTTCAAGTACATAACCAGATATTGAAAATGTTTCAGGTGGCTTTTCACCACACCCAAAAAAAATAACTATACCAAACAGTGCAATAAGCACTGTGAAAATTCTACTTATATATTTCATATGTATTCTCTATTTTAAAGGTAATAACCTGTATATTTAATATAACGAACATATTATATACTAATAAATATAAAATGTAAAGTACTTTTATAACAAAAAATATGATTTTATTGACTTTGTCAACAAAACAAATGCAGTAAAAATAAATATTGACTTTGTCAATAAAATTTTATAATCTATCATATTAGTTATAAATTTATAACATAAAATACATATATAAAAAGAAAAATCTCATTAAAAAATGAGATTTATTCCATAGAAATTATATAGTAATAAACTGGTTGACCACCATCAATAACAGTTATTTCACACTCAGGGTATTTTTGTGCCAAAACATCTCTAAGTGCTTCAGCATCTTCTTGTTTTACGTCTTCACCATAGAAAAGTGTAACACTAACAACACTTTCATCTATCATTTTTGATATTAAATCCTCTGTTGTTGGGTTAACAAGATTACCTTTTGCCAAAATTGCTTTATCGTCCAGACCAATAACTTCACCAACTGATAGGTCAAATCCATCAACGTGAGTAGCTCTAACAGCATATGTTACCGATGCACTTTTTACATTTGTATAAGCATTACTCATACTTTCCGTGTTTTCTTCAATAGATGCTTCTGGATTAAATGCCAAGCAAGCCGAAATACCCTCTGGAACACTTCTTGTTGGTATTACAATTAAATTTTTGGTTGTAAGACCTTTTGCCTGCTCTGCGGCAAGTATAATATTTTTGTTGTTAGGAAAAACATAAACAGTTTTTGCAGGAACTTTGTCAACAGCTGTTGCAATATCTGCAGCACTTGGATTCATTGTTTGCCCACCTTGAATTATTTCATCAATCATCAAATCTTTCATAAGGTCTGCAATACCTTTTCCAGGAGCAACAGAAACCATACCTAATTCTTTAAGATTTTCTTGTTTTTGACCTGCTTTCTTTTTTAGTTCTCTGTTTTGCTCACGCATATTTTCAATTTTTAAATTATAAAGTTCACCAAGTTCAAGTGCATAACCAAGAGCTAAGTTTGGTTGATTTGTGTGAACGTGAACTTTTACAAGCAATAAATCACCAATACAAAGAACTGAATCACCTATTTGCATAAGTTTTTCTTTTAGTTTTTCAATATCTGCCTCAGTTGTTTTCTTGTGCATATTAATAATCATATATTCAGTGCAATATCCAAATTCAATATCAGCAAGATTGTTTATATCAGCTATAACATCATCTGCTGTTTGAACTGGTTGTCCATCTTCAAAAACAACATTAAAATCTTCTTCACCAATAAGAGCTTTATAGAATCCTGTGAATATAATGATTAAACCTCTGCCACCTGCATCAACAACTCCAGCTTTTTTTAACACTGGCAACATTTCAGGTGTTTGTTGAAGGACTTCTTCACCTTTTTCAATAACTAACTTAAAAAACTCTTCAAGATCAGAAACTTTTTTTGCAATTTCAACTGCTTGTTCACTCATAACTCTAATAACAGTTAAAATTGTTCCTTCTTTTGGTTTTGTAACGGCTTTATAAGCAACTTTGCTTCCTTCCATCATTGCCTTTGCAAAATTTTTTGTTGTTATGTTTTCAACAGTGGAAAGAGATTTTGTTAAACCTTTGATAATTTGAGATGTAATAACACCAGAATTTCCTCTTGCCCCCCTTAATGCACCTTTTGCGAAAGCTTCGCATAAGTTTAAAAGTGTGTTATCAGGACAATTATTTACCTCATTTCCTGCAGACTTCATTGTTAAAAACATATTTGTACCAGTATCACCATCTGGTACAGGGAAAACATTTAATGAATCAACAACTTGTTTATTTTGGTCGAGGAGCGAAACTCCTCCGATAATCATTTTTCTAAAAATAGCGCCATTAATTGACTTTTGCATTTATATACTCCTAAACTCGAACACCAACAACGTGAATATTAACTGTATCAACAATCATACCAGTAAAATCCTCAACACTGTACTTTATTGTTTTTTTCAAACTTTCGGCAACAGCGCTTACAGAAATACCGTATTTTAATATACAGTATATGTCTATAAATATTCTGTTATCTATATTTGTAATCTTTATTCCTCTAGAATAAGGTTGTTTAACTAAAAGTTCACGCAAACCATCTTTGAGGTTTTTAGAAACTAAATCAACAACGCCATAAGAATCAAGAGTTGCGAAACCTGCGACAGTTGCAATAGCATCGTTCGATATAGTTATCTTGCCATAGAAGTTGTTTGTTTCAACAGCCATAATACCTCCAATAACAAATTTGCACAACTTATGATACAATAAAATAAATAATACTTCAAGTATTTTTTACATTTTTTTAAAAAATTCAATAAAACTCTTGCTTTGTTTCAAAAAAAATGATAGTATGTGTTGTGAAAAAAAGATATAACGGAGGAAATTATGAGCAGAGTATGTGAAATATGCGGAAAGGGTAAAATGGGTGGACACAATGTAAGCCACAGTAACCGTAAATCAAATCGCACTTATGAAGTTAACTTACAAAAAACAACAATAGAAGTTGATGGAAAAGAAAAAGTTGTTAAAGCTTGCACAAAATGCATAAAGACAGCAAAAAAAGCATAAGTGTAAAAATATAATTGATAACTCACCAGTTTTGGTGAGTTTTTTTATGTAATCAAAAATAACACTATGCCCTATTTTATTACCATTCTTTTGCAAATAAGTTTTAATATTCCAGACAAAACTTTTGGTACCTTAATACAAATAATCTTCATATTTTGCCTCCTCGTATAATAATATGCTAAGAGGTGATAGTTGGTTAAATACATTTTAAACTTTTTATTGCATCAAGTTTGTTTTGACTATTAAAAACATAACTTCCACTAACTACGATATCTGCACCAAGTTCTTTAAGTTTGCAACTTATTTTTGGATTAATTCCCCCATCAACTTCAATTTTTAGAAGAATGTTATAATCTTTCTTTATTTTATTTAACTCTAACACTTTTTGATATGTGTTATCAATAAATGTTTGTCCACTCTTGCCCGGTTCAACACTCATTATTAAAACAACATCACAATATGATAAAAATAGAGTGATTTCACATATTTGTGTGTTTGGTTTTATGCTCAATCCAGCAAGTGCTCCCAATTTTTTAATCATCTTTAAATCAGAAATAATTTGTTTTTTATTTTTATATGCCTCATAGTGCACAGTTACTATATTTGCTCCACTTTTTATATATGATTTAATAACCTTTGTTGGATTAATAAGCATAAGATGAACATCTAATGGCAACAAAACTCTTTCTTTTATTTTTTTTAATTCATCATAAGAATAAGTAACACTTTCAACAAATTTACCGTCCATAATGTCACAATGGAGCAAATCTGCTTCATCTTGAATTTCATTTGCATACACAATTATTTCCTCAACAGATTTAATTGGATCTGTTGATGGAGCAACTAAAAATTTATCCATGCGTTTTCACCCACTTTTTTTCTAATATGTCATATATTTTTTTGTATCTTTCATACCTATTTTCATCTAACTTGTTTTCTTTTACCAGTTGCTTAATTTTACAATCTTTATATGGTTCATTAATATGTGTACAACTTGTATATTTGCACTGATTTTTATAAACATTGTAGTCAAGATAATAAAATGGCAGTTCATAATATGGTATTGGCAACAATGTTTCATCAAGAGAAGTAAAGCCTGAGGTGTCTGCTATCATAATATCATCGTTGTAATAGATTTCACTATGTCTTGTGGTGTTTTTTCCTCTATTAATTTTTTTACTTAAAGTTCCTTCAATTGCTTTGGAATTATTAAATAGAATATTAATTAAAGCACTTTTGCCAACAGCAGACTGACCAGCAAAAGCTGATATGTGACCTTTTAATATATCTTGTAATTTGTTTATATTCTCACCTGATTTTGCAGAAACAAAAACAACATCAACAAAACTAGAATATGCAAATTTTATATAATCATTTAATTCATTTGAAATATCTTGTTTGTTAATAACAATTATTGGTTTAATGCCGTGAGAATATGCAAACAATATAAGCTTATCAACAATCAAAAAATCTGGTTTTGGAATTGGAGAAACAACAATAATTAATTGACTTAAATTTGCAATTGGTGGCCTAATTAAAATGTTTGCTCTTTCGTTAACCTTTGTTATAACAATTGTGCTTTGTGCTTCCTCAATTTCAACACTATCACCAACATAAATGCCACTGCTCTTTAAATTTCCTCTTGGCTTACATTTTTTTACTTCATCTCCAACTTTAACCCAAAAATCATTTGACAATTTTTTGATTACTATTCCTTCCATACTACTCCTATTTTACATAATACCACAATATTATGTGTATTATTTATTATGCATAATACTATATTTTGTTGTTTAATACTTTTGCTCTTAATTGACCACATGCACCTTCAATATCTTCACCCATTGTTCTTCTAACGGTTGCAGAAACATTAAGTTGTGCAAGTTTATTCATAAAAGCATATGCTTTTTTTCGTGTTGTTCCAACAAGACCTCGCTCTTTCACCTCATTTAATGGAATTAAATTTATGTGACAACTCATACCTTTAACAAGATATGCAAGTTGCTCAGCACACTCAAAAGAATCATTAACTCCACTAATTAATGCGTATTCAAAAACTATTCTTCTTTTTGTTTTGTTAAAGTAATTCTTGGTGGCATTAATAACTTCTTTTATGCCGTATTTGTTGGCTATTGGCATTGTCTGTTTTCTTATATCATCATTTGGTGCGTGGAGTGAAATTGTTAAAGTTATTTGCAAATTTTCATCTGCTAGTTTATTGATTTTATCCACTAGTCCACAAGTCGATAATGATATATTCCTTTGACTTATATTTATACCTTTTTCAGATGATACCAATCTTATAAATTTAACGACATTGTCATAATTGTCCAAAGGCTCTCCACTGCCCATAAGCACGATATTTGTTATTTTTCTATTCTCATAAGTTCCACCTAAGTCTTTGTTTACGCAAAGCACTTGTGCTAATATTTCACCTGCTGTTAAATTTCGCACGAGACCATTTAGTGTTGACGCACAAAATTTACAACCCATTCTGCAACCAACTTGTGTTGAAACACAAATTGTGTTGCCGTATTTATATGACATCAAAACACCTTCAATTAAATTTCCATCATCTAACTTGTAAAGGTATTTAACAGTTCCATCTTTACCAACAAATTTTTTAAAAATTTGCAAAGGACAAAAAGTATATGTTTTTGATAATTCACTTAAAAAAGACTTTGATAAATTAGAAATTTCATCAGCCTTTTTATAATTTTGCAAAGCAGAATAAAGTTGTTTTGCTCTAAAAAATTTTTCACCCATTTCTGCTATTATTTTTTCAATCTCATTATAACTATAATCTAATAAATTAAGCATTTACTATTGTTCCTATTTCTATTTTTTTACCGTTTAAATAACTTTTTGCCAACATTCTCTTTGAAGATTGAGGTTGAAATTCTACCACTTCAACTGCACCATCTTTGCATTTAATTACCAAACCTTGTTTTGATGATGCACATATGATTTGCCCATTTAAAGCGTTTTCTTGCGTGTTATAAGGCTTTAATGAAAACACCTTAAACTCATTGCCTAGTATTGATATTTTTGCAAGAGGAGATGGGTTTAGTGCCTTTACCTTGTTTACCAAATTTGTTGCTGTTTCATTAAAATCAAGAATTTCATCTTCTTTTTTAATCATTTTTGTGTGTGTTGCCAAATTGTTTACTTGAGGCGTTTTTGTTATTAAACCATCTTCAATTTTATCAAGCGCGTCAACAACTAACTCCCCACCTAAAATTGATAATTTTTCAGACAAAGTTCCATATGTGTCATCTTCGCCTATATCAATGTTTTTTTGTAGCATAATGTCACCTGTATCAATTCCACTTTGCGTTTCCATAATTGTTATACCAGTTTGTTTATCACCATTCATAATGGCATATTGTATTGGCGATGCACCTCTGTATTTTGGCAAAATAGAACCGTGTACATTAATTATTTTATGTGGACATAAATCAATAACTTCTTGACTTAAAATTTGCCCATAAGCCGCCGTCACCATAATATCAGCATTTAAACTCTTTAAAATATCAACTCCATCTTTTCGTATTTTTTGAAATTGATAAACTGGTATGTTTAATTGCTCTGCTAAAATTTTAACTGGTGGTTTAACAAGTTTATGCCCTCTGCCACTTGGCTTGTCTGGTTGACAAACAACAGCTATCACTTTATGCTTAGAGTTAACAATAGCTTTTAAACAATTACAGGCAAAATCTGGTGTTCCTAAAAATATAACTTTCATATCACTCCTTATTTTTTATCATCTTATCAATAAACAAAATTCCATCAAGATGGTCTATTTCGTGACAAAAGCACCTAGCAAGATATTTTTCACCTGATATTGTAAACGAATAGCCATATCTGTCTTGTGCCTTTATTGTAACATACATTGGTCGCTCTACATTGCCTTTAATTTTGCCACAACTTAAACAACCTTCTTGTTCAACATCTTTTCCGTGACATTCAACAATAACGGGATTAATAAGTTCCAATCGCATATTATTTACGTCCATAACAACAATTCTCTTTAATATGCCAACTTGTGGTCCTGCCAAACCCATTCCATTATTAGCATACATAGTATCCCACATATCATCTAATATTTCTTCTAATCTTTCATCAAATATTTTAACTTCTTTAGATTTTTTCCTTAAAAGTTCATCTCCCACTTGTAAAACTTCTCTAACTGCCATATATTCCTCCTATTAACTTAAATTTTGTGGATTAATTTCAACAAAAACACTAACATTTTGATTTTGGTATTTATCACATATTTCATACATTTTTGAAATTATTTCATTTTCTTTATCTAATGTTATTCTCGCAAGAATTTGATATCTTGTTTTGTTCTTAATTTTTCCTATAGGGCTTTTCATAACATCAAGATAAACAAAACTATCTATGTTATCCATTCTTAAAGTCTTTATGTCATTATAACACAATTTTGTAATTTCCCTAACTATTTCTTCATTTTCAGAAGTAAATAAAAGCCTTATTATTGTTGTAAATGGTGGAAATTGCGTTGTTTTCCTTAAATTTAGTTCTTTATTAAAGAAGTTTTTGTAGTCATAATTTGCAATATACCTATATGCATAGTGTCTTGGTGCATAGGTTTGCAAAATAACCTTTCCATCTTCTTTTGCCCTTCCTGCTCTTCCTGCCATTTGTGTTATTAGTTCAAAAGTCTTTTCTGTGCTTCTAAAATCAGAATGATACAAACTTTGGTCAGCATCAACAATTCCAACAACGGTTACATCTGCAAAATCGTGACCTTTTGCAATCATTTGAGTTCCAACAAGTATTGCAGGTTTTGTTTTTGCAAATTCGGATAGTATTTTTTGATATGCATTTTTTGTTCTTGTTGTATCATTATCCATTCTTAAAATTTTTACATCTGGGTACAATTCTTGCAGGTGTGCAACAACTTGCTCTGTTCCTACCGCACCTTTTCTTATGCTTTCGCTTCCACACTCTGGGCACTTTGTTAGTGCTTTATATCTTTTTCCACAATAGTGACATTTAAGTTTGTCTTCTTGTTTGTGATAAACAAGCGTTACATCACAATCGGTGCATTTTGCAACATAACCACAATCTAAACAACGCATAAACGAACTGTAACCTCTGCGATTAATAAAAATCATTGCCTGATGTTTATCTTTGATGCATTTATCCAATTCATAAAGCAGTGCACTTGAAAACATTGTTGTGTTGCCATTTCTTATTTCTGACAACATATCAACTATTTGAATTTTAGGCATTGCCTTGCCGTTAACTCTTTCTGGAAGTTCAATTAATTTATATTCGCCATTTAAAGCCTTGTTAAACGATGTTATGTTTGGTGTTGCACTTGCAAGGACCAATGGACAATTGTTATAATCCTTTCTAAACTTTGCAACATCAAAAGCACTATACCTTGGATTACTCTCGCTTATGTAACTTGTTTCGTGCTCTTCATCTATTATTATTGCCCCAATGTTTGTTAAAGGTGCAAAAATTGCTGACCTTGCACCAACAACTATTTTTGCTTGTTTAAATAGTATTCTTCGCCATTCATCAAATCTTTCACCAGCACTTAGCCCACTGTGCAAAATTGCAACTTCTTCGCCAAACCTGGACTTAAAATTTGCAAGAACTTGTGGGGTTAATGAAATTTCAGGAACAAGCATTATTGCTGTTTTGCCTTTGTTTATAACTTCTTCAATAACACTCATATAAACTTCTGTTTTGCCACTGCCTGTTACTCCAAACAAAAGAAAAGTGTCATTTGATGACAAAATTGTTTGTATTGCCCTTGTTTGCAAAGGTGTGTGAACAGGTTTAGTTGTTTTTATATTTTCAAAATAAGGTTTTCTTGAAATTTCTTCTTTTTGCTCAATTAAAACATTATCATCAATTAATTTATCAACAGCACTATTTGAAAACTTTTCACTTAGATAACTTTTTTGATATATTGTGTTTAACTTTAAAAAATTACACAATTCCATTTGATTTTTTGCGTTTTTTCTGAGCTTTGTTTTATACTCCTGCAAATTTACATTTTCGTTTAATACTAAATTTGTAACAACAAGAGGTTTAACTTTGTCACTTCTCATTTCAGATGGAATGAACAACCTTAAACAATCAACATATCTTAAATGGTATTTCTTTACCATAAATTTCATAAGTTCAATTAATTCTTGTTGTATGATAACATAACTATCAACAGGTTTAATTACACTTTTTAATTTCGTTAGGTCAACATTTGTTGAATCTTTAATGTTTATAACAAAGCCTTGAACAACTCTATTGCCAAACGGAACCAGAACTCTCATTCCGATTTCGCCCCAATTGTCTATTTGATAGTCAAAAATTTTATCTACCTGACTATTTGTTATATCTACTATTACTTCTGCTATTCTCATAAAACAAAACAATTCTACCACAAAGTAGTAGAATTGAAAAGTTATATAATTAAATTTTTTTATTAATTGTTGCTAACACTGTCACTTGCAACAACTTTTCCATTATAAATTTCATCAGCAGCCAAGCTTATTGCTTTTTTATCACTGTGTTCAATTATCTCTGGAATGCGTTT
>CASFHZ010000028.1 GCA_949294585.1 uncultured Christensenella sp. | reverse complement strand
TTAACTTTATATTTTCCTTTTGGCACAAAAATTATAACAAACACAAGTCCTTCCACTGCAACAACAACACACCACCATTCAATATGAGTTGTTATAATAACACCTTTATTTGTGGATATTTTAATTTCTGCTTTTCCATTTGTTACAGAATCTTTATCAATTCCAAAAATAATGTTGCCATTAATATCCGTTCTGTAAATTTGATTTCCAACATATGCTTTAACTCTGTTTAAAATTGTTTCATCTGGGTGACCATAACTATTTCCTTCACCAACAGAAATAACTGCATAGGTTGGGTTAATTGCATTCAAAAAATCTTGACTGGTTGATGTACTACTGCCGTGATGTCCAAGTTTTAATACATCGCACGACAACACATCATAAGAATACAAATCAAGCACTTCTTCTTCAACATCTTTTTCTGCATCACCTGTCAGCATAATCTTTCTGCCCATATACTCCAAAATCATAATTGGTGAATAGTTGTTAGGGTCAGAATATGTACTTTCATTAGGTGATAAAAATCTAACATTATAATCACAATCACTTGGCAAAGCCAAACTGTTTTCAATATCAACATCGGACACATTAACTGTAACATCACAATTTGGTTCAAGATACATTTTTTCAATCATATCTTCATAACAACCTGTGTCACAAACGCCACAATCACTATAACCATAATCTTCAATTTCTTGTGGTGTATAAACATTTGGTCTATAAAAATTTAAAACATTAAGCATATCAAAAACAACATCAGCATTTCCAGTGTGATCTTCATCTTGGTGAGTGATTATAAAATAGTCTAAGTCCAAATCACTTCTTGAACTATAAAAAGAAGTTAAATAATCAACTAAATTTTGTTCCGATTTACCTGTACCCGAATCAACAAGCATAACTTTGTCATCAGGCAACTCAATCAAAATTGAATCACCTTGCCCAACATCAATAAAATGCACTTTAAGTTCACAATCGTCAACTTCAGAACTAATTTTTGGATTAATTAAATTGTTTAACCAATTTTCCAATTTGTCATTAAATAAAAATGTTGAACAAAGCAGTGCAGATATTAATAAAAATATTATAATTTTAAATGTATAATTGCTTTTTGTTTTTGTTTTAGTCATTTGTAACAGCGTCCTCATCAACAAATTTTTGTTTTTGTTTTGTTTTTAAAGGTTTTTTGTGTAGTAAGGCAAGTATTTCAGGCATTTTGTCTATTGTTTCCTTATAGCCCTCTTCAACCATATCCATCATACCCTCTTTTTTTGAAGCACTAAACCTTTTTGTTTCAGGTCCAATCATAACATCGGCATTCAAATATCCACGAAGTGCAGTATTTTCCATTAAAATTCTAATGGAACAACTTGCAACATCAATAACTTTCAAACTGTCAGTTCCATATGTTCTATGCTTATTGACATCAACACCAATAACATAATCACAACCAAATCTTTTTGGAATGTTTGTTGGAATAGTGTTTTTAAGTCCACCATCACACAGGTGATATTTATCAAAAACAACAGGAACAAAAACTCCTGGAACACAACAACTTCCAGCAACTGCTTTTGCCAAATTTCCCTTTTTTAAAATAATCTCTCTTGTTGATTTAATGTCACAAGCAACACAAGCATATGGCAATTTTAAATCTTCAATGTTAATATCTCCCAAATGCTTTTTCATTATATTTTCAATTCCATCAGTTTTTGATGGCATAAATGGAATTTTACTTGTTCTTATCTCAGATTCATCAATACCTTTTGCAACTTCCATCATTTGACTAAAAGAATACTCTGCTGCATAAAAAGCACCAATAATGCTTCCTGCACTTGTGCCAACAATCATAGAAAAATCATTTGCAGAAATTCCATATTCTTCAAATGCTTTAATAACACCAAGATGAGCAAAACCTCTTGCTCCACCCCCACCAAAAGCAATACCAATTTTTGTTTTTTTATTTTTTTCAAAAATATTAACTGTTGATTTTTTTATTTTTTGAAATAATTGCATACCTGCTCCTAATAATACAATACTAATATTATGAACTTACATTTAATTTTAACATAAATAATAAAAAATTACCACAATATTTTATATATTAAAATGTATAAAAAATTAGTAAATATCGTACATTAAAATAATAAAATAATATTTAACAAAATGTGACACTATTTTTATTCAATTTAAAACTAAGTCATTAAAAAATATAATGTAATATTTTTTTATAGTCTAATTACCAATAAAAAAAGTGTTTTATAAACACTTTTTTAAGAATATATCAATCTACTATTATTTCTTGTAATTTTTTTCTATAATCTTTTTAAACAATGTATATTTTAAAAAGTTCTAGCAATTTCATAATTTACTTTATCTACCCGATTTAAGAATTTATCAAGACTCATAAGTAAAAATTATCAATTATAAAATATCTCATCTATATTTTAGTATATTTTTTATAACCTGTTTTATCTGTTGAAACTTCATTAAATGATGAAGTTATACCATTTCCAACAACTAAATTTTCCTTTACATAAACTACTGGAGTTTGTTCTCGATTTAAAACTGGATTACTTTCATTAAAGAAATCATCCAATGATGCCAAATAAGCACAATCTATAATTATTTCATCCAATCCATCGGCAAGAAGTGCACCTGTTCCTATCGTTGTTACACTACTTGGCACTTTTAGAGAAACAATATTTGCCCAATAAAAGGCCATTTGACCAATATTAGTTAAACTATTTGGTAAGTTTATTGTTAAAGGTGTTTCTGATTTTACAGGATTCATTGTCTCATCTATAACCCACCCAGAATATGAAAATGCATTGTCTCCAATTGACTTTAATCCTTCTGAGCAATTTACATTACTTAAATTAGAATACGCAAAGGCATAATTGCCTATTGACTCAATAGAACTTGGAATTGTAACTGTTTTAAGTGCATTACAAAAAATGAACCCTGAATCTTCAATCTTTGTAACAGTATATACAACGCCATCACTTCCTATAATTTGAGATGGAATATCAACCGAAGTTAAGGTAGTATTAACAGTTGGATTTTCTTCTTCCAACGATCCGTGAACCTTTGCTTCAACAGATGCTGTTCTTGAAGCTGAATCTTTGTTAAACACTAAATCAGGATATTCACTTTCTGATGGTGCAGATGGAGGTGCTGTATATTCAAAATCACCAGATATATTTAAGTTTAAATTTTTTAAACTTAAAACTGTAAATGTTACAGCACTTATTATCAATGCAAACGCACATACTATTGTAAAAATCTTTAATTTTTTATTCATTTCTCCTCCCTAAAACAAAAATGATTAAAAATAATATAAATAACATTCAAATATATACTACAATCAATCTCAATTTTTGTCAATCATTTTACAATGTTTATTGTACACATTAAACAATATTTTATTTACATATATTTTATATTAAAATAAACATCTTTATTAAAAAATATATATTAAAAGTAATTAACTAAAGTTTTTACAAACAAAAATAACGCGTGAAGCATTTGCAAGGCAAATAAAAAGTGCAAACTTTTTCAAAATTTAAACATTGTTTAAATTTCGCTTCACGCGTTTAGTTTGCACTATGAATATTGGCATTAAATATTAAAATACAATTATCCATTTTTAATATGGTTATTAGTATAAGAACAAAATTCTAAAAAATAAATAATAAGATTAAAATATAACTTTTAAAATAAAAAAAGAACTACCAGTTGGTGGTTCTTTTAACATAACTTATGAATATTATCAAGAATTGGGTTTCTTCTACATTTTCACTTAACCAAATCTATCCCTTCTTTTTTAGCATTTCTGCTATCGACATTTTCTCTTTAAAAGGAGGTGATCCAGCGGCACCTTCTGATACCGCTACCTTGTTATGACTTCACCCCAGTCATTGGTTTTACCTTAGGCGGCTGCCTCCGATTGCTCGGTTAGCTCACCGACTTTGGGTACCCCCAACTCCCATGGCGTGACAGGCGGTGTGTACAAGACCCGGGAACGCATTCACCCCGACATGCTGATTCGGGATTACTAGCAACTCCGTCTTCGTGTGGGCGAGTTTCAGCCCACAGTCTGAACTGGGACCAGGTTTTTGAGGTTTGCTCCATATCTCTACTTCGCTTCTCTTTGTTCTGGCCATTGTAGCACGTTTGTAGCCCAAGACGTAAGAGGCATGATGATTTGACATCGTCCCCACCTTCCTCCGTATTATCTACGGCAGTCTCTCTAGAGTCCCTAACTTAATATTGGCAACTAAAGACAAGGGTTGCGCTCGTTGCGGGACTTAACCCAACATCTCACGACACGAGCTGACGACAACCATGCACCATCTGTTTATGTGTAATATTACTATTATTTCTCTAATCTCTTAGATATGCACAAAATGTCAAGTCTTGGTAAGGTTTTTCGCGTTGCTTCGAATTAAACAACATGCTCCGCTGCTTGT
>CASFHZ010000027.1 GCA_949294585.1 uncultured Christensenella sp. | reverse complement strand
GAATAATACTTAAACTGAAAATGAGTCCGGTAAAATACCGAACTCAAAATCAAATAATTTAGTTAAATTTTTGTCCAACTTTTGGGGTGCACCACAAAATTACTGTTTTTTTATTTTGCATTTATTTTAAAAGTTGATATAATTAGTGCTATTATGAAAATTGTATTATTAAGACACGGCGAAAGTAAAAATGATAAACTAACAAAACTTGGTAAAAAACAAGTTAAACTAGTTTTAAATCAATTAAAAAGTTATGATTTTAAAAAGATATTGTGTTCGCCACAAACTAGATGTATTGAAACTGCAAAAATTGTATCAAAACACCTAAAACAAAGTTTTCAAATTGAAGACAACTTAAAAGAGCGTTGGCAACTTGAACACAGTCCAGTAACAAAAGAAGAAGAGTTGTGGTGGAATAACTATCTTAACTACAATTTTTCAACCACACTTAAAGAAAGTTGCAAAGATTATTTGGACAGAAATTTTAAAGTGTTTAATTTTTTAAAACAAAATTTTTGCGAAAATGACAGTGTTCTTATTGTTGCACACAGTGCAACATCATATGCACTTTTAAACTATGTTGTAGGAGTAAAAAATCCTATCTATTGGACAAAAATAGGAAATGCAAATTTTATGGTTTTTGAAATTTAAAAGTAAAATTCAAAAATAGTTGAAAATAATTTGTGTATATTTTTTTATATGATATAATGTAATTGATAAAATTAAATAATAGAGCACAATATAACATATAGTGTTAAACATTAAATAAATTGAAAATTTTTTAAGTTTATGCTATTTGTTACAAAATCAATGCCATATTGTCATTGTCACTTTGTACTATTTTAATCTTTATTATTAAGAGGAGGATAGAATGCAAGATAACAAAGAATATGTGATAGAGGTCAATCATTTAACGCAAGACTATGGACATAGTAGAGGTGTTTTTGATGTGTCTTTTGCTGTTAAAAAAGGCGAGGTGTATGGCTTTTTGGGGCCAAATGGTGCAGGAAAAAGCACAACAATTAGGCATTTGATGGGCTTTTCAAAGCCTCAAAGTGGCGAAACAAAAATAAATGGATTAGAAAGTTTTAAAAATTATTATAAAATTTTAGCAAATGTTGGATATTTGCCGGGAGAAATTGCATTGCCAGAAGGTTTGTCGGGCTGGGAATTTATAAAAATGATGGGCAGTTTAAGAAAGTCAAATAATTTACAAATGTTAAAATATTTATTAGATAAATTTGAGTTAAATCCTGCTGGTGAAACAAAAAAAATGAGTCTTGGCGACAAGAGAAAATTGGCAATTGTAACTGCTTTTATGGACGACCCTGATATTCTTATATTAGATGAACCAACAAGTGGTTTGGACCCAGTTATGCAACAAAAATTTATTGACTTTATTAAAGAGGAAAAACAAAGAGGAAAAACTATTTTACTTTCATCTCATATGTTTAATGAAGTTGAAGAAACTTGTGACAAAATTGCCATAATTAAAGATGGTAAAATTGTTTCAAATTTTGAAGCTAGTGATATAACTCATAACAAAAACAAAAAATATATAATTCAATTTAAACAAGAAAAAGATTTTTTAGGTTTTTTAAAAGTTTTTCCAAAGCGAAAACTAAAATCACCAATAGTTAATAAAACTTGTATTGTTGATGAAAATTCTGATGACTTAAGTGTGGTTGTTGCTGTTAATGATAAAAACATAAACGAATTGGTTTTGGCTTTAAGCGAATATAAAGTTTGCAAATTTTCAGAGAAAAAACTTACACTGCAAGATTATTTTATGCAATTTTATCACGAAGATATAAACTTTGGAGGTATATCATAATGGAAAATTGTGTTATTGATGTAAAAGACCTTACAAAAGATTATGGAAACAACAGAGGAATTTTTAATATATCTTTTCAGGTTAAAAAAGGTGAAGTTTTTGGTTTTGTTGGCACAAATGGAAGTGGAAAAACAACAACAATAAGACACCTTATGGGCTTTTTAAAACCAGAGCAGGGACAAGTTAGTATTTTGGGCTTAGATGCTTGGAAAGATTCTTGCAAAATTAAAAATTATGTTGAATATGTGCCGGGTGAAATTGCTTTTCCCGATTTAAAAGATGGTACAACTTTTTTGAAAAATCAAGCAGAACTTTTGCACGTAAACGATATGACATATGCAAATGAACTCATTAAAAAACTTCAATTAGACACAACTGCTAATTTGAAAAGAATGAGTAAAGGTATGAAACAAAAAACTGCAATTGTGGCAGCACTAATGGCAGATAAGGAAACTATTATTTTAGACGAACCAACAACTGGACTTGACCCTTTGATGAGAGAAACATTTTTGCAAATTATCTTAGAGGAAAAACAAAAGGGAAAAACAATTTTGATGAGCAGTCAAATGTTTGACGAATTGGAATTAACTTGCGATAAAGTTGCATTGCTTTTGAATGGAAGAATTGTTGAAATTGTTGATATCAACCAATTTAAAAATCGTCCATATAAATTTTTTAAAATTGAATTTTTAAGCGAAGAAGATTTTAAAAAGTTTAAAAGGCATAAATATGAAATAGTGAGAGAGCAAAAACAATATAACCAAGTTACAATCAAAATTGAAGATAATCAACTTGACAAAATGTTTAAAGACCTAACAAAATTTCAAGTAAAATTTATAAGTGAAGTCAAGTATAACCTAGAGCGACACTTTAAAGAGGTTTTGGCAGAAAGGCAAAATAAAGAAAATTTAACAAAGGGGGAAGAAAAAAATGATTAGCAAAGCATTGTTTAAACAATCTTGTAAAGCAAATTGGATTAAATGGACTGCTGTTACAATTTCAACTTGTGTTATGCTTGCAATTGTAATTATTGTGTTGGGCAATTTGGGTATAAATGACATAAGAGATTCACTTAAAGATGTTTTCACGCAAGCCGACCAGGAATCGTATTTGAAAGAAAATGTTGTTAATAGTTACGAATTGTATTTAACATCTGTTGATGCAAGCAACACTGTGATTTTGTCTGTCAATCAAATGTTTGATGAATATGACCAAGCAAAACAAGATTTTGAAACAGAGTATGGCATAAAACCCGAAGGTGAACAATTGCAACAAATAAAGATAACAATTGCAAATGCAACGGTTCAACAAATGGGACAATTTTTAAACAGCAGTGGTTCACTATCAGAAGATGATGTTAAAAACTTAATTGTTATGCAGTTAACATCATATGATAATAATCCAGAAGAAACAAAAACAAACTTTATTGGACAAATTAAAATGGCACTACCTTCCATATTGCCTCAACAAATTGCAGACTCGGCAAAGCAAGAGGAAATTGCAAATGGAGCAACAGAAGCGGAGGCAGAAGAAAAGTCTCAACAAGCTTTGGATATTGCAACAGATGCAGTGAACGATTACATTACAACATCAAATAGTGTAAATTTTGTTTATTCAAGAGATATTTTTACAAATAATGCAAGAAATTACATAAATCAAATGATGTATGATAGCACATATCAATTAAGCATTGATGAAGAAATGTCAGAAAGTGAAGCAAAACAATATGCAACTTCTGTAAAGGTTATTGCAAACACAGCTTCAACAACATACGAACTTTGGATAAACGAGTATAAACAACAGGGAATAGAAGATGTGTCAGAGCAAAAGGCAATGGCAAAAGTGGAAGCTTGTAAAAGCATAAGCGACCAAATTCCTCAAAAGGTTGCAGAGGCACTTGAAGAACTTGGCGATATGGATATGTATGGACTTATAATAGGCTCAATATTTTATAGAATTGCAGGACTTTTGTTGCCAATGGTATTTGTTATTATGACGGCGAATGGACTTCTTGCTGGGCAAGTTGATTCTGGTTCAATGGCATATGTTTTGTCAACACCAACAAAAAGAAGAACAGTTACAGTAACACAACTAGCTTATTTGCTATTCTCGTTGTTTGCAATGTTTGCACTCTTAACAGTTGTTAGTGTAATTGCAGTTTGGGTGAGTGGTGGAAATAGTTTTGCAATAAACTATGCAGAAATATTGTTATTTAACCTTGGTGCATTTTTAACAATGTTTGCATTTGCAGGATTTTGCTTTATGTGCTCAGCATTATTCAATAGAACAAAATATTCTTTGTCTATTGGTGGTGGGTTGACAATTTTTTCACTTGTTTGCACAATTCTTGGACTTTTTGGCTCAACAGTTGTTCCAAGTGCAATGAGAATATCTGCAATGAATTTCTTTAACTATTTATCTATAATAACACTATTTGATACTACTAATATTTTAAATGGAAGTTTAAGCTTTTTATGGCAATTTGGAATATTGCTTGCAATAGGTGTTGTTAGTATAATAATTGGTGTGTTTAGATTTGATAAAAAAGATTTGCCACTATAAAAAAGATAATAAAGATTAATAACTTTTAAAATAAAAAAGGAATTACAAATTATATAATTTTTTGTGGAGATTAAAATGACACTAAATCAAGCATTTGCAATTCGTGTTAGGGAATTATTAAAAGAAAAAAAGATGACACAATACAAATTAGAACAAGCCACAGGATTGTATCATAGCACAATGTCTTCAATTTTAAACAATAAAATAAAAGCTTCTAATTTTAAAAGTATGGCTCTTATAATTCGTGAACTTGGAATATCAATTGCCGAATTTTTTGATAGTCCTGTGTTTGATTTTGAAAAACTTGATATTGATTAAAAATCAAATTTGCTATACCCAATATTTTGTTTAATCAAAAAATATTTACACTTTAAGCATAGTGAACAATTATTATAAAAAAATAACTGCAATGATGCAGTTATTTTTTTAAATATCAGGATAATAATCAAATGTAAATGTAACATTATAACTAAATTTGTTGTTTGATGAATTTACTCCAACATATGTGTATTCAATTTGATTATTTTCATTGAGCATTGCAGTTGTTTGAACTGTATCTATGTTAATTATTGATTGTTTTTCTTCTGTAAAAATGTACTCATTAAATGACAACTTAAAGTATGCATCTAAACTGAAAGAAATTGTAAAATCTATGCCTGTTTCAACAAATAAATCATCTTCAACCAAAATAACATTGTTTTTATTTTTAACTAAGTATGTGTCAAATGTAAGGCAATTTATTTTTTTATTGTTTATCTCAACATAAAAATTTTTTGCTTTTAAGCAATTATTTCCGTTTGCTACATACTGAAAGTTTTCTGAAATTGAAACAATGCTTGAAGGTGTTATGTTTATTGAACTTAAACTTAAAATTCCATTCAAATTTTCAACTTCTTCGCCCTTAATTAAAACATCAGATGTTGATTCTGAGAATGTTAAAGTGTTTGGTGTGAACAAATATCCTGATTTTTCAATAAAAATGGTAATTGATTCTGCATTTACGGTGAATGTAAAATTTCCGTTTTCATCTGTTTCACACAAAACTTGTGTTTTTGATTTTATTTGCACATCTACAGCTGGTTCTGTGTTTATATACACACTTCCAGATATTGTTATTTCTTTGCTGGGTATAGGGTTAAACTCGCACGCATACAAAAGCGCACAGCATAGAAATGTAAAAGTTATGATAAAATATTTTAGTTTTTTCATAATTATACCTATAATTGTATAGTAAATTGAATAAAATATCAATTAAATTGTTTTGATATCAAAAAAAATTATGTATCAAATTTATAAAAACTAAAAAAAAGTCAAAAAAAGACTTTTGTTGCAATTAAAATTTAGGTGTTTCTTATTAAAATTGTATATTGACATAATTGGGTTTGTATAATATAATTATTAATGTTGATAGGAGTGAAGTATGAAAAAGTTTTTAATGTATGTTGTTGTTTTGGTTACAATGCTTTTCATTGGTTACACAACATATTATTTTGTAAGAAACAACGAAAATATTTATCTTACTTTGGCTGAAGGAGAATCTATTTATCTAAATAAAGATGAAACATATGATTTGCCATTGGTTTGGACAAAACCATACAGCTCAACAAAAGTTTATGAAAATGTACAAATTTCAGATACAAGTGTTGTGTCATTTGATGAAACAACAAAAACTTTTGTTGGTAAAAAAGGCGGAATTGCAACAATAACAATAACACCTTCAAACAAAGACTTTGGACCTTTTGTTTTTGATGTGCACGTTGGTGATGGTTCAGTTATGTATCCATTCTATATTCAAACTGCAATTCAATTGGCAAACATAGGAAAAGAAGTTGGTGAAACTTGGCAACTTTCTCAATCTTACATTTTAATTAATGATATTGACCTAAAAGCATACAGTGAAGGTTGGGACCCAATTGGTTCACAAACAGAACCATTTTCTGGAACATTTGATGGAAATGGAAAAACAATATCAAATTTAAAAGTTGTTAGTGGAACAAATGCAGGTTTGTTTGATTCAATAAGTTCAACAGCAATTGTTGAAAATGTAAATTTGGCAAATCCTGTAATTGAAGGTTCATTTAACAATGCAGGTGCAGTTGTTGGTGTAAGCAATGGTATTGTTAGATTGTGTAAAGTAACAAACTTAACTTTAAACAACTCAAATGACAATTCAAACAATGGTGGTGTTGTTGGTTACAGTATGAACAACTCAACAAACAATGTATTCACATCATTTGGTTACATTGATATGTGCAGTGTTTCTGTTTCTGCACAAACAGCAGGCAATTTTGGTGGAATTGTTGGAAAATTAGTTGGAAGTGTTGTATATAACTCAAAAAGTGTTATTTCTAATTACAAAGCATTAGATAACAGTTTAACATTCGGTGCAATTGCAGGTTATTTGCAAGATGCTCAAAACACATCTCAATATATGTTCTCTGTAATCAAAAATTCTTATGCAATGATTAACTCTTTTGACACAAACACAAGTTTGGTTAAAGCAGGTGCAATTGTTGGAATTAACGAAGATAGTGGAACATCAAATAGAAATATTTTAAAATCAATTTATTATCATTCAATAAACACAACTTTGCAACCAGTTGGTGAAAGTGCAACAACAATTGATGTTACAAGTGTTCTATTCAAGTCTGTTCCAGAACTTTATAAACAAGAAACATACAAAGATTGGAACTTTGAAACAGTTTGGGTAATTGAAGAAGATGTATCTTCTGCAGAAATCAGATTTGGTGAAGCACAAGCTGACTCTCTTGGTGAATATATACCTGGTGATGAAATAACATCAGAAGGCGATTTGGTGACAGTTCTAAACGGACTTGCACTTGCTCCAAATAACGGAGTTGTTTATGAAATAACATCAGACATTGTTATTGACCTAAACGGTGCAGAATGGACTACAATTGCTCCAAATAGCAATATGCCAATGACAGCTTCATTAATTTGTGATGATGGTGTTTCGGTTATTATAAGGAACTTTAAAATATCTGGAAACAATTCAAGTTTCTTTGGATATATGTCAGGTGCAAACACAATTGTTAAGGGATTTACTTTTGAAAATGTAGAAGTAAACTCTCAATCACAATCAGTTGCAGTTGTTGCAACAAGTTTACTAGACAATGCATTAATTGAAGATTGCCAAGTAAAAAATGCAAATATAACTGCTGGTGAACAATCTAATAATGTTGCAGTTGTTGTTGCAGTTAACTATGGTAGAATATTAAACTGCAAGGTTAATGCACAAGCAACTGAACTAAACAGAGTAACAGCACAAAGTCAATCATTAAACTTGGGTGGAATTTCTGCAATAAATGCAAGAACAATTTCAAATAGTGAAATTTCAATGTATGACTTTGATGTTACAACATCAAACACAAGTGCTTCATTGCACTATGGTGGAATTGTTGGTAACCTTGAAGCAGGCAATTTAACAAATTGTTATAACTATGATTGCTCATTAGATTTAGTATATTATGGTACTGTTTATGCAGGTGGTGTTGCTGGATATGTTCAAAGTGGTTCTATAGTAACAAAATGTTTCAGCGAAGGACTAATTAAAGTGCCTACAACAAATGAAAATTCATATGTTGGTGGAATTGCTGCTTATGCAAATGTTTCATCAATCAAACAATCATATTATGCAAATCAAACTTTGGAAGGTCATAATGTTGCTGGTATTGTTCAAACAAGTTATGCAGATGTTGACCAATGTTACTTCCAAGGTGAAGCAAAGGGTGTTAGAGTTGCTGGTCTTGTTGGATTTAACAACAAAAATGTAACAAATTGCTATGTTCTTGGTTCACTTGTTGGTGTAACAAGTTCTGCAAAAGTTAGTGGTTTGGTTTCTACATTGCCAGTTGGAAGTTTGGTTGACCATTGCTTTAGCAGTGCATCTTTCAATGGTGAAGGTGAAAAACACGCAGAAACAGAAGCCGAATTTAGAGCAACAATCGAAAAAGTTGGACAATTATTTAATCAATATCCAGATACAGGAGAATTTAAAAATAGCATTATTATAAACTATGGTGATGCATATGTTAAAGCAACATTCTTTGGTTTGGTAAAACCAGGTTGGATTGATTGCACAGACAATCAAGCAAAAGGTCTTGATGGTGATTATGCAGTATTCAAAAACGATGCATCATTTGACCAATCATTATGGAGATTTGATAATAATAATGGCGAAGGCTTGTATCCAACATTAAAATATGTTGTTGTTAATCCAAACAATATAGTTGAAGATGTTGAAGGTGTTGTTGAAGCACAATAAATAAAATATTAAATAAAAAAATAGTGTAATTTTGCTTTACACTATTTTTTTTAAAGTACATTTTTAATGTTTATATATTTTTATTTTTTATAGTTTATTGTGAATTAAAATTCACATCTTGACAAAATGTAATCTTTAACATCTTCAAGCTTAACAACATCTTGTTTCATTGTATCTCTATCTCTTACAGTAACAGTTCCATTATTTAAAGTTTCATCATCAACTGTTATTGCATAAGGTGTTCCAATTTCATCTTCTCTTCTGTATCTTTTTCCAATGCTACCACTTTCATCATAATCGCACATAAAGTATTTGCTTAAATATTTGTGCAATTCTTTTGCTTTTTCACTGTGATTTTTCTTCATAAGTGGCAAAACACAAGCTTTGTATGGGGCAATAAATGGTGCGAGTTTTAATACAACTCTGTCTTCATTTTCCAACTTTTCTTCGTGATATGCATTGCAAAGCACAGCAAGCATTAATCTATCTGCTCCAATTGAATATTCAACAACATATGGAATGTATTTCTCATTTGTTATTGGGTCCATATAAAGCATTGATTTTCCTGAAAATTCTTGGTGTCTTGACAAATCGTAATTTGTTCTGTTGTGAATTCCATTTAATTCACTCCAACCCATAGGAAAATTGTATTGAATATCACACGCATTTTTTGCATAGTGTGCAAGTTTGTCGTGGTCCTTAAATCTAAGTTTGTTTTCATCAATTCCAAGCATTTTTAAAAAGTCCCACGCCTTTTGTTTATATTCTTGGTAAAATTTTTCATCATCACACTCTTTGCAAAAAAGTTGGTGTTCCATTTGTTCAAATTCAATTGTTCTAAAAATAAAGTTGCCTGGTGTTATCTCATTTCTGAATGCTTTTCCAATTTGAGCAATTCCAAATGGCACCTTAGCGCGCATACTTCTTTGAACATTTAAAAAATTAACGAATTCGCCTTGTGCAGTTTCTGGTCTTAAATATATTGTGTCTGTGTTGTCCTCTGTTACGCCTCTTGATGTTTCAAACATAAGTTTAAATTGTCTTATTGGTGTAAAATTGTGTTTTCCACAAACAGGACAGCAAATTTTATGTTCTTCAATAAAATCTTCCATTTCCTTATTTGACATTTTGTCGGGAATAACATTTTCAATTTTGTGTTTTGCACAATAGTTTTCAATTAAATTATCTGCACGATGTCTTGTTTTACATTCTTTGCAATCCATTTTTGGGTCACTAAAAGAAGTTGTGTGTCCACTTGCTTCCCAAACTTTTGAATTCATTAAAATTGCAGCATCAATTCCAAAAGAATTGTCACTTTCTTGAACAAATTTTTTCCACCAAGCGCGTTTAATATTGTTTTTTATTTCAACACCAATAGGGCCATAGTCCCAAGTGTTTCCCATACCTCCATATATTTCACTGCCTTGAAAAATTATGCCTCTGTTCTTACACAAACTTACAAGTTTATCCATTGTTACATTATTTTCCATTTTTAACTCCTTTTTATAAAAAATGTCAAATTATGTATTGACTAGGGACGATTATGTAACCGCGGTTCCACCCAACTTAATGCATTTTTGCACTCACTTTTTGTCTTTTAACGAAAAAGAAAAACGGCAAAATTTCTTTTGCTTGCTCCGAAATCGCCACTTTCATCATTGCTATCATAAATTTAAAACATTTAAAGAATTTTGTCAACCTTTATTTAATTTTTTATATTAAATGTATAAGTATTATTATATATTAATTTAATTTTTAAAAAGTATTAGGAAAATAATATGTTTTATGATAAAATAAAATTAAATCAAGGAGGGTATATGGATAGAAGAAAACTTCAACTTTCACTTATTTTTGCAATTATTTTGGTGGCATATAACATTGTTTTGTTCTTAGTTGCAAAAGTGCTTCACACTTCATTTTGGGTGTCATACATTTTTATTATGTTGTCGTTACTTTTTGTAATTATTTCATTTTTCTTTGTTTCAAATGAAAATAGAAAAAAACAAGTTGTTGGAATGCCTGTAACGGTTTTGAGTGTGCTTTATTTTTGTGCAGAATTTATATTAGGAACAATATTTATGTTTTTTAACTTGGAATTTTCTGCTGTTTTTGTTCCACAATTCGTCTTGTTTATTTTGTTTGCATTGTGCTTTGTTCCAGCAATTTTAAGTCCAAAAAATTATAAAAAAGTAAATACTGAAAAACAACTAAGCAACACTGATGAAATAAACTCTGCTGAAAATAAAAACACTGCAAATGAAGAAAAAGTTGAAGAAGATAAAAAATAATAAAAATAAAAAAAATATTAATTTAAAAAACCTTTAACATTTCCTTTGTTATTAGGTTTTTTATTATTAATTTAATTTGGGTATTGAAATTATAAATAAATTGTGCTACACTAAAAATGTAAAAATAAGAATAAACTTGTTATTTTTTGAAATAAAAAATACCAAAGATATTCACAAAAAATGTGGCACAAACAAAAATATAAAGAATATAGTTTTATAATAAGATAAATATTATTATATGGGAGAAAAATTATGAGTTGCAAATACTTTACAAAAACTTGTGCAAATTGTGGACATAAAGATGATTATCTTGTATTTTTTAGCGAAAATAATGTTGAAAATTCCTTGGAAAATTATGATGAATACAAAAACTTTGATTTGCAAATTTGTCCTCATTGTGATTACATTTCAATTGATATTGAAAATGGTTACAATGATAAATTTAAAGAGGTGTTTAACTCTGAAAAATACCTAGTTGCAAAAAATTATTTATACCTAAACCACTTGGGATATAAATTAAATGAAAATTATATGGAATCCTATCGTGCATCAGATTATGAGTGCTTTGGAATTTTAAGAGAAAGTTGTGGCGATTATGACAATGCCATTAGAGGATATTATAAGGCTGTTCTATTAAAAGAGGTGCTTGTTAGAAGGTTTGAACAACAAAAATTAGATGACTATGAAGATGAAACAGAATCAACACTAAAAGAATATGATTTATTGAAAAATCTATTAACAAAAAGCATTGAATACAATTTACAAACTATTTTTTCACTATTTGATAAATCTTCACAAAATACATATATAACATTAATTGAAATTGAATGTTTATTGAGATACAGTGAAACAGAAAAGGTTGAAAACTTGTATAAAAAAGTAAAAAATAATTTAAAGAAAGACCTTGCTTTATATATTGAAAGTTTAATTGCACAAAGGAGATAGTATGAAAGAATATGTTTTTATAGATTTGCACATTCACACAGAATATTCAAATGAAGATGGTTGTGACCTTAAAGTTAAAAAACTTTTGGACACACTTCAGGCAACAGCAGAGCACAAAAATGGTGAAATTTGCTTTTCTATTACTGACCACGAATCAATATTAGGAGCAATTGAAGCAGATAAAATTTTAAGGGATAATCCTGAAAAATACAACAGGTTGACTTTTATTCCGGGAATTGAATTAAATGCAAGTTTAAAGTCTGTTGCATTGAATGAAAGTGGTCAATCAATATTCTCAAAATGTCATATGCTTGGTTATGGTTATGACTTAAAAGATAAAAATTTGTTTGCATACTCAAAACTTTCAAACAAAGTGTTTAAAAAATTTAATGGCAAAAATGTAAACTCTGGTAAACAATTGTTGTATGCAAAAAAAATTGTTGAAAAAGAATTTGGTGTAAACATTCCATTTAAAACATATCTTAAATGTGGTTATGCAAGTTCTCATAGACAAATGCGAAATGACTTTGTTTATTTAACAAATAAATATTTAAAAGTTAGCAAAGATAAAATTTCGGATTTAATTGAAAATGCTTATAACGAAAAATTAATTTATAAACCAGAAGCAGATGGAGGCAGTAAACAAGATATATTTGAAATAATTTCTCTTATTAAATCTGCTGGTGGAAAAACATCAATTGCACACGCAAATTCAATAAAATTTGAACAACAACACATTGTGCATTCAAAATCAAAATATGACTATCTTGATGACTTTATTAAAATTGTTCAGCTAAAATCAAAAAATGGACTTGATGCAATAGAACTTTTTCATAGTGAAAACACTGCCGATGATGTGTTTAACAAACTTTATAATATTGCAGAAAAATATGATATGTTTTTAACTTGTGGCTCTGACCATCACGGTGAACATTTGCACGTGAATAGTTTGTTGTCAAAATGTTTTAGTAAAAGATTTGAATTTGTTTCTGTTAAACCAGAAAATAGAGAGAAATATAGAGCAGTTGTAAAAAATGTAATAACAAAAATTGCATTTGTTGATAATATTTGTGGAAAGAAATTCACCTATAAATCAAAACGTGATTTTGTTTGCAAAAACGTGGAAAAAGGTGAGATGGGATATGAGGGAACAAGCGAAATTATAGATTCCATTTCAAAGATTAATAAAATTGAGTTTAAAGAATTTTACAAAATACCAACAACTGTTATTGAAAGAGCTTTTGCTCCATACTCTTTGGAACTATCGAGCAAGTGTGCTAAAGAATATAAACCTCTGGACATTGAACCTTTTGAAGAGAAAAAGGCAAGTGCTGTGAAAGAAACAGTTGAAGAGAAAAAATATAGTGAAAAAAAGAGTTTGGAATCTGGACTTAAAAATGAAAAAATAAATGAAAAAAATAATATACAACCTAGAAGTTTAGTAATAAAAAGTGACTATAAAGAAAAAGAAATAGAATTATAAAATATTTTTAAAAAAATGTTGACATAATGTGTTTTATTTGATAAAATACTTGCGTTAATTAAATATGTCCTTTTCCAAAGACAGCAAGTGATTGTAAAATCGTAAACATTTTTGTGCTTGCCGAGGTAGAGTTTTTGAATGGTGTTTAATCCTTTCGGCTTTTATTTCGGCTAGAAAGGATTTTTTAATTACAACATACAAATCTTAAAAAAGGAGGCATAATATGAGCGCAAATTTAGAAGCAAAAAAAGTGCTTGTTGAAGAAATAAAAGATAAACTTCAAAGAGCAAAAACTGTTGTATTTGTTGATTACAGAGGAATAACTGTTGATAAAGACACAAAAATGCGTGCAGATTTCAGAAAAAATGGCGCAGAATACAAAGTTTATAAAAATAGATTAGTTCTAAAAGCTTTAAACGAACTTGGATACACAGGTTGTGAAAGCTATTTAGAAGGAACAAATGCTGTTGCGTTTGGATATGAAGATGAAGTTGCTCCTGCAAAAATTATTGCAGATGCTTCAAGCGACCAATGTGCAATGGCTGTTAAATTTGGTATCTACAATAATCAAATTGTTGATGCAAATAAAATTAAAACACTTGCAAGCATACCATCAAGAGAAGTATTACTTGCTCAACTTGTTGGAATGTTATCATCACCAATGCGTGGTTTGGCTGTTTGCTTAAAAGCAATAGCAGATAAAAATAATTAAAAAAGGAAGGGTATAAAAATGGCAGATTTAGCAAAATTTGTTGAAGAAGTTAAAGGTTTAAGTGTTGTTGAACTTAATGACCTTGTTAAAATGTTAGAAGAAGAATTTGGAGTTAGTGCAGCTGCAGCAGTTGTTGCGGGTGGTGCAACAGCAGGTGCTGGTGCACAAGCTGAAGAAAAAACTGAATTTACAGTTGTTCTTAAAGAAGCTGGTGCAAACAAAATAGCTGTTATTAAAGCAGTTAGAGAAATAACAGGTCTTGGACTTGGAGAAGCAAAAGCTCTTGTAGATGGTGCTCCTGCTAATGTTAAAGAAAATGTTCCTGCAGAAGAAGCAAAAGCTATGGAAGCAAAACTTAAAGAAGCAGGTGCAGTTGTTGAACTTAAATAGTTTTTAAGTTTATTGATTTGTATGTTAAAAAAGAAAGTAAACAATTTAACTAGAAATGGTGAAAATAGTTACTTTCTTTTTTTATTTCATAAATTTAAAACTTTCTTTTTTGTAATTAATAAAAAACTTTACATATTGGTAAGTTTAATATATAATTTGTATTATGAATAGCACATTTAGATGTCCAAGATGTAAAGAAAAAAATTTAAAAGGTTCTTTAAAATGTTTTAACTGTAATCTTGTTTTTTCCAAACTTCAACTTGCAACAAATAAAGCAGGCAAAAATATGATTAAGGCAGGGAAAAAAGATAAAGTTGTTTATGTTAGAGAATTTCCAAGCGACTTAAAAAGATGGAAAGTTTTGCTAATTGCAATTTTTGGTGGTTTGTTTGGGGCACATCAATTTTATGTGGGAAGATATATAAAAGCAATGTTTATGCTTTTTGGTGGTTGCATTTTTCTTATTGGTGCAACTCTTTCTTCGCTTTCTATAATGCCTGAATCAATTTACACTCTTGTTGGAATAATTGTTGGAATTTTGGGTTTTGCTTGGTTGTTTGATATTTTAGATATTTGCATTGGCAGGTTTAAAGTTCCTGTTTATATTGATGTTTCGGAGGTTAAATAGTGGATACAGTTGTGGTTGGAATAAGTGGTGGAGTTGATTCTTCGGTTTCGGCTTATTTGTTAAAACAGCAAGGTTATAATGTTATTGGTCTTTTTATGGTAAATTGGGAAGAAGATGATGATAATGGTGTTTGCACTTCTGCTCAGGACTATGAAGATGTTAAGCGAGTTTGTAATGCCATTGGTATTCCTTATTATACAGTTAACTATTCCAAAGAGTATTATGAAAGAGTATTTGAATATTTTTTGGAACAATATAAAAAAGGCAGAACGCCAAATCCTGATGTGCTTTGCAACAGAGAAATAAAATTTGGTCCTTTTTTGGATTTTGCTAAAAAAATTGGTGCAAAATATATTGCAACGGGTCACTATGCAAAAAAATATGAAAAAGATGGATTGTTTTATTTACAAAAGTCCAAAGATTTAAACAAAGACCAATCTTATTTCTTAAATCAATTAAATCAAGAGCAATTAAAGTATGTTCTTTTCCCTCTTGCAGACATAGAAAAACCAGAGGTTAGAAGAATTGCAGAAGAATTGAATTTTTGCAATGCCAAGAAAAAGGACAGCACAGGTATTTGCTTTATTGGAGAGAGAAATTTTAAAAAGTTTTTAAAAAACTATTTGCCTGCCAAAAGAGGTGAAATAAAAACTCAAGACGGAAAGGTTGTTGGTTATCACGATGGTTTAATGTATTACACTCTTGGTCAAAGGCGTGGACTTGGAATTGGTGGAAAAAGTGATGGCAACGGTGAGAGATGGTTTGTTGTTGACAAAGATTTAAAAACTAACACATTATATGTTTCTCAAGGTGAAGATGATGAGTTGTTTACAAATGGTATGATTTCTGAAAAATTCAATTGGATTCCAAAAAAGCCAGAACAATCGGAATTTGACTGTTTTGCAAAGTTTAGATATAGGCAACCTGACCAAAAAGTGCACATTACAATTGTTGATGACTGTATAAAAGTTGATTTCTATGAAAAACAAAGGGCAGTAACACCCGGACAGTATGTTGTGTTATATACTGAAGATGGCACTTGTTTGGGGGGTGCTGAAATTGAAAAAACATACAAATAGTGTTATAATAATTGCAAATCATATTTGATTTTTTAATTATTATATAATATTTTTATAAAATATTTGTGTTTAGATAGCAAATGAGCATTGTTAAACAAAAAAAATTTTAAAAAAGTATAAAATTATTTTGTAAATTTTATAAAAATTGATATAATGCTAATGAAGAATGTAAATAATAAATAGACAATAATTTTCAAGGAGGTGTCGTTTGAGTTTAAAAGCTAAATTAATTTCAACAGTTGTTTCAATCTGTTTGGTAATTGCAATGGTTACTTTTGGCGTAATTGCGGCACAGTCTGTTAGTTATTCTTTAAATGGTGTTGTATTTTTGGCTGATGGTGTTGCTGCAACAATTTATGATGGTACTGTTGAAAATGGGGAGTTTGTTGAATCAGTTGACCCTTCTTTAAAAATGAAAGATATTGAAATTACACTAACAACTGATGAAGAAGATTTAACAGAATTAAAAGAATCTTGGCAAGGTTTAGACTTAATGTTTAATGAACAAGGTGAACCAACGGTTATATCTTTCTATATTAGGAATGACAATAAAGGCAGTGAATTAAGAGTGCAATCTGAAGTGACAGCTTTGGAAGGAACTAATCCTAACGCAACAATTAAAGTGAATAACAGTGATAAAATTCTTGCAGTTGGCGAAAGTTTTAAATTTGAAATCAAATTTGAAATTTCCAATTCTGACCGTAATGTGAATATTGAAAATTTCCAAGTATCATTTACATTATCTTTGGTTGAATAGAATAAAAGTCCTAGCTTTGCTAGGTCTTTTTTTGTAAAGAAAAATAAAAGATTATGAACTAATTTAAATATATTAATTGTAAAAAAGGGAAGTGGAGTGCTGATAAAATTTTAAAATAAAATTTTATTAAAATATTAAAATATTTTTGCTAATGAAATTAGCCAGCACTCCACTTTGTTAGTACATATATAAATTTAAGTACCAATGTTTTAAAATATTAAAACTTTATTATTATGCTTATTATAAAAAATAATTATAAAGGTTGAATAATTTAATTAAATAAAAAACTGTGTGATTTAAAAATTAATTGTATTCACACAGTTTTTATTTTAAAAACTCTTTTCATTATCAAGTTCTTCTTGATTTGATAATTCAATATTTTGATTTAAGTTCATAACTTTGTTTAAAGTGTCAGAAAGTTGAGGTTTTTTAATATTATTAGCACTTAAATAGTTATCTTTGATTGTAGCAAAATTTGTGGTTACAATGTCATTTTCATCAATGCTTGGAAATTCATTGTTTTCAAAATTCATTTTTAATGTGCTAACAATAGCTTGATTTGTATCTCTATTTGTATCCATTACATTGTAAATTTCATTTTTGAATTTCTTTAATACATCAATTTCTTCATTCAATTTATTAACTTCTTCCATTGATATATTTATTGCATTTGGATTTTGATTGTAGGTATTAACAACATTTTGTCTTGTAGATATTAAATTTTGCAAACCTTTTAAATAATTGTATTTATCTTCATTAAAAGCCTGTGCTGTTTGCTCTGCAACTTCTTTTGCTTGTTTATATGGTTGATATGATGGTTTGTTCATATATAATTTATCTTGTCTTTGTTCTTCTTTTTGCATCAATTTGTTTAATTTCTTTTGTTGTCTTTTAGATAACTCTTTTACACTTTGTTTTTCTAATAACTTATCAAGTGATGATTGTCTTTCTAATTTTCTTCGTTTTTCAAAGAATCTTGTTTTAACAGCATCTGAAGAAACATATGCTTTTGTGCTTAGAGAGAAGAACACAAACATCATAGCAACAAATCCAAGAACAGGAGATCCTAAAAATGCTGCACCTGTTGCAAAAAATGCTGCTAAACCAAATAACAATAGTGCAAAGCCATTTAATGTTGCTTTCTTTTTTGCCAATTCTTTTTCATTTAATTGGTTGCTTGGTGCACTTTCTTTTTTATCTTCTTTAGGTTTATCTTCTTTTGGTTTATCTTCTTTTGGAGTTTTTGAAGCTGTTGGTTTTGGTTGCTCTGGTTTTTTAGGTTCCTCAGTTTCTGTTTTAGGCTGTTCGGGCTCCGTTTTAGGTTCTTGTGGCTTCGTTTTAGGTTCCTCAGGTTCTGACTTAGGTTCTTTTGAGTGTATGTGCAATGGTTGTTCAGGTTCAACGGGTTGTTTTTTCTCAGTAGGTTGTTCAGGTTCAGTAGGTTGTTTTTGCTCGATAGGTTGCACTGGTTCTTTTGGTTGTTCAACCTCAACAGATTTTTCTGGTTCTTTTGGTGGCTCTTGCTCTGCAGGTTGCTCTGGTTTTTTAGGTTCCTCAGTTTCTGTTTTAGGCTGTTCGGACTCCGTTTTAGGT
>CASFHZ010000026.1 GCA_949294585.1 uncultured Christensenella sp. | reverse complement strand
TTGCTACTCAAATTGGAAGTGGACTTGTTGGTGTGCTTTATATTCTTGATGAGCCAAGCATTGGACTTCATCAAAGGGATAACGACAAGTTGCTTGGAACATTAAAACATTTAAGGGATATTGGAAACACATTGATTGTTGTTGAACACGATGAGGACACAATCAGGTCGGCAGATTTTATTGTTGATGTAGGGCCAAGAGCAGGAGTTCACGGTGGACAAATTGTTGCAACGGGAAGTGTTAAAGATATTATGAACAATAAAAACTCAATAACAGGCAAATATTTAAGTGGCGAGGAGAAAATTGAATATCCAGCAACCAGAAGAAAACCTAAAGATTTTCTAAAAATTATTGGTGCAAAACAAAACAACTTAAAAAATATTAATGTTGATATACCAATTGGACTTTTAACAGTTGTAACAGGTGTTAGTGGTAGTGGAAAAAGCAGTTTAATTAACGGTGTTTTGTATCCATATCTTGCAAATGAACTTAATCGTGCAAGCAAAATTTTGGGCGATTTTAAAGAGATTAAAAATGTTGATAAGTTTGACAAAGTTATATGCATAGACCAATCACCAATTGGAAGAACTCCAAGAAGTAATCCTGCAACTTATACAGGGCTTTGGACTCCAATAAGAGAACTTTTTGCACAAACACAAGATGCAAAGCAAAGAGGTTATGGGCCTGGAAGATTTAGTTTTAATGTTAAAGGTGGAAGATGTGAGGCTTGCGAAGGTGCTGGTGTTAAAGAAATAGAAATGTACTTTTTGCCAGATATAACTGTTCCTTGTGAAGTTTGCAAGGGTGATAGATATAACAGAGAAACATTGGAGGTTAAATACAAGGGTAAAAACATTGCTGAGGTTTTGGATATGACAGTTGAAGAGGCTATTTCTTTCTTTGAAAATATACCAAGCATTTATTCAAAAGTTAAAGCACTATACGATGTTGGACTTGGATATATAAAACTTGGACAACCTGCAACTCAACTTAGTGGAGGAGAAGCACAAAGAATTAAATTGGCAACCGAACTATCCAAAAGGTCAACGGGAAAAACTATTTATATACTAGACGAACCAACAACAGGTTTGCATATTGATGATGTGAAAAAATTGATTGCAATTTTAGATAAATTGGTACAAAATAAAAATACAGTTGTTGTAATTGAACACAATTTAGATGTAATAAAATGTGCAGATTATATAATTGACCTTGGTCCAGAAGGAGGAATTGGAGGAGGACAAGTTATTGCAAAGGGAACACCTGAAGAAGTTGCAGAGGTTAAAGAGAGTTACACAGGTAAGTATTTAAAAAAGGTTTTATAGTATGGAAGATTATTACAAGAAATTAGGCGTGAAAAGAGATTCTTCATTAGAGGAAATAAAAAAGGCATATTTAAAGCAAATAAAAAAATATCACCCTGATTTATATAAGGGAGATGAAAATTTTGCTCAGCAAAAAACTGCCGATTTGAATGTTATTTATAACACGCTAAAAGATGAAAAATTAAGAAGAGAATACGATGAAAAAACTTTTAAACTTGAAGTAAAAAAAATAACAGAAACAACAGCACCAACAGAAAAAAAAGAAAAAGAACCTGGAATTTTTAGCGAATTATTTAGGAGATTAAAATCAAGTTTTAATGATTATAAAACAAATAGACAAGAAAATAAAAATAAAATAAAAGAATTAAAAGAAAATAACAATTTAACTTTTAAACAAAGATTAAAATTAAATTCTGATAAATTAAAGTTAACTTTTTATATTTCTATAATGTTTTTAATTATTTTAATATTAATTTTAATTGTTATTTTTGTGTAAAAAATAAAATTAAAAAAATAAAAAAATAAATTAAAAAAAGAAAAATAAAAACTAATTAAAAAATATTTTGAAAACTTGTTCCCATAATATAGTGATAGTCTTTTGATAGATGATATATAACTTTTAAACTTGCAGTAAAATCTTCGTATTGATTAACCTCTATGTTTCCTCTTAATTTTTGAATTTCAATACATAGTTCTCGCATATCTTTGTGATTTGCAAAAAGACACAATATTTGCTCGTGTTTTGTCCAACTGTCTTCCAATTCTTCAACTTTTTCTATTATTTCTTCGGTTTGGATATTTGTTACATTTGTTGTTATTTCAATTAGATATTTAGATTTTTCTTCAACATCGTTTAAATAGGTGTTAACTGTTATTTGTTCCCAAATTGCAACACCTATTAACGCCAATGTAACTACTAAAATTAATATAAACTTTTTCATAATTTAACCTTTAAGTTCAGTTTGTATCGTTTCGCCTCTTTTATGCATTTCTTGAATATAAACTTGTCCGTTATTATCCAAGGTGAATATTAATATTTTTTTAATTTTTATGTTTAATGAATTTATATATTTCATCACTTTTTCTTTAGAACATTTTATTTGTTGAAAATTATTTTTTAATATTCTACCCTCAGATATTAATGTAACAGGCAAACTGTTTTCTTTGCTCTTGATTTTTAAATCTTTTCTTAAAACAGGAGAGTTATCTGACCGTGGCAAAACACTAATTTTTCCATTTGTTTCCATTATTGCAAACAAAACTTCATCAATTGAAAAATACCCAGCCGAACGCAGTGCCTCTGTTATGTCATCAATGGTTAAATTTAACTCTTTTACTGCCTTATAGTCTATTCCATTTTGATTTATAACAATAACTGGTTTTCCACTTATTATTTCACTTAAACGAGTGCTAAACCTTGTTAAAATTGTAATTACATAATGAACAACCAAAAGAGTTAAAAGAGGGACAATGCCGTGAATTAATGGAACACTAATTTCGGACATAGGAATTGTTGCAAGGTCTGCAAGAATTAGTGTTAGCACCAATTCAAACGGTTGCATTTGTCCAAGTTGACGCTTTCCCATCAATCTAAAAACAAGTAAAACTAAAAAATAAATAATTATAGAACGAATAATTAATGTAAACATATATTAATTATTTCTTTTTTTTTATTTTTTAAACTTTATGTGTCCTTTTTAAATTATGTTTTTTTAAAGGATTATTTGTTTTTATCCAAACAAGAACGGTGCTAAATTTATAAACATTAAAAATTAATCCAAGCAAAATAAAGAAAGTTGCACCAATAGAGCAGGAAATTGCAAGGTTAAAAAATAGAGGAATAACACCATTTAATAGGTTAGTGCAAAATGAAGTTATTGCAGCTGATGGCAATAAAAATGCAGTAAAAATCCAAAAATATCTTGCAATTTTTAAATCTTTTGTTATGTATTTTTTAATCATTTTTATGTTTAATATTGCAGAAACTGTAAAACAACTTCCCATAGCCCAAATTAGTGCATTTATTCCAATGTATTTTGGCAAAAACCATATGCATAAAAGCATTAAAATTACACCAACAATATAGTTTTTAAAAGATTTAATTTCATAACCAACAGCATTTAAAATTGATGAACTAATATTTGTTAAACACATAGGTATAATTATCCAAGATGCTTCACTTAATAAAATTCCACTTTGTGCATTGTCGAAGAAGAACACACCTAAATTTTGTCCAGCACCCATAAATAAAGGCACCATAAAGAAAGCAACAAATAGAGAAAATATTATTGATGTTGAAATTCTTGATGAGATATATTTTGTTTCGTTTTTGGCATTTGCAGATGATAAATCTGGAATTAATGCATAAGACAGGGAACCAATTAATGTCATTGGAATAAATAAAAGTGGCAAAGTCATTCCTGTTGCAATACCATACAAACTTAAAGATTGAGCAGATGTGTATCCTGCCGAAACTAAGCGCAATGGAATTATAAGAGCAACAACAGGTTGAATTAAACTTGATGCAACCCTGATTGTTGTTATTGGTGTGCTTGTTTTTATAATTTCTTTATAGCCTTTTGGTTTTGTGAATTTGCCACCAGATTTAAAATATAAAATGACAACAAAAATACAAGAAAACACACAGGCAATAGAAAGTGAAAGCGATGCACCAATTGCACCTTCTTTAATTGGGAATAGTCCACTTAATAACAAAATGCAAACAAGTATTCTTATAAGTTGTTCAAATAATTCAGCACTGCAAGATGCAACATATTTGTTTCTACCCCACAAATTGCCTCTAACAGCACTGTAAACACTTGAAAATATTAAAGCAGGCAAAAGTGTTAGAAGTATAATAATACACCTTTCATCTGCAAAAATATATGAAATTGGTTTTTGTAATATTAACACAATTAAAGATATAACAACACTTAAACCAAGTGAAATTATCACTGCCGAACTTAGAGTTTGTTGTTCAGATTTTTTGTCTTTAATGGCAACATATTTCGCCGTCATTCTTGAAATAATTAAAGGTATTCCACTAGACACAATTGTAAGAAGCACCATAAAAATAGAAAAACTTATTTGATAAACTCCCAGTGACTCTGCACCAATTGTTCGTGATAACCAAATTCTAAAAATAAAACCGGCAAGTCTTGTTAGCCCTGTAAAAAATATTATTATAAAAACTGTTTTGAATAATGATTTCATATCATATTGTATTAATGGGAGAAGTTTATTATGCAAGTGGAAGTAAAAAGAAACCTAATTTATATTGTAAAAAATGATGACACAATTAATAGTATTTGTGCAAAATTTCACATGGACCAAACCGAACTAAAAAACATTAATAAAATAAACGATGTTCAAGCAAATGATGCAATAATTTTGCCAAAGCCTTATAAACACTGCTATGTAGTTAAACCACTAGACACATACGAGAGCATTGCACAAGCTTGTGGAGTTGATGTTTTTACCATAAAAAGGGTTCTAAAAGACCAAAAAATTTACATAGGCAAAAAAATTTTATTTTAAAATGATTGAAATATAAAAAAAATTGTTTTATAATGTCAAGTATGATAGAAGTAAGAGAAATTAAAGACAAAAAAGACATTAAGAATTTTATAGATTTTCCAACAAAATTATATAAAGGAGTTAAACAATATGTTCACCCTCTAAGAATGAGTGAATTTGAAATGTTTAATCCAAAGAAAAATGCTTCATTTGAAGATTGTGAAGCAAAGTATTTTTTGGCGTATAAAGATGGCGAACTTGTCGGAAGAGTTGCAGGACTAATTCAAAAACTTTACAATGCAAAAGTAAACGAAAAAAGGGTTAGGTTCACTCGTTTTGACTGTATAAATGACAAGGAAGTTGCAAAAGCATTGCTTAGTGCAGTTGAAAACTGGGCAAAAGAAAAAGGTATGAACATTGTTCACGGACCAATGGGATTTAATGACCTAGACAGAGAGGGAATGCTAATTGAAGGTTTTGATGAAATTGCAACTTTTGAAGAAGCATATAATTTTGATTACTATAAAGACTTAATGGAATATTGTGGATATGAAAAAGAAGTTGATTGGGTAGAATTTAATATAACACTTCCTGACAAAATTGATGACAGAATAAACAGAATAGCAGATATGGTTCAACATAGATATCATCTACATAATGCTCCAAAAAAATCAAAAAGCGCATTCATAAAAAAATATGCAAAAGGCATTTTTAAATTGTTAGATGAGGCATATGGCCCACTTTATGGCGTTGTTCCATACACAGACAAAGTTAGAAAACAAGTTATATCTCAATTTAAGTTGTTTATAAGTTTGGATTTTATGTGTGTAATTGAAGATGAAAATAACGAACCAATTGCATTTGGATTTGCAATTCCATCACTAAGCGAAGCAATTAATAAATGTGAGGGAAGATTAACTTTAAATAGTATTTTTAGCATTCTAAAAGCAGTTAAGCATCCAAAACAACTTGACCTTGCACTAATTGCTGTTAAACCTGGTTGGCACTCAAAAGGTGTCCCTGCATTAATTATGCGAGAAATGGTTGCAAGTTTTATAAAAAGAGGAGTAAAATCTTGCGAAACAAACTTGAATTTAGAGAATAATCTTAACATAATTCAACTTTGGAAAAATTTTGAACACAGACAACACAAGCGTCGTCGTTCTTGGGTTAAGCACTTGGAACAACAATAAAATATTATATTTATGATAATTTAAACAGTTAGAAATGAAGTGAACCCCAAAAGTTAGACAACTTAAGGAGGTTCACTTTTTTATGAGAAAGAACAGAAAATATAGTCCAGAATTTAAAATTTCGTGTATAATAGATATGCGTGAACATAATCTATCTTACAACGAAACTGCTAGGAAGTATCTTTGTCGAGAAGGTCAAGAAAGTTCTTTTAGTGGTAGATTAAAACTTTGGGAACGCATATTTTTAGAAGAAGGAGAAGCCGGTTTCTACATTGAACGGCGTGGTAGAACTACGAAAATGGACAATCCAAAGAAAGGTAGAAAGAAAAAGTTAGATAAGCAAGTTAAAGAGGATTTAATTGCTGAAAACCAACGACTAAAAGAAGAAAATCAATATTACAAAGCTGAGATTGAATACTTAAAAAAATTAGATGCCTTAGTTCGTGCGGAAGAGCAAAAGAAAAACAAAAAACATTAGTTGTTTCTGAATTAAGGCAAAATTATCCGCTGAATACTCTTTTAGATATTTCAAAGTTATCAAGAAGCACTTTCTACTATCATTTAAAACAGTTTGGTAATGTAGATAAATATGAAATTGAAAAGAAAGAAATTTTAAAGATATTTGAGCAGAATAAAGGTAGATATGGTTATCGTAGAATACTAATAGAATTAAAAAATTTAGGTTACAAAATCAATCACAAAACAGTTTTAAAACTAATGCATTCTCTAAATATTCAAGGCAAGCAAAGAAAAAGTAAATACAAATCATACAAAGGTGAAGTTGGCAGAATTGCTCCTAATATAATTAATAGAAATTTTGTAGCAAATGCTCCATTCCAAAAGTTAACAACAGATGTAACAGAATTTGCTGTATGTGATGAAAAAGTTTATCTTTCTCCAATTCTGGATATGTATAACAATGAAATAGTTTCTTACTCAATTTCAACTAGTCCAAACTTTAATCAAACTAGAGAAATGTTAAATGAATTAATATGTAAATTGCCAACTAATACAACGCCAATATTACATTCAGACCAAGGTTGGCAATATCAAATGAAAGAATATCAGAGAATGTTAAAAGAAAACAATATTACTCAAAGTATGTCACGAAAAGGTAACTGCTTAGATAATAGCATAATGGAAAATTTCTTTGGAAGACTTAAAACAGAAATGTTCTATGGCGAAAAGTTTGAAAGTGTTAACACTTTCATTGACAAACTAAAAGAATATATTTATTATTACAATAACGAAAGAATAATACTTAAACTGAAAATGAGTCCGGTAAAATACCGAACTCAAAATCAAATAATTTAGTTAAATTTTTGTCCAACTTTTGGGGTGCACCACAAAAACGATTGTTCTTTTTTTATTTTGTCACAAAAAAGAGGTTAATAAACATTGTTATAAATTTCTACATTTTTTCTAATTATTTCGACTTTTTTAGTATTTATATTATCTTTTTTTTAATGGCATAATCTTTAAGTATATTATACAATTTTTATTGTAACAAAAGGAGAGATATTATGACAGGTAGAGATATGTTAAAAGCAATGGCACAACAAGCAAAAGATAGATTAAGAGGAAAAAGTGAAAAGATAACAAATATAAAATATAACAAACTTTTCAACGATTTTAATAACAAATCCAACATTAAAACAGTTATAATATCTGAAGATGATGATTTGCTTTACAACAAAATTAAAAACACTTTAGATAATGACAGCATTAATCCACTGGCTGAATTAATAGATTTTGCTTATTACAAAACTTTAACAAACGAACAAAAAGAAAGATATTTCTTTAAATTGGCAGACAAATACAGAATGCTAAAAAGAAGATATGAAAGCGAAAAACTTAAAGAAGTTAATTAATTAAAATTGATTTACATTTGCTTATGTGATATACTAAACATATGGATATTTTAGAAAGTTTAAATGAAGTACAAAAACAAGCATTATTGCAAATAGAAGGTGCAGTTCTTGTAACTGCTGGTGCAGGCAGTGGAAAAACAAAACTATTAACACATAGAATTGCATATTTAATTCGAGAAAATAAAATTCCAGAAGAAAATATTTTAGCTATAACATTCACAAACAAAGCTGCAAGTGAAATGAAAGATAGAGTGTCGGTTTTGCTTGGAAAACCAAATGGAGTTTGGATTTCAACATTTCACTCTATGTGTTTAAAAATATTAAGAGAATATATATATCTTTTAGGAAGTTATACTTCCGATTTTTCTGTATATAGTGAATCTGATAGTGAAAAAACTCTAAAACAAGTAATAAAAGATCTTAATTTGCCTGCTGATAAATACAAGCATTATTCATACCTAATAAGCAAGTGCCAAAATGAAAATATGGACATATACACCTATGCAAAAAGGTATTCAATAAACAGTGACAACGAAGATATTTTGGTTTATGAAGAATATGAAAAAGCACTTGAAAAAAACAATGCACTTGATTTTGACCATTTGCTTACAAAAACATATGAATTGTTTGTAACACATAAAGATGTGCTAGATTATTTTGCAAACAGATTTATGTATATTTTTGTTGATGAGTTCCAAGACACAAACACAATTCAATATGATTTAATTAAACTTTTGTCATATGTTCACAAAAACATTTTTGTTGTTGGAGATGAAGACCAATGTATCTACACTTGGAGAGGTGCAAAATTTCAAAACATATTCGATTTCAAAAAGGATTTCGCACCTGTAAAAATGTTTAAGTTGGAACAAAATTACAGAAGCACAAAAACAATAATAGAAAAAGCCAATAAATTAATTTCAAACAACACAGAAAGGTTTGATAAAGTTCTTTGGACGGCGAATGATGAAGGCAAAAATGTTGAGTGCTTTGAGTTTTATGATGAGCAAACAGAGGCAGAGTCCATTGCTTCAAAAATTCACGCATTAGCAGTAAATGGCTATCAATATAATGACATAGCCATTCTTATGAGAATGAATGCACTAACACTTCCATTTGAGCAAAAATTGTTAAACTATAACATACCATACAGAATATATGGTGGTTTTAAATTTTATGAAAGACAGGAAATAAAGAACATAATCTCGTATTTAAGACTTTTTGTTAATCCAAATGATGACACAGCATTGATTAGAATTATCAATTTCCCAAAAAGAGCAATTGGCGATTCTGCTGTGAATAAAATAAGAGAATACGCTATGTCAAAAAATATGTCTATGCTTAGTTCAATGGAATATTTGTCAATGCACACAGAAGAAAACAGTGCACTTTGGGCAAAGGTAAAATCATTTGTAAACACTTTTTTAAACCTAAAACAATCATTCTCATCGGTAAGTTTAGATGAGTTTTGCAAACTTGTAATAGATGAATTTAATATAAGGTCTGCATTTATGGAAAACACCGAAGAAAATGAAGATAAATTAATGAACCTTGATGTGTTTGTTAATTCAGTAAGTGAATTTATCAAGGCAAATCCACAAGCATCACTTAGTGAATTTTTGGAAAGCATAACACTTGAAACAGATTTAGATTTTATGGGTACAGACAATACTGTTACAATATCAACTGTTCACTCTGTTAAAGGTTTGGAGTTTAAAGTTGTATTTATTATTGGTCTTGAAGATGGTATTTTTCCAATTTCTAGAAGTTTTGAAAGTGATAAAGAATTAGAGGAAGAAAGAAGACTTATGTATGTTGCAATGACAAGGGCAAGAGAAAGATTGTTTTTGTCATACGCAAACACAAGATATCTTCACGGAAGAAGAACACCAATGTTGTCTAGCAGATTTTTAGATGAAATTGGTATAAACATTCCAGTTAAACCAAAAAGATTTGTTGAAAATAACTATAATAATTACAATAATAACTACGATAACAGTTATAATTATGATTATTCGCCTAAAAAAAGGTTTGATTTTGATAAAAAATCTATAATTTGCAATAATAATCACAATGGTTACACAGTTGCAAATTCAATTCAAAATGAGCCACGAAACAAAAAAGATACATCAATTTACAAAGTTGGGCAATTGGTTAAACACCCTAAGTTTGGTCAAGGTGTTATAATGGCAATAATTGATGATGGTGTTTGTGCAGAAATAAATTTTGATGCCTTTGGAAAGAAAACACTTATATTAGAAATTGCACCTTTGGAAATAATTAATTAGGAGAATGTAATTTATGGACAATATGGAAGAGTTGGTTGATAAACTAAATAAGTATTCTTATGCTTATTATGTTTTAGACAAACCATTAATTTCTGATGTTGAATACGATAAACTTTATGACAAATTATGCGAGTTGGAAAAGAAAACGGGAATAGTTTTGCCACAATCACCAACGCACCGAGTTGGCGATACCATTTTGGATAATTTCACAAAAGTAGAACACAAAACAAGACTATACAGTTTGGATAAATGTCAAAGCACACAGTCATTAACTGACTGGATAAATTCTGTTAAGGAAAAAGAACATAACGCAAATTTCACTTTGGAATATAAATTTGATGGTTTAACAATTGTTTGCACATACAATAATGGAATACTAATTTCGGCGGCGACACGAGGCAATGGACTTGTTGGTGAAGATGTAACTGCACAAGTTAAAACCATAAAAAGTGTGCCACTTAAAATCAATTTTAAGGGCGAACTTATTGTTCAAGGTGAAGGGATAATAACTTTGAGCAACCTAAAAAAATTTAATCAAAAATATCCAGAAGAAAGCTTAAAAAATGCAAGAAATGCTGTTGCTGGTGCAATAAGGAATTTAAATGCAAAAGAAACTGCAAAAAGAAATCTTGATTGGTATTGTTATAATGTTTGCTATGCCGAAAATAAGTCTTTTAGAACACAACAAGAAATGTTTGACTTTTTAAATTCCAACAATTTTAAAATTTCTCCTTACAAATTACACAACACTGCAGATGAAATTATTGATGAGATAAACAGAGTTGATGAAATAAAAAGCAGTTTGGATATATTAATTGATGGAATGGTTGTTAAATTAAATCAAGTTTATTTAAGAGATGAGTTTGGTTACACA
>CASFHZ010000025.1 GCA_949294585.1 uncultured Christensenella sp. | reverse complement strand
GTTGTGCATAACAGCATCGAAAATAGAATTGCAATAATATATTTTTTCATTTAAAACTCCTTGTTTAGTAATTTTTGCATTGAGATTATACATCTTTTTTGGTGTAATTTCAATACAGATTATAAAGTACATTATTTAATATTAGTAAATAAAGCAATACATATTAACAGATTATTTTAAAAAATAAAAATAAATTTTATTTATGTTGCAAAAAAATTATATTAATTAAATTGCAAGTTATATACTTTTATTTAATTTTTGTTTAAGTTTATATTTTTATTGGTTTTTATTTTTTAATATGTTATTATATTTCTTGGAGAGTTTAGTATGAAAGATATTTCAGTTTACATTGAAGATAATAAATTTAATTTTAGAGTATGTTGTTTAATAGAAAATAAAAACAGATATTTGCTTGAAAAAAGTTTAACAACAGATTTTTTAAATTTGCCCGGAGGCAGAGTTCACGCAGGGGAAAGTACTTTTGATGCAATTAAGCGAGAACTTAAAGAAGAGTTGAATTTGGTTGATGTTAAACCAAAACTTTTGAAAATTTCAGAACAATTTTTTAACTTTGAAGATAAAAATTATCACGAACTTGATTTTGTTTATTATGTTAAATTAAAAAATGAAAATAAACTTTGCAAACTTGATAATTTGCAAAATTTGGATAATGCAAATGAAACAATGCTGTGGGTTAATAAAAAAGATTTAAAAAAATATAAAATTTTGCCAGAATTTATTTACACCTTAAAAAATAGTAAACATATTTCCCATTTAATTTTTGATAAAATACATAAATAAAGATAATTTTGTTATTTTTTTTAGTAATTTTATTGATTTTTAATTAAAAAATTATAAAAAGTCTAGTTTTTAGGCTTTTTTTGTTTGTTTTTTAAAATGTTAATAACACATTGATGACAAAAAATTTTTTTTATAGGTGATTGTTTGTGCGTATATATTTGTATTTTTTTTTATAATGTGCTATATTGTTTTATATATTAAATGTAAGGAGATCAATTATGATTATAGATGAAATAAAAAAAGGGAATTTGCAATCAATTAAAGATAAAGATATGGTTGCAAGAAACATATACAGTGTTTTATTGAATAAAATTATGTTGGAAAACATAAAAAAAAGAGAGCACAATATTGAGTTAACTGATGTTGATGTAATTCAAATATTACAAAAATCAATTAAAGAACTAACAGAAGAACTTGAAAATTATAAAAAAGTTAATAATTTAACAGAAATTGAAAATGTTACAAAACAAATTTCTATTGTTGAGAAATTTTTGCCAAAAATGATGAGTAAAGATGAAATAAAAGATATTATATTATCTTTAGAAGATAAATCTGTTCCATTTGTAATGAAACATTTTAAGAGCAATTATGCTGGTAAATGTGATATGAGAATGGTTCAAGAAGTTTTAAAAAGTTTATAAGGTTATTATGAAGGTTTATGCTATTAGTGATTTGCATTTATGTATTAGTGGTGCAAAACCTATGGAGATTTTTGGCAATGGCTGGGCAAACTATCAAGAAAAAATAAAAGAGGACTGGAATAAAAAAGTAACTGATGATGATGTTGTTTTGGTTGCCGGAGATATTTCTTGGGCAATGAAACTTGATGAGGCACAAAAAGATTTGGAATATTTTGAACAATTAAAAGGAAAAAAAATATTCATAAAAGGAAATCACGATTATTGGTGGCAGTCAATTTCTAATGTTAGAAAAAACATTCCAATAAATTGTTTTGCACTTCAAAATGATGCAATAAAAATTGGCAATTATATATTTTGTGGAACAAGAGGCTGGATTGTCCCTGAAAAAAAAGGACTATCCCTTGAAGATGAAAAAATATACAAACGAGAATTAATCAGGTTAGAAATGGCACTTATGTATGCAAAAAGATTGCAAGAAAACAATGAGATAATTATTTGTATGGTGCATTTTCCACCTGTTAACTCTTTAAAAGAACGCAATGAAGTTGTTGAGTTATTAAAGAAATATAATGTAGATATTTGTGTTTATGGACATATACATTCAAATGTGGGAAAATATAAACTATACGAAGAATTGTATGGAATAAAATTTTATTTAACTTCTTGTGACTTACTGGGTAACAAATTGGTTGAAATAAAATAATAAAGCAATAATTTACTATAAAATTGTAAATATTATAGTTAATATAATCAACAAAATTTTTGATAAATAATAATTATTATTGGAAACATAAAAATTTAAAAATTTAAAGGAGAGTTTTTATGGAACAAGGAACAATTCTATTAATTTTAAACTTAATTTTTATTTGGTTTATATTAATGGGTTTTTTGTCGGGTTTAAGAGGAATTAAAAAAACAAGTTTGCGATTTGTTTTTGTTTTAACATCTGTTGTTCTTGCTCTTATAATAACTCCTCTTGTTACAAAATCTATTATGCAAATTCAAATAACTTTTGAGGGTGAAAAGTCAACAATTAATGATGTATTACTTTCATATATCAATAGTTCAGCAGAACTAAATGAGTTCACAAGTTCGAGTCCAACAATAAAAAGTTTAATAGAAAAATTGCCACTAATGATTGGCAATGTTGTTGTTTTTGATGTTTTGCTTATTGTTTTGTTATTTTTAACTTGGATTATTTATCTTATTTTGGCATCTGTTTTTATTAAAGACAAAAAAATAGTGCTAGAAAATGGTAAAGAAATTGTAAAAAAAGAAAAGAAACACAAATTGCTTGGTGGTGTGCTTGGTGTTGCGCAAGCATTGTTAATTATGTTCTTTTTATTTCTGCCTGCAACGGGAATAATAGGTTTAGTAAACGATTTGTCAGAGCAAACAGTTCAAGCAGAAACACAACAAGAAGAGCAGTCTATGTCACCATCTGCAAAGTTAATTAATGACAATTTGCCAACAGAAGTTAAAAAAATATTTAATGCTTATGATGATTCTGCCATTTCTGTTATGAGTGGGTTAATTAATCTTGATGACTTTTTCTTTAATTCAATTTCAACTGTGAAAGTTAATAATATTGATATTTCACTTAGAGATGAAACCATAAACATAGCAAAAGTTTATGACAATGTTGAGTTTTTATTCCATATAGATTTTTCCAATATTCAAAGCTTAAAATTAATTGATTATGATAAGTTAGTGAGTGCAGTTGATTATATTTTTAATTCCAATCTGTTAACAACAGCTTTGCCAGAATTAACAAATTATGGTTTTGATAAGGTTTTGCAAATGCAAGAAGTGCAAAACAATCAAGACTATAAACTTTTTGTTGAATCAATAAAAGATGAAATTAATTACAATGACAATGTAAATGAAAATCTAAAAGTTGAATTGCAATCAATTATAAAATCAGCAAAAATTTTTGTCGGTTCGGAACTTATTGATGAAATTCCTTTGCAAGGCGAAAGCATTTCAACAACAAACTTTGCAAATATAATTGAAATTTTAACAAAAGACAATAAAAAAGTTTTTGATGAGTTAATTGATGAAATTTTTAATTCCAAAGTTTTAAACAAAGGGGTTATTTTTGTTTTGAATTATGGACTTGATTATGCCGAAGAACTATTGCAAAACGAAACTTCTAACGCACAATTGTCAATTGGCAGAATAGATATAAAAGATAGCAATGTTGCTTTAAAGAAAGCAGAAGTGAAAACACTTTTAAGTGCTGTTATTAACCTATCAAATGAACTAATTTCTGTGGATTTTGAACAACTAAAAAATGATTATAGGCAAGTTTTTGATCTTGATTTGCCTGCAATTGCAACAAACATAGGTTCTGTTATGAATGTTGTTCAAAAAATGACAATTTTTGAATCATCAAATATATATAACAACATTGTTAGTGCCTTAAACGAAACAAAATACAACGAATTCATAGACTTTGAAGTTCTTAAACAAGATAATATTTGGCTTAACGAATCGGAAATTGTTTCAAATGTTTTGCAAAAAATTATAGATTCTGGCATTGTTAGTTATGTGAGTAAAGATGATGATGGCTATTATGTTACAAATGAAAACATCACTAATATATTAAACAGATTAACAGTAACAACTGAGATATATGGTGAAAACAAAACACTAATTAGGCAAATTATTGAGCCATTGTTTGACAGCAAAACTTTGGATAAGGTTACAGAATTTGGTTTTGAACAATTAAATGATATAATTAATAATCTTGGAAAGGAAATTTCACCAAACACCGTTTTGGGTGAAATAAACTATTCAGCTATTCATACCGAAAGTGAAAAATTAAACATTTTGAATTTTATTGATAATGTTGCTAAGTATGTTAAATTAATTGACATTAGCGAAATAAAAAATGACCCATTTACAACAATTTTGGATTCTAACTTAACTTTGCTTGGCAGTTGTATGGATTCTTTAAAAAACACAGCACTATTTGGCGATACAGAAGTTGATGGAGTTGTTCAAAAAGGCATATATTCTAACTTAATTGATGCATTGAGCAAAACAGAGTATTCAAAATATATAAACTTTGATTGTTTTGTTGAAGAAGGATTTTCATTTAACACAGAATTTGCAATGATTGAAGGTTTGGTTGACAGTTTGCTTGATAAAAAAATAGTTGAAAATAATACCGAAACTTCGTTGATTGAATATATAGTAAAGGTTGGAGATTGGAATGTTATATTCAAACAAATAGATAAAACAGATGTGTCTAATATCTTTACACCTTTAATGGAGAGTAAAATTTTTGAACCACTTGGTGTAATGGTTGTAAATAAACTAAATGAACAAATAAAATCAGTTGTTGGCGAGTATGGTGATATGATAACAACAGTTATTGAACATTTAGACAAAGAAGAAATTGAACAAGTGATTGATGTTTTGGGTTCTGTTACTGAAATTGTCGCTGACATTACTGCTGAAGATTTTAATGTTGGAGATTTTATAACTGGCGAAAGTGGAGATAAACTTGGTTCATTATTAAACGACTTGCAAGACAATGCAAACAATCAAGGTGTTTTTGAACCTGCTTATGATGCAATGGTAGATTTTATTGAAAATGATGAAAAAATTGGTGCACAAGTTGGTGATATAACAAAACAATATCCAGAAGGACAAATTGACTGGCTTAGTGTTATTCAACAAATAAAAGGATAAAAAAATTGGAGTTTAAACACAAACCTATTATGGTAAACGAAATACTATCAGGGCTTAATATTAACCCTGATGGTATTTATCTTGATTGCACAATTGGAGGTGCAGGGCATTCCAAAGAAATTTTGAAAAGATTATCAAATAAGGGAATGTTAATTGGAATAGATAAAGACATTGAAGCTATTAATGTTTGCAAAGAACGATTAAAAGATTACAAAAATGTTGTTTTGGTAAAATCGGATTTTAAAGACATTGAAAGTGTTTTAAACAAATTGAATATTGAATGCCTAGATGGAGTTTTAATTGACCTTGGAGTTAGTTCATATCAACTTGATAATCCGGATAGAGGGTTTAGTTTTAGATTTGATTCAAAATTGGATATGAGAATGGATAAAACTCAAAAACTGTCAGCATATGATGTTGTTAACACTTACTCAAAACAGCATTTAACAAGAATTTTGGCTGAATATGGAGAAGAAGAATACGCATCTAGTATTGCAAACAATATAGTAAAAAATAGGCCAATTGAAACAACAAAACAATTGGCAAATATTATTGAAAAAAGTATGCCAACAAAAGTTGTTTATAAAAGAAATGGCGCTCACAAAAAAACTTTTCAAGCAATTAGAATTGAGGTAAATAAGGAACTGGACAAGCTTTTTGAAACTGTTAATATGCTGATTACAAAACTAAAAAAAGGTGGAAGAATGGCAGTTTTAACTTTTCATTCGTTAGAGGATAAAATAATTAAAAATGCATTTAAAATTAATTCAACAGGTTGTTTGTGTCCACCAAAAACACCAATTTGCATTTGTGGGCATAAACAAACGATTAACCTAATTAACAAAAAACCAATAACAGCATCACCACAAGAGCAAATTGAAAATCCAAGGTCAACATCGGCAAAATTGCGAATTATTGAAAAAATTTAAAATTACTTGTGTACATTTTTAAATTAAAGTGCTAAAATTAGGTTATAAAATTAGAATAAAAGGAGTAAGTATATATGGAACCAAATAATAAGTTGGAAACAATAAAAGAATACGCAAGAACTGTTGTTTTGGAACCTCAAACAAAATCTAAGATTGAAGATAGTTCCAAAAACAAAGAAGTTGCAAGCGAAAAACTAAATTTGTTTTCTAAAAATGTTTTGCAAAATACAGAAATAGAAATCAAAAAACAAGAACCACCAATTATACAACAAAAAGAAGAAAAACCTGTTGTTCAAAAAAATACTGAAACAATTATTGAAAAACCAACTGTAAAAAATGTTGAAGTTGAGGACAAAAAAGAGAAAGAAATTGCTATGGACAAAGAAAAAGTTGACAAAAATGATGAAGACATAGAAAACCAAGTTGAAAGTTTGTATAATTCCAGTTTGTCTATTCAATCAACAACAGATGAAAACATAAAAAAAGAGTTAAATACATACGACAATTCAAAACCAAAAGGTTATCAATTTAGAATTAGACTTTTAACAGGAGCATTTTGTTGTATTTTTGCAATTTTAGGAGGTTGGATAATTGGCAATGCAATTGATATTGCTTCAACAAGTTCTCAAATTTCAAGCGAAATAGCAAAAGGTGAAGAATACAAAGTTAACATTGTTGAATATTTGGCAAAAATTTCAAAGTTGGATAGTGCAAATGAATCTTCACCACCACCAAGTGGAGAAGGTGCATTGATACCAATTGATGAAATTATACCAATAACTCCACAACCACTTGAAGATACAACTGCCTATACAGAAGAAAGTAATTGGTTTGATAAAATTTGCAATTGGTTCAAAAATCTTTTTGGAGGTTAACCATTGATTGACCAAGAATATACACTTTATTCATTACGAAAGAGGATATCTGCATTTATTATTGCGATATCCTTTCTTTTTTTTGCGCTTATTGTTAGATTAATTGTTGTGCAGGTGTTTTATGGTAATTCTCTGCAACTTAAAGCATATGGACAGTGGACAAGAGATTTGCCAATAACTGCCGAAAGAGGAAAAATCTACGATTCAAATGGTGCAACACTTGCAGTTTCTTTCACAACTTATGATATTTATATAAGAGGAAGGGAAGTTAAAGATATTGCAAAAGTTGCAAGTGTTTTGTCTAAAAAATTAAATATGGATTACAATTTAATTTATGATAAAGCATCAATAAAAACTGTTTCAGAAGTTTTGGTAAAACTTCAAGTTGACAGTCAAACAGCAAAAGAAATAATGAAAGAAAATTTAAGTGGAGTATTTTTTGCTGAAAGTATAAAAAGATATTATCCTTATGGCAACCTTCTTACACAAATTTTGGGATTTACAACAATAGACAATGTTGGGCAGGCTGGAATAGAAGCGTATTTTAACAACATTTTGTCTGGAACTGATGGCAGTTTTTTGGTGCAAAGCGATTTGCAGGGTAAAGAAATTGAAAATTCATTAAGGGTTTTTGTTGATGCAGTTGCAGGTGATAATATTTATCTAACAATTGATGTCAATATTCAACGCATAATTGAAGAAATTTTAGAAAAAATTATGATTGAGCAAAAGTGTAAATCGGCATCTTGCATTATTATGAATGCAAAAACAGGCGAAATTGTCGCAAGCAGTTCAAAACCTAGTTTTGACTTAAATTCCATTCCAAGAGATGATGCAGTTAGCCTTATGGAAATGACAAAAAACAAAATAGTTGTTGATGTTTACGAACCTGGTTCAACTTTTAAAATTTTAACAATGTCTTCTGCACTTGAAAGTGGAGTGACAAATCTTAATGACCATTTCTATTGCAGTGGATATCATATTGTTGATGGGCAAAGAATTAAATGTTGGAAAACAACAGGTCACGGTTCTCAAGACTTAACAACAGGTTTAGTCAACTCTTGCAATGTTGTTTTTATGACTTTGGCACAAAGAATGGGAGTTGAAAACTTTTATAATTACTTAAAAAAATTTGGTCTTGGAAGCAAAACAGGAGTCCAAATAGCCTCTGAAAGCAGTGGAATATTAATGAATCAAGATTATGTAAAAAATGTTGACTTGGCAAGAATTGGTTTCGGTCAGGCAGTTGCAGTTACACCTTTGCAATTAATCACTGCTGTTTGTGCTGCAGTTAATGGAGGAACGCTTTACACTCCTTCGATAATAAAACAAACAACCTCTTTTGATGGAACAATAAAAACTCAAAATCAAGCAAATGCTAAAACAAATGTCATTTCACAAAGCACTTCTAACACTATTAATGAAATGCTTAAAAAAGTAGTTAACAAAACAGAAGAATACAGTTTTGTTGCAGGTTATGATGTTGGAGGAAAAACGGGAACAGCACAAAAATATGAAAATGGTGCAATTGCAAGAGGTAAATATATATCAAGTTTTATTGGAACATATCCAGCATCAAATCCAGAATATGTTATGTTGTTGTTGGTTGATGAACCAGGTGCAGGTGCATATTATGGTAGCGTTGTTGCTTCACCATACGCAAAAGAAATCTTTTCAAAAATGTTTGAATATCTAAATATTGAACCAATAAAAGAAGTTCAAAATGAATATTTTGAGATGCCAGATTTGGTAAATAAATCACTTTTACAAGCAATAACTGAATTAAATAATATTGGAGTTAGTTATGAAGTTGATGGAGAAGGTGGCATAATTGTTAAACAATTGCCACCACCGGGAACAAAAGTTGATAAAAATGATACTGTTCTTTTAATAACAAACTAAAAATGTTAAAATTTGTGATGTTATTTATTATAAACAAAATTTTGTAATATTTTTATAACAATTTTTTATAAAAAAAGAGGAAATCACCTTTAAGTGTCGAATAATGTAATTGTATTTGGCAAAAAGAGGTGTTTTTCTTTTGTATAAAGGATTTAGCGAAGCTTGGTTGGAGGAATTAAAAGCAAAAAATGAAATCGTGAGTACCATATCACGATATTTAACCCTGCAAAAAAAAGGAAAAAACTACTGGGCTTGTTGTCCATTCCATCACGAAAAAACGCCTTCATTTTGCATAAATGAATATGAACAATATTATCATTGTTTTGGCTGTAAAGAACACGGAAATGTTATAACATTTATTATGAAAATGGAGAGTTGCGATTATCTTTCTGCAATAGAGAGATTGGCAAAAAACGCAAATATGGAAATTCCATCTTATTCCGTTGATTCCAGTGTTGCCGAAAAGAAAAAAAATAAGGAAACAGTTTTAAAAATTTTGGATTTGGCATCAAAACACTACGAGCAAAATCTTTATTTAAAAACAAGCACACAAGCACAAGAATATGTAAAAAAGCGTAAGTTTACAAAAAAAGAATTGGACAAGTTCCATATTGGTTATGCAAAAAATTGGTATGATATGGTTGACTATTTAAAATCTATGCATTTTACAATTCAAAATATGAAAGATGCAGGAATAGTTGAAACAAAAAATAACAACAACTATGATGTTATGGGTGAAAGGCTTATATTTCCAATATACAATTTGTATGATGAATGCATTGGTTTTAGTGCAAGAAGTTTGGTTCCAACAAATTATGCAAAATACAAAAACACTGCAAACACAATTGTTTTTGACAAAAGCAAAAATTTGTTTGGCATTAATTTGGTTAAAAAGGTAAAACAACAAAAAGGTTTAGATTACATAATTATTGTTGAAGGTCAAATGGATGTTGTTGCACTTCATCAAGCCGGTTTTGAAAATTGTGTTGCTTGTCTGGGCACTGCTTTAACTCCATATCACACAAGGTTAATTAAAAATTTATGCGACAATGTTATTGTTTCACTTGATGGTGATTTTGCAGGGCAAAAAGCCACAATTAGAACAATTGATACATTGGTTAGTGGTGGTGTTAATGTTAGGGCAATTAAAATTCCAAACAATATGGACCCAGATGAGTTCATAAAAGCAGAGGGCAAGGAAGCTTATCAAAATCTTTTGGATAATGCTGTTAACTATTTGGAGTTTAAAATTAGGCATAAAATGGAACAATTTGATTTATCCAAGATAGATGAAAAAGCAAAATTTGTTAAAGAAGCATTAAATATTGTTAATGAATTGAATACAAACAGTGAAAAACAGGTATATTTAGAAGTGATAAAAAATTTAACAAATGTTCCAATTGATGTTTTGCAACACGATTTGGATATTTCATCAGAAAAAGTTGTTAAAAAAGAAGAAAAACCAGAAATTCAGTATTCAGAAGATGCAGAAATTAAAGCCATAAAGTATATTTTGGCAAGTTTGTGTTATAAAAAAGATTATGCTAACTACAATTTTGATTTGGAAAAATATTTAATAAATCCAACTTATATAAAACTGTATAAAATGCTTAAAGAATATCATCAAAAAAATGAAGAATTTAGAATAAGCACTTTATTTGATTCGTTTGATGTGGATAATGAACCTAATTTAAAGGATATAATTGATTATAATTTCAATTTTGTAAAAAATAATGCTGAATATTATGATGAATGTATCTGGAAAATTAGAGAAAACTATTTAAAGAATTTAATTAAAGAGTTAAGTAACAAATTTAACCAATCATCAGATAACACACAAAGATTGGAAATTGCAAAAGAAATAAATTTGACACAAAAAAAACTTAGGAATAAAGTTTTGGAGGATTAATTTTGAGAGAGAAAATTGAACAAGAATTAAAGAAAATTATTGAAATGGGTACAAAAAAAGGTTCTTTAAACGAAGAGGACATTATGTTCCGTCTTTTAAAGCACGAAGCTTCTGCTGAAGAAATTGCCCTTGCAATGAAAGAATTGGAAAAGAACGATATAAAAATTATAAAAGCAGAAAATCCTGATGTTGAAAAAGATGATTTTAGTGATTTGGTTTCAACAGTTAGTGTTGATGACCCAGTAAAAATGTATTTGAAAGGTATTGGAAAAGTTCCTCTTTTGTCAAGTGATGAAGAAATTGAACTTGCAAAGAGAATGCTTAATGGTGATGAATACGCAAAAGCAAAATTATCCGAGGCAAATTTAAGACTTGTTGTTAGCATAGCAAAAAGATATGCAGGAAGAACAAGTATGCAATTTCTTGATTTAATTCAAGAGGGAAATATTGGACTGTTAAAAGCAGTTGAAAAATTTGATTACACAAAAGGTTTCAGATTTTCAACATATGCAACTTGGTGGATAAGACAATCTATAACTCGTGCAATGGCAGACCAAGCAAGAACAATAAGAATACCTGTGCATATGGTTGAAACAATACACAAGTTAACAAGAGTAAAAAGACAACTTTTGCAAGATTTGGGCAGGGACCCAACAATTGAAGAAATATCAAAAGCAATGGATGTTCCAGAAGATAAAGTTGCTGAAATTCAAAAAATAGCACAAGAACCAATATCCTTGGATAATCCTGTTGGTGAAGAAGAAGATAGTAAAATGGCAGACTTTATTGAAGATGAATCAATTAAATCGCCTGTTGAAGTTGCCACTCAAAATCTTTTAAGAGAACAACTTTTGGCTGTTTTGGAAACATTAACACCAAGAGAACAAAAGGTTATTAGGTTAAAATATGGTCTTGATGATGGAAGACAAAGAACTTTGGAAGAAGTTGGTAAAGAATTTAAGGTTACAAGGGAAAGAATTAGACAAATAGAGGCAAAAGCATTAAGAAAATTACGAAATCCAAACAGAAGCAAAAAATTGGTAGATTTTATGGAATAGATATAAATTTTAGTTTATAAATCTAAAACAAATAGGAGTAAAAATGGATATAAATAAAATATTAGATTATCAAAAAAAAGATTTTGAAATTATAAAATTAGAAAGACAATTAGAAAACAATGAAGACAAAAAAATTTATCAAAATATGGTTGGAATAATTAAAGATACAAAAAACAAATCAACAGCATTAGACAAAGAGGCAAGCACATTATTAGAAGAATACAAATCTTTAAAACACACCTATGATGAAAATTTAAAATCTTGTGGAATTGTTCTCAACAAAGATATTGAAAAGATAAGTGAAGATGACTTGAACAATGTTGCTAATGTTGCAGAAAATTTAATTAATAATATGAATATTATTGAGAAAAAACTTATGTATCTTGCTGAAAGAGTTAATGGAATTTTAAGTCAATTTAAAGATTCCAAAAAGAAAAATAGCGAAGCAATGAAACAATACACTGCACATAAAAATGCCTACGAAAAATTAAGTGAGGAACTTAAACCACAAATAGAAGAAAAACAAAAAGAAATTAAAAAATTAGAAAAAGATGTTGATGCAACTTTGTTGTCAAAATATAAGCAAAGAAGAGCAGATAAAATATATCCAGTTTTTGTTCCAGTAACAGATAAAGCTTGTGGTGGTTGCAGAATGGAAATACCAACAGCAAGTTTGGAAAAGTTAAAAAAACAGGGATTTTTGGAATGTGAACATTGCAGAAGAATAATTTATTTTGTATAGGAAATGCCGAGAAGTAAATTTAAACTTGTTTAAATTTTAAAAAATGAAATTTTTTTTGACTTCGTCAAACTTCTCGGCAGGTTAAAGTACTAACTCAATTATTTGTGCTAAACAAAAATACGAGGAATATCCTCGTATTTTTTATATACCTTTTTGTTGTTTATATTTTGCAATTTCATTAGTTGCCAAAAAATCACATCTGTTGTTATATTCGTTATCGGCGTGACCTTTAACTTTATGCCAAGAAATTTTGTGAATATCCAAAAACTGTAACAGTTGTTTCCATAAATCAACATTTTTAACTTCTTTTTTGTTAGATGTTTTCCAGTTGTTTAATTGCCAACTTTCTATCCATTTTTCTTTAAATGCATTAACTGTGTATGCTGAATCTGAATAAACTTCAACTTCACAAGGTTCTTTTATTGCACCAAGACCTTGAATAACTGCCATTAATTCCATTCTGTTATTGGTTGTGTTAACTTCGTAGCCAGACATTTCCTTTTTTATTCCATTGTATTCCAAAATGCAACCCCAACCACCAACACCTGGATTTCCAGAGCAAGCACCATCTGTGTATAAAATTATTTTTTTCATAATTAAATTATGTAATATAACAAAGAATATGTCAATAAAAAACACTGACAATTTTTGAATTATCAGTGTTTTTGTTTAATTAAAAGTTAAAAATACTTATTACCAAACCTACCATTATTAAGCAAAGAGCAACAGCAAGAAGAATTAAATACAATGGGTCCTTGTTGCTAGGATTATCAGTTTTTCTTGCAACTTTTGTAATTTTTTTTGCCAATATAGACAAAGCAAAACCAAGGGCAGCAAGTATGATACCAACTAATTTGTTTGGTGTTGATAAATAATCAATTAAAGTTTGTTCCAAAAGTAATGCAAACATATTTCCCTCCATATCTAACTATATTATATCATTAATAAAATAAAATTTCAATATAAACTTGCAAAAATATTATATTTAATATTAACAAAAAATATTTTTATGGAATAGTATATTCTGGTGAGGAGGAATTAATGAAAAAATTTACTATTATTCTTGCAGTATTTATACTTATGGTTTCTTTCACATTATATGGTTGTGGAGGAGATGATTCCAGTAACAAATTAATAACATTAAGAGTTAATGAGGTAACCCATAGTATATTTTATGCACCTTTGTATGTTGCCATAAACAATGGTTTTTTTGAAGATGAAGGAATAAAAATTGAACTTTCTAATGGTGGTGGAGCAGATAAATCAATGACAGCAGTGTTGTCTGGTGATGCTGAAATTGGTCTTATGGGACCAGAAGCTGCCATTTATGTAACAGAAGGTGGAGCAAAAGATAAACCTGTTGTTTTTGGTCAACTTACAAAACGAGATGGTTCTTTTATTGTTTCAAAAACTGCAATAGAAGATTTTTCTTTGGAAGATTTAAAAGGTAAGGAAATTATTGGAGGAAGAAAAGGTGGAGTTCCTGCAATGACATTGCAATATGCAATAGAGCAGGCAGGACTTAGTATTGGTACAGGTGCAAATGAAGTTAATTTAAGAACAGATGTTGCATTTGATTTAACAGCCAGTGTGTTTGATTCAACTGATGCAGATTTTTGTACTTTGTTTGAGCCAACAGCAAGCGAATTGTGTGCCGAAAAAGGATATCATATTGTGGCATCTGTTGGAGAAGTTAGTGGAGAAGTTCCATACACTGCATTTATTGCAAAAAAAGGATTTATTGAAGATAATTCTTTAACAGTTGAAAGATTTTTAAGAGCTGTTTACAGAGGTTATAGATTTTTATTAAATGCAGATGTTGATGAAATTGCTGAGAGTTTAAAACCATCTTTCCAAGGCATTTCAGAGCAAAGCATTGTGACATCAATTAACAGTTATATACAATGCGATGCTTGGGTTAGTTCTCCTGTTATGACAGAAACTGCATTTGATAGACTTCAAGACATAATTATTGCTGCAGGTGAACTTGATGCAAAAGTTAATTTTAATGATGTTGTTGACACAACAATAGCTAAAAAAGTGGTTGAATATTTTATTTAAAAATAATTTAAAAATAAATATAAAAAAATCAAAAAATACAGCTTTAAATGCTGTATTTTTTCACATTTTATTTGAATTTTAAGTACAATGATTTGAGGAGGAAAGTTGAATAATGAAAGATTACTTACAATTTAAAGATGTTTCACTTTCGTACCATACAAAAGAGGGAGAAGTACTTGCTTTAAAAGACATTAATTTTTCTGTTCAAAAAAATGAATTTTTGGCAATTGTTGGTCCAAGTGGTTGTGGAAAAACAACAATATTATCACTTATTGCAGGTTTAATGCAACCAACAAGTGGAGAAATTTTGCTTGATGGTGAAAATTTACAAAAAGATAGCAATATAGGATATATGTTTCAAAGAGACCATTTGTTTGAATGGAGGACAATATATAAAAATGTTACGCTTGGCTTGGAACTTAAAGGCAAGAAGAAAGATAAAGAAAGCATTGAAATTGTTGAGAACTTATTAAAAAAATATGGACTTTATGAATTTAAGGATAGTTATCCTTATCAATTATCAGGAGGTATGAGGCAAAGGGCAGCACTTATTAGAACATTGGCATTGCAACCAAAAATTTTGCTATTAGATGAGCCATTTTCTGCATTAGATTATCAAACAAAACTAAGTGTGTGCGATGATGTGCATTCTATTATAAAAAAAGAACATCAAACTGCTGTTGCAGTAACTCACGACATTTCTGAGGCAATTTCTATGTCGGATAGAATAGTTGTGCTGTCAAAAAGACCTGCAGTTGTTAAACATATTCAAGAGGTAAATTTGCAACACATAGAAACACCTTTAAAAAGAAGGGAAAGCCCCGAATTTTCAAAGTATTTTGATTTAATTTGGAAGGAGTTATCAAATGAAAAAAAAGAAGGAAGTTAATTATTCGTTAGATCATAAAAAATATTTAAAAAAAATTAAAGTTGATAAATTCACAACTTTAATATTTCAAATACTAATATTAATCGCTATAATTGCATTGTGGGAAATTTTAACAGCAACTGGTGTAATGGACCCATTTTTTTTAAGTTCACCTTCTAGGATGCTTAATACAATTATTGATACATTTGCAAATGGCAATATGTTATATCATATTGGAATAACACTTTATGAAACCATTGTTGGATTTATTCTAGCAACAGTGCTTGGCACACTTATTGCAATAATTTTGTGGTGGAGTAACAAACTTAGAGCAATTCTTGACCCATATATTGTGGTGTTAAATGCGTTGCCAAAAATTGCACTTGGACCTGTTATAATAATTTGGGTTGGTGCTGGAACTCCTGCTATTATCACAATGTGTATATTAATTTGCATTGTTATAACAACTCTATCTATGTTATCTGCATTTCTAAGTTGTGATAAGGATAAAATTGCACTAATGAGGTCTATGGGTGCAAATAAATTTCAAATTTTAATTAAGTTAATTATGCCTAATGCACTTGTTGATTTTGTATCAGTGTTAAAAATAAATGTAGGAATGAGTTGGGTTGGTACAATTATGGGTGAATATTTGGTTAGTAAGGCAGGGCTTGGATATTTAATTGTGTATGGTGGTCAAGTGTTTAAATTAGACTTGGTTATGGCGAGTACTGTAATTTTATGTATCCTTGCTTGTGGTATGTATGTTTTGGTTGGACTTCTTGAAAAGAAAGTTAAAAGGAGATAAATAAAACAGTAGATAAAATCCAAAAATCCCAATTATTGGATATAAATACACAACAAAATAATCAAAACTCATAAGCGAAAAAATTGCACAAATAATTGTTGGGACTAATGAATTTAAAAATTTTAGTTTAAAATGAAAATATGATTTTAGTGTTATTAATGTTGAAATTAATGTTGTTAATATTGCAAGTTGCAGTGCTAAAAAATACAATATATATAAAATTGAGCTATTTTGTGCAAGTGTTAATAATGGCATACTTGAAGTTAATATGTTTAAATTGCCAAGTTCAGCATTAATAACTAAAATCATTATTGTACATAAAATAAGTGAAGAAAAAAAACTGATTTGTTTACATTGTTTTTCTGTGTAATTTTTTGAAGATTTTGCAATCACATAATATGATAAAAAAACATTTCTGCAAACATATGTTAAAGCATTATATGGTAAAAGCACAATATTTGAAAGCAAAATATTTGTTGAACTATTAAAATTAAAAAAACATATTATTAACATTAACAATATAATTATTGGAACAACAAAAAGACTTAAATTTTTTATTTTTGAAATATCAAAGCAAATAATAATTACACATAATAATGTGATTAATAACAACGAAATAAAATGAGAGATTGTGAATGCTTGAAAATTAAATGCTGTGTTAAAAGCACTAATCATTGTTGAAGAGAGAATAATAAATGAAATAAATGAAAAGATTTTAATTATTTTATTATTTTTTTTAAAAATAATTAAATTTAGAGCATCAATATTATTTATATTATTTTTTGCACCAATAACTAATAATTTTTTTATTGAAAAATAAAGCAATATAAAAACAGGTGGAATGAATATATATGAATAATATCCAAATATAGTAAAAAAAGAACTAATTTCTTTGCCAGAAACAAAACCAGCACCAATTATTGTTCCAATTATTAAAAATATTGTTTTTAATTGTTTCATAATATATATTTATTAAATTAATTTAGATTTTATAATAAAAATTTAATTTTTATATAAAATAAAAATATGAATTCAAAAATAGTTAGTGTAGTTTTTATAATTTTGTTTATATCCTTGTTTGTGGGTTGTATTTTCCCATATCCAAATTTTTTAAGTTCAAGTTTTATATATGCTAATGACCAACAGGTTATTAATGACAAGTATGAAGATGAAAATCACAATGTTGAATCACCATATGATAGTATTGAAGTTTTGTCGTATGATTGGTTTGAATTTATGGACAAGCACTTTACAAAATATGTAACAATTAGAGTTATTGACATTTATTCACAAAGAGAATATTTTGTTCAAAGATTTGGTGGCTATAATCACGCAGATGTGCAGACAATTGACAAAGCAAACACTGCTATTTTTAAAGAGATTTATGGAGGGGAATGGTCTTGGGTTAGAAGACCAGTTTGGGTTGAAATTGACGGACAATTTTTTGCCGGTTCAACAAATGGAATGCCTCACGGTTTTTCGATACTTGATAACGGAGAGGGTGGGCATACCTGCATACATTTTTTAAATAGCAAAACACACGGAACAAAAAGAGTTGATGAACAACATCAAGCCTGTGTTAAGTATGCATCAGAAAATAAGGCACTCTTAATAGAGTACCTTAAAGAACACGATAGTTTGCAAAAATATTAAGTTATATCTCTTGTTTTGAATATCATATGAGAAATGATATTAAACAAAACAATGCAAGAACCTATAACAATTGCACTAATTGTAAAATCAGCATCTGGCAAAATGTTCATACTAAGTAGTCCCGTTGAACTGTTTCCAAAATATTTAAACAAATCAAAATGTCCAAATGGCGTGTATTTAAGCCAAGCAGAAGAAATTGTGCCATTTAGAACAACTTGTGTTGCATACAAAATTGCAGTTATAAAAACTGATAATGTGTTTGACCTAAATATTAAACAAACAAGCATTGCAAGTGATATATAGAACAATAGGTTTACAACAAGTGACAAGAAATAGAAAATTAACAATAAAATTGGATTAATTGTAATAACAGTTTTTGCATTAAACACAACCAAACAATCTGACATAGGAACACCAAATGAAACTGCACCAACAACAAAAGATGCTATTGTTGCAATGAATAGCAACATAACACCAAACATAACGCAAGACAAATATTTGCCAGAGAATAGTTTATTTCTTGAATATGGTCTAATGGCAATCATTTTCATTGTTCCTGCCGTTTGGTCACCAGCAATTGAACTGCAAGCATAAAAGATTGTGAATATAATTATGAGCAAACTTAGAATTTGCATTGAATACACTGTGTAATCGTATGCGTTGGTTGATGCACCTGATGCCTTATTAAAATTAAAAGATGTTAAATAGTTAAAGTCAAATGTTTCGTTGGCTATTAAATATTCATAAATTTGTATTTGTTCATTTAGTTTATATTTAGAAACTTGTGTGTAACCAATTAAATCTTTAAGTTCTGTATCCGATTTATCGTTTATTCTAAGCAAAAG
>CASFHZ010000024.1 GCA_949294585.1 uncultured Christensenella sp. | reverse complement strand
TGGGCTTCAATTTTTGTTCCAAAAATTTTTGCTTTACGGCCATAAATTTTCTTTTCTAATCGCCAAGCGAAAACCTTTCAGGTTTTGCGATTACTTGCTCCGAAGTCGAAATGTTTTTTATGACCTTGGCCTTTGGGCTTCAATTTTTGTTCCACATTTGTTTGCCTTTTTCAAAACTTGGTGGCGATGAGTAGATTCGAACCACTGACCTTGCGGGTATGAACCGCACGCTCTAGCCAACTGAGCTACATCGCCAAACACAACTTTTTCCAAATTGCTAAGTGATTATATACTAAATATTTTTTTTTGTCAACAATTTTTTATAAATAAACTACGAAATTGTAATTTTTATTTTAAAATATTACAATTTATTGAAATTATTTTTACTAAAATAAAGGTTTTTGCATATCTTGTGGTATTTCTAGTCCCATTATTTTTAAAATTGTTGGTGCAACATTGCACAATTTTCCACTTTGCAACTTAACATCTTTATATTTTTCGCTTACTAGCCAAAGTGGAACATCATTTGTTGTGTGACTTGTTAACACATTTCCAAATTTATCCATCATTTCCTCAGCATTTCCGTGGTCGGCAGTTATTATACAATGTCCCCCAGCAACAAGTGTTGCAAGTGCAATTGCATATGCACATTTATCAACAACAGCAATTGTTTGTTTTGTTGCCTCCAAGTTGCCCGTATGCCCTATCATATCTGCATTAGACAAATTAACTAAAATAAAGTCGTATTTTTTTTCAACAATTCTATTTAACACTTCATCGGTTATTTCAAAAGCTTTCATTTTTGGAACAACAGAAAAATCTTGTACATTTTCGGATTCAATAAGTTTTCTATCCTCACCATCATAACTTTGCTCTATTCCTCCATTGAAGAAAAAGGTTACGTGTGCATATTTTGTTGTTTCGCTTATATGAAATTGTTTTAACCCTGCTTTTGAAATAATTGCAGATAAATTATCCTCTATTTTATATGGTGGATATGCAACAAGTACATTTTTTAAGGTTGCATCATATTCTGTCATACAACAAAAACACAAATTGTTTAAATGTTTTGTTTCAAATTTATCAAACGATTTATCAGTAAAAACTCTTGTTATTTCTCTTGCCCTATCTGTTCTGAAATTGAAAAAAATAACTCCATCAAAAATATCAATTGTTTTTGGTTGACCTATTATTGTTGGCAAAACAAATTCATCAAACACACCCTCTTTATAACTGTCATTAATTGCTTTTTCTGCCGAGGTGTAATATCGCTCAGCCTGTCCAAGTGCCAACATATCATATGCCTTTTCAATTCTATCCCAGCGTTGTTCACGGTCCATTGTGTAAACTCTGCCAATTAATGTTTTAATGGTTGCCTTATTTTTTATTTTCTTTTCTAATTCTTTAATGAATTTAATTCCGCTATTTTTTAATGTATCTCTGCCATCTAGTATTGCGTGAATATACACATTTTCAATTCCCATACTGTTTGCCATATCAACAAGTGCAAACAAATGATTTATATGAGAGTGCACTCCACCGTCAGAAACAAGTCCCATTAAGTGCAAACTTGAATTGTGTGACAAAACATATTTCATTGTGTCAACAAGTGCCTTATTTTTAAAGAAATCTCCATTTTTTATGTCATTGTTAATTTTGGGCAAATCTTGATATACAATTCTTCCAGCACCAAGATTTAAATGCCCAACTTCACTATTTCCCATTTGACCTTTATTTAAGCCAACATCTTCACCACTTGCTTTTAGTGTTGTGTGTGGATAAATATTCAATTTATCCAAATATGGAGTGCCATTTAATTTAATAGCATTACCCTTTGTTTTTTCACTTATTCCAAATCCATCTAATATTACTAATGTTACCATATTATTATGTTAAAGTTTTAGATTAAATAAGTCAACCAAATAAATTGTTAAAAAATAAAAAAAGTTAGCATTTACTTTATGCTAACCTTTTACCCTTTAATTTAAGAATTAAATTCTGCAACTCTAAATCCTCGTTTAACCTTTTCCTCTTCAATTTTATTTGCAAGCATATTTCTAACTTTTGATGGATTCTTTACGTGCAAAATTTGCAAACAAGGAGTGCTTTCATCTTGTGAATACAAAGTTATTGTTCCAACACCGAATATTTTTTCACTAAGAGATGAAGTCATTGTTATGTCATATATTCTATATAAATTAACTTCTTCCTCTCTTGTGTTTAACAAACCAGTTTTGATAAATATCTTTGTCCAATCGCTGTTTGAAACCAAATAATATCTTGTAAAAGAAATTGGCATTCCCAAAATTCTTTTTCTATCTTTCCATTCTATAACACTATCATTTCCCCAATCTGACATTTTTTACCTTCCTTTGTTATTATATTACAATATAATATTAAAAATGTCCAGTATTTTATTTTATTTTGATTGTATATAAATTTAATTTTATGCTATTATATATTGAAATATAATAATTTATAATATTATTTTTCTAATCTTAATTATTAAAATTTACAAAAAAATAATTTTATTTAAGGAGAAAGTAGATGAAAAGAAAATCTATTTTGGTTGGAGGCATTTTATTATCCATTGTTTATTCATTAATGGTTGTCGCAACTATTGCCATTGGACTTGCTTCCGTTATATATTTCTTTGTTGGAGAATCGGTGCAACTTATAAATGATTTATTCTTGCCAATTATTCAACCTTTTTTGACATATGGAAAAGGTGTTATGTTAATTTTAGTTGCTTTAACAATTTTGATTTCCATATTCCTTGTTACTGCTTCAACTAGATTTATGAAATATTCAAGTGCAAACAAAGAACTTTTTGAAAAAAAGAAAAATCTTTTACTATTCTATTTGGTATGCATAATTCTTGCGTTTGGCGTTTTTTGTTTCTTATTTCTAAACAACATAATAGGATATAGTTTTACATCAAAATTTTTTGCAAACCTGTCTTTGTGTTTAGTAATTATTATTCATATTATTTCTTGTGTTATGATTATTATTGGAATTTCTCACGAATCAAATTTAACTTCAGATTCAAAAAAAGAAATAAAAACATTAGAACAAGTTGAAACAATGATGAACCAATCTAGACCTGCAATTTACACTGCTGGTTTAGATGGCGAAAAACCTAACATTATAAAAGAAGAAAATAAAGAGGACAAACCACAAGAACAAAAACCAAAGCCACAACTTGAAGAAAGTTTAACTTCAAAAAAGTTAATTGAAGGAATAAGTAAATTAGACCAAATGCGACAAGAAGGTGCAATATCTCCTGAAGAATACACCAGACTAAGAATGCAAATGATTAAAAAATATGTAAAATAAAATCACAAAAATGTGATTTTATTTTTTTGTTATTTAATATTATTGAAACATAGATATAAAAATCTCCATATTAACATATTTAAAAAATATAACATAAATATATAATTGGAGAAAAAAATTGTTAAAAAATGATATTAAAATAAACAAAAAATTTGATTATCCAAAAAAATTGATGAATTGGAAGATGACTATGATGACAATGTACAATTGCCAAGTATGGAATTTATTGCAAAATTTAATTATACTGCAACATATATAACTTTTGTTGAAAACAATTTTGATTACGAAACAAATGTAAAATACGCACTTTATTAACACAACAAAATAATGAATATAAAAAAATTTTAAGTTATATGTTAAAAAATTTTGATATACATAAAGCAATAGAAAGTCTTAAACAAGAAGGCTACAAATTTGCAATTGACCAAGAGGAACTTTATTTAACAATTGCAGAACTGTCTAAACAAACATTTATTGATGAGATAAAAAAGTTAAAAAAATCAACAACAAATAAAGCAACACAAGAAGATACATTCACCAAATAACTATAATTGTTAATTGTGTTAAAATAGAGTTTTTAATTATTATTTTTTATAAAAAAACATAGCAAATTGAAGTGAACCCCGAAGGGGTCACTCAAAATAAAAAACCACTAGGAAGAAATTTTAGATTTCTTCCTATTTTTTAATCTCTTTGTATTGTAAAATTCTATCCAATCTTCAACTAATGCTTGATATTCTTCTATGTTTTTGATATCATTATTATACAAAGTCTCTTTTTTGAGAATTCCATGAAAACTCTCCATTGGAGAGTCATCTATTGGAGTACCTTTTCTGGACATTGAGATTTGTATTCCATTGGATTCGCAAATGGCTTTGTATTCGTAAGATGTGTATTGGAAACCTTGGTCACTGTGAATGATAGTTTCTTTCACATCTTTTCTTTTTGCTATTGCTTCATTTAAGGTGTCTATTACTAATGGAATATTGTTAAATTTAGATATTTTATATGCAACTACTTTTCTGTCATACAAGTCTAGAATTGTAGATAAGTACAATCTTTTATTGTTATATATTAAGTAAGTTATGTCAGTAGTCCAAACTTTGTTTGGGCTATCTACATTAAATTGCCTTTTAATGAGATTAGGTTTAACATTTTCTTGTATTCTTTTGTAAGTTAGATTAGGTCTTAATTTCTTAATATATTCTGGTTTAAGATTATATTTTTGCATAATTCTAGCTACTTTTTTGTGGTTAAAAGTTACACCATATTTAACCACTAAGCCTTCACAAACTCTACGATAACCATAGGTTCTTTTGCTTTCTTCAAAGATTTCTTTAATTAGAACATAGTCGTAGTAATCTTTATCTTCACTATTTCGATAACGATAATATGTTCTCTTTGAGATATCCAACACAGAGAACATATTTTGTAGTTTATATCTATGTTTGTTAGCATTGATAAAAATTACTTTTTCTCTCGTTGTGCCTTTAGGAAGGCTTGGTAATTTTTTAATATTTCAAATCTTTCCTTGTAGTCTATATTTTCTTCTTTTTTAGGTCTGCCACGGTTATCTAAAGATATCTTGTTACCATTCTTAGTTTTGAAAACCCAAGTTTTAATTGTACCTTTAGAAACACTATATTCCAAAGCAAGAGAAGAATACGATTGATTTTGATTAAAGTATTTATTTAAAATTTCTTGTTTTAGTTCTGGTGAGTAAGAATTAAATTTTTGTCCTTTACTAGCCATAAAAATACCTCCTATGATAATTGTATCATAGGAGGCACTTTTATTAAAGTGGTTTTTATTTTTGCGGAGCAAAAATTGGGTTCACTTCAATTTGCTATGTTTTTTTATTACTTATTTTCATCTTCTGTGTTGTTTTCTGTTGTGGTTATTTGTGAATCTTGTTCATTTTTCACTTCGGCATTTTCAACATTTGTTTCAACATTTTTGCTTTCAACAAGTTCTGCATTTTCATTTTCAGTGTTTAATTTTTCTTGTTGTTCTTTAATTTGTTGAAGTGTTTCACCAAGTTGTCTGTTAAGCTCATTTTGTTGTTCAATAAGTCTGTTACTTTCTTCTATAATTTGATTACTTATTTGAGTTAATTCATCTGGACTTTTTCTTGGCCTACCGCGTTTCCCTGTTGTTTTCTTTGGTTCAACATTGTTTTTCCTTGGGCGACCTCGTTTTGCCTTTGGTTTATCTACTTGGGTTTGAGCTTGTTCGGTTTTTCTTGGGCGACCTCGTTTTGCTTTTGGTTTATCCCCTGTTTCAACTTGACCTTTTGGTTGTTCAACCTTTCTTGGCCTACCTCTTTTTGCTTTTGGTTTATCCTCTGTTGCAACTTGACCTTTTGGTTGTTCAACTTTTCTTGGCCTACCTCGTTTTGCCTTTGGTTTATCCTTGGCTTGTACTGCATTTTCTGATTGTGGTGTTTTTCTTGGCCTACCGCGTTTGCCCTTTGGCTTATCTAATTCAGTTTGAGGGTTTTCAACTTTTCTTGGCCTGCCTCTTTTTGCTTTTGGTTTTTCTTCTGTTGCAACTTGATCTTTTGGTTGTTCAACCTTTCTTGGCCTGCCTCTTTTTGCTTTTGGTTTTTCTTCTGTTGCAACTTGACTTTTTAGTTGTTCAACCTTTCTTGGCCTACCTCGTTTTGCCTTTGGTTTTTCTGTTTCTTGAATTTGTGGTTCATCGTTTTGAAGTTCAAATTCTTTTATAAAGCTGTCATAGTCTGACAAACTTTGTTGATTTGGCAATTCTTGATTTTTGTCTTGCACATCTTCTTCAACAATTTCGCTATTTACCAAGTTATCTTTTACTTCATCGTTTGATGGTTCTTGACCTTCAATTGCAATTTGCTGTGCAATTGGTTGTTCAGCTTTGGCTTGCTCTTGTTCTGGTTTTTCTTCTACTTCCTCTTGTTCAGGTGTTTCTTCAACAGATTCTTCTTCAACAGGAGTTTCCTCAACCAGTTTTTCCTCAGGTTGTTCATCTGTTAATGGTTCATTAACCTCTTGTTCTTTTTCTTGTTGAAGTTGTGCATCTGCATTTTCATCATCTTGATGTTGTTCTTGTTGTGTTGGTTGAGCATTTTGTTCTTGCTCTTTGTCTTTATTTTCCTGTTCTAATTTTTCAACAATTTCATTGTATTGTTCAGGAGAAATGAAATTGCCATCTGAATCATAGATATCACCATTTTCATCGTGATAATATCCCTTGTCATCATAGTATGTTCCATTTTCATACCAATAATAACCGTTTTCATCATAGAAGCCTTGTGGTTGTTCTTCGTCTTCATTGGCTTCTTCGGATTTTTCTTCTTGGTTTTCATTTTCTTCTTGTGGTTGACTTTCAACTTCTTGTTCTGCTTGTTCTTGTGGTTTATTTTCAACTTCTTGTTGTTCTTGTGGTTTATTTTGCTCATCATCTACAACATTTTCATCGCCAACATCAGAGTTGTCTTCTTGTTTGTCTTGTTCTTGTTGTTCTTCAACCTCTTGTTCTTCAATGCTTTCAGGTTTTACTTCTTCTTGCTCTTCTGCACTTTCATCAGCAGATTGTTGGTTGTTTTCATCTTGGTTTTGGTTATCTTCAACATTTAAAGGTTGAGATTTTTCCTCTTCCTCATTTGTTTGTTGCTCGGTTGTTTCTTCATTTTTTTGTTCTGTGTTGTTTCTGATTAATTCCCTTAAATCATTAATAACACCATCTTTTAAATCGTTGATTTCTTTTGCTTTTTCAAGTTCTTTAATAACTTCAACTTTTTGTTCTGCAAGTTCATCAACTTCTGCTTTGTGCTTTTCTTGAACATCATTTAAAATTGCTTTATATACTTTTGTTGCAAATGTATCGTATTCGCTTAGCATTGCATTTTTTGCATAGACTTTCTTTTCTTCAAGCTCTGCTCTGCATTTGTCAATTTGCTCTTTTAAGGTTGAACTTTCTTGTTCAAATCTTAGTGTTGCACCATCTTGGTCTTTTTCTAACTGTTCTTGTTTTTTTATTTCATCTTGTTGTTGTTTTCTTATGTAGTTTACTTCAATACGATTTGTTGATTCTTCTTGTTGCAAACGAAGTCTTTCTATGTTTTCTTTGCTTGCTTGAAGTTTTCTTTGATAATCTTTTGAAGTGTTTTCATAATTTCTTTTTAATGATTCTATTTCTGATTCATATTGTTGAATTTGTGTTAAAAGTCTCTGTCTAGTGTTTAGATAGATTTCAGATTCTTTCATTGCTCTATCCAAAATTAATGAGCCATCAATTCCTGCATTTTCAAAGTTGTAAACTTCGTGTTCAACAGCATTTTGTCTTGCTCTTTCAAGTTCTTCTGCCTCTTGTCTTGCCCTTTTTTCAAGATATTCATTAAGAACAGGGATTCCTCCCTTGATTTCTTTTCTTGTGAACAATATTTCAAAATCTACATATTTTGGAATTGTTGTTGAGGCTTTGTCTATGTATCTGTTAAATAGATGGAAGTTTTGATACAAACTTGCCAATGTGAAGTTTTGCATTGTTCTAAGTAGAATTATAAACAATACACTAAGTACTAAAATAATTGCTGGTGCAATTAGTGGAACTGCCAATGTTTGCACTGTTAATGTGCTTGAACCATAACTGATTAGTGAAAACAAGAACACAATAACCATTGTTGCAATACAAATTCCCGTGTAACTTTTTATATTTGAAGTATAAGAACTTGTGTGCAAAGGTTTTTCAATGCAGTTGTAAACACTCATATAGTGGCTTGGTTCGTGCTCACGATATAGCATATATTGTTGCCAATGATATCTTAAAAGCCTTGGAGTTTTTTTAATCATTTTGTTAAATTCCACCAAGTTGGACTCATCAATTTGTTGATGAACAAAAAGCCATCTGTTTATTTTTTCTAGTGACCTTACCAATCTACCTTCATAGGCATAGCGTGATTTTAGGATAAAAAACAACACCATTAATGTTATAAACCCAATGCTTAGATAGAAAATTAGGTCGGTTGTTAAACCATTTGTTGTTAATCTTAGGAAAAAATCCCACATATTTTCAATAACACCTAAAAGCATAAAAATATCCCCTTTTTTACATTTTTCGAGTGTAGTATATCACATTAAATTATTTTTAACTAATATTTTTTAATATTTTTTTATATTTTTTTCATTATTTTTTTATTTAATTTATTTTTTAATTTATTTTTAGCCAAAAGCACTATTAAATTTATAATAAAAAACAACAAAAAAGTTAAGAGTGCTTAGCTTTTACAACTCTTAACTTTTTACAAAATATTAATAAATTATTAATCTATATATGGCAATCACAATCATAGAGTTTTGATTCTTTTATGCTTAAAATAAACACCTTTTTTATGTTTATTGAAAAACCATACTCTATTGCCTTTTTATACAAATACATTTGTTTGTTATATTTTTTTGTTAGTACTTCTCCAGACAAATTACTGTATTTATAGTCAATTAATATGTTTTCTTTGCCAAACACAATTAAATCGCAAATGCCTTGAATCATAACTTCATCTAGTACATTTGAATTTTCCACTTCGTTATATGGAATTTTCATAACAAATGTTTTTTCTTTTAACATATCTTGTCCACTGCAAACGCTTTGAAGTGTTTTTATGTTATTTAATATAAGATTAACATCAAGATTATTTATTACTTCATTAGTAAATAAATTTAATTTTTTAATCTTTTCAATGCAAGAAGTTACATCTTGTTTTGACACATTATCTTTAAAATCAATCATTTCCAACACTTTATGATATAAACTTCCAAGTTCGTTTTTGCTTATGTTTTCATCTAAATGCTCTTTAAATTCAAGTGTTTTTGGTGCTGTGTTAATGCTTGAAAATGCGTCCTCTTCACGCAAAATTGAAGACACTGAATTTTTTTGTGCTATTTTTGTTGCTTTAATATTGAAGTATTCTTTTTGTATGTAATTTGCCAATTCACAAACAATTGGGTTGTTGTTGTCTATTGCAACATTTTTTAAATTAATTTTGTTTGTTGTAACATATTGAGATTTATCCACAACATTGCAAACAAAATTTTTATTATTATATAAATTAAATGACATTTTGTTGTTGATTTTGTAGATATCTTCCTCTGGCAAACTGTTTACTATTAAATTTAAAAATGTTGAAGATTTTTTTATTTCCCTATCGGTGTTAAAATGGTTAAATTCCAATTTTTCTGTTGTTCCAACTAATATAAGTCTGTTTTTTGCCCTTGTTAAAGCAACATATAATAACCTTATCTTTTCACTAAACTCGCTTTCTTTATTATTTGATTTAACAACATCAAAAAACACGCTTGGATAACTTTTTCTTGAAGTTTTATCAAAGTATTTCACACCAACACCAAGTTCTTCATTTAAAACTATGTCGCTTGTTGAATTTTTTCCACTTAAGCCTGAACTTAAATTTGGAATAATTACAACTGGCCACTCAAGACCTTTGCTTGAATGCATTGTTGTTATTGTTACAACATCATCTGATGTTACACCTGAAACAACTTTTTGCTCTCTTGTGCTGTCCTCCAAAAAGTTTAAATACTCCGACACGCAATAGTTAAAGTTTGAGTTGTTGAATGATGAAATATAATCTTTTACATTTTTCTTTCTGGAATATCCATTTTTGTAATTATTTAATTTGTATTCATACTTTTGATTGTTTACTGCATAAAGCAGTGCCTTGTTTAAACCGTTGTATTTTGCAATATGTGAAAACTCATCTATCACCTTTAACATATTGTCTATTTTTTCTTTAATTTCATCATTTTTTTGATAATTTTTCACACACATATAAAAATAATTTTCCGATGATGAATTTTTTATTTTTTGCATTTCGCTAACATCAAACATAAATAAATCAGACATCATTATGCTTGCCAATGAATAGTCGTTGTTAAAATTTTGACTTATTTTTATTAGATTAATTAAAACGCTAACATCATAAGTTTGTTCAAGGTCTTTGTTTGAGTTCTCTATTGTTGGAATGTTGTATTCATTTAAAACTGAAACGAGTTCTGTTTGTTTTGTTCTTGTTCTTACAATTATTGCAATGTCACTGTATTTTATTTTTCTATATTTTTGCAAATTTACATCATAAATTTTTTCTTCTAGCAGTTTTGTTATTCTTTCTGCAACAAAGTTTGCTTCAACTTTTGCATTGTCAATGATGTTTTGATTTTGATTTTCAACCACACTGTAAATTTTTGCTTCACCACTTGTCTCCTCTTTGGGACAGTGAATAATGCAGAGTTCACAACAGGCACTTTCCTCTTGCTCATACTTTGCCTTTGGCACCAATTTTGCTTTTTTGCAATAGTTTAAACTTGCAGTTTTTTCTGTCATTATAACGCAGAAGATATTGTTTATAAAATTTAAAATTTCTGCCGTTGTTCTGAAATTGCAGTTTAGATAGAACGATTGTGAATTGTTGTCTGTGCTAAATTCTTGACTTAAATTTTCAAATATTTTTGGATTGGATTGTCTGAAACCATAAATTGCCTGCTTTAAATCGCCAACAAAAAACAAATTATTGTTATTTTTTAAACTCATTATTATTTTTTCTTGAACGGCATTTGCGTCTTGAAATTCATCAATAAAAATGTTTTTATATGAATTTTTAATGGACTGTGTTATGTCTTTGTTTTCAAATAGTTTAAGGGTTAACCTTTCAATGTCGTTGTAATCGTAAACATTTTTTCTTCTCTTTATATCATTATACTCTTTAATAAATTCATCGCATAAATCAAATATGGTGTTTACAATGTTTTTGCAAAAATCAACAGACAAATCATAATAATCTGAACTTTTGTATGATTTTAAACTTGTTAATAGTTCGCTTAGCCAAGATTTAAAATATGATATTTTTGGTTGCAATTCTTCATCTTCTGCTTTTTTTCTAACAACATTTTCCAATTGAATTTCATTTGCAAAATCAATCATTTTTTTGAATTGATTTTGTTTTAGCAATATATCTATATTAGACTGAATTTTGTTGATGTATTTACAATATGTGTCAAATTGTAAATCTTTTGACATAACATTTAACTTGTTTAGTTGTTCATTTATGTAACCAAGTTCGCTTTTTGTTTTGTCCAGTAATATTTTGCTTGCTTTGGAGTTTTCTTCGCCGTCAAATAGTTCATAACTGTTTTGTTTCCACTTTGAATAATCTAATATTGAACAAGAGTAGTTATATAACATTAAAATTATGGAGTATATATTTTTATCCGTTCTGTTTGATGAATAGCAATCGAACAAATTAAAATACTTTTCTTTGTTTTTTTGTTTATAATTTTTTATTGCCTTTTTTAATGCTCTTGTTTGAAGTTGAGTTTGCTCGCTTCCCTGAGTGATGTTAAATCCCGGGTCGATGTCCAAAATATAAAAATATCTTTTAACCAATTTTTGACAAAAACTATCAAAAGTTGAAATATCTGCAAGTGGAATATCCTCTATTTCATCTAATAGTTTTTTGTTGTCTTTTGCCATTTTTGTCATTTCGTTTATTAACTTTTGTTTCATTTCACTTGCTGCGGCATTTGTGTAGGTTAGAACCAACAATTCTTTTATTTTTACATTTTTATTTATTATATAATCTATAATTTTTCGTATCATAACAGAAGTTTTACCACTTCCTGCCGATGCTGAAACTATTATGTTTTTATCATAGGTGTTAAGCACATTTTCCTGTTCTTCTATTTTTTCAAACTCACTCATTTTCACTCTCCAAAAAAGAATTTGGCTCAATTCTTAAATCCATTTGCCTTTCCGTTATGTCATTAACTTCTTTTCCACATATAGATTTAAACTCACAAAACTCACACGCACCATCTATTGGTGAAACAAGTGTGTTGCCATCAATTATCTCTTTAAGTCCTTGCTTTACAATCTTTATTGAATAATTCATCATACCTTCAAGTTGCTCTTGACTTATGTTTTTACTCCTTACAAAAACCTTGTTGTTTTGTTCAATATTTGTTGCACTTGTTGAAAACTGTGCTTCAAAAAAACTGCTCTTTGGATTTGTTAAGTTCAAATTTTTGTCTGCCATACTCGCCAAAGACACATCATTTAAAAAGTAGCCATTTAACTTGTACTCAAACTCGCCGTCTTTTGTAAATGAATTTGAAATGGGCAAATAGAATGCACCAAAAGCCTTTCCGTTAAACATTTTAATTGCAACTTTAAGATAAACATAAACCTGAATTTTTAGTCCATAAAACAAGTTTTGCAACTTTGCATTTTCCTTGCTTAAACTTCCCGTTTTGTAGTCAATTATTCTAAGCCAATCTTGATATTTGTCAACTCTGTCTATAACACCAACAATTGAATATTTTTCATTGTCAACAAACACACAAAAATCTTCTTTGTTTCTTCCAAAGGCAAGTTCTGCATTTGTTATTTTAAATTCACTGCAACTTTGTTCAAAGTTTACAAACTTAGCAAATCTTATAACCTCATTTAATAGTATTTGTCTAACCATATCGTTGTCATCATCTAGCAAAATTTGGTATTTTTTATCTTCAATTAACAAATCGTAAATTTTTGCAGAGCACTTTTCTATTTCTTCATTTGTTAAATTTCCAATTTTTGATTTGTTAAAGTCAAAAAATTTCTTTGCAAACTCGTGGAGAAAATTACCAAAATCGTTTGCCTTAAATTTTCCATTTTTTCTTTCTTTAAGTTTTATTCCATACTTTAAAAAATGCGAAAAAGGACAATTATAATAACTTTCTATTTGACTAATTTTTGTGCTGTTTTTTGCAACCATACACTTTCCACTGGTTATTTTATCTTTGTTTGTTGGTTCAAAATTGTTATAGCAATTAAGTTTAATTAACGCACTTTTAACAATGGCACTAACTTTTGAATTGTTTGAAACTGTTATGTTGTTTAGTGCAGAATTTAATGTTGGATTGTTAAATAAAATTTTTGTGGATAAATCATCATCTGCAAAAATATCATATATTTCGCTTTGAGTTATTTTTTCTGCACCCACTTTTAATATGTCAAGCACAAATGATGAAGGTATTTGTTTTGCTCCATCAATATTTTGCAGTGCATATGTAACATACAACCTTTTGTTTGCCAATGTAAACAAATCAAAAAGTTTAAACTTGTTTCTTCTGTTAATCATTTTAACTGTTGGTGACAATGTAAACTTGTAATT